>NZ_JAWQLY010000056.1:0-231 GCF_033446685.1 Halomonas sp. HP20-15 | reverse complement strand
CCGCCGGATGCCAGGGCCAATCATGACGTCATGCGCATCGCCCGACAGGCTGCGGACGCGCAACGGGATGTCGCGCCCGCCGTGGCGCAACAGCACATCGCGCTCCATCGGCTGCCACAAGGTGAACCCGGTCTCCGGCCCCAGCCCTTCCATCAGCCCAAGCGCCGCCAGCGCCGCCAGCGCGATCTCGCCGGGCCCGGGCTCCCGCTCCTGCACCAGCATGTCGATATC
>NZ_JAWQLY010000055.1:0-237 GCF_033446685.1 Halomonas sp. HP20-15 | reverse complement strand
AGCATCGCACGTCGGCACCGTCTTGTCTGCTGTGCCGTGCAGAATGAGACTACGCAGCTCTGAGCGTCAGTTCCTGAGCGCCACTCCGCGGCCTGCTGGCTCGACGCACCAGTCTGTGTCGATCGGAAAGTTGCGCACCGTCTCCTCCATCGGGAACTTTGCGAATGCCTCGACATCTTCCGGGCGCACAATCACCTATCGATCCTGTCCCGCCACGCGCACTTTCCAGCGATACAC
>NZ_JAWQLY010000054.1:0-238 GCF_033446685.1 Halomonas sp. HP20-15 | reverse complement strand
TGGCGGACCGGACGGGACTCGAACCCGCGACCTCCGGCGTGACAGGCCGGCATTCTAACCGACTGAACTACCGGTCCACTTTCAACGCATCTGGCTGTCACCGCCGTCGATACGCAGCTACCTGGTCAATCCGAGATCGCCGGGCGAAATCGGCACGAAAAATGGCGGACCGGACGGGACTCGAACCCGCGACCTCCGGCGTGACAGGCCGGCATTCTAACCGACTGAACTACCGGTC
>NZ_JAWQLY010000053.1:0-239 GCF_033446685.1 Halomonas sp. HP20-15 | reverse complement strand
CTGAGGCGCCGATCCGAGAGGGAGGACCTGCGCTCGCGCCGTCCACTATATATCGGTCAGTGTGAGCAGACTCACTCTCGGCGTTCACCATGCCTGATGGCAAGCATCCGTCATGACACAGTTGCTCGCGTCATGCCTGTCTGGTTGTAGCACATTTGCCTTGCTCAGCGGACTATATAGCAAGCAGCTTTTTGCTGATGCAATGCGAAACATGGCATCATGCTTCTTTCCTCTTCGGC
>NZ_JAWQLY010000052.1:0-253 GCF_033446685.1 Halomonas sp. HP20-15 | reverse complement strand
ATCCATCCGGCGACCAAGGCCATGGCGCTGGAAAAGGCCATCGCCGGCTTGCCGATGCCGCTGCACGAAGGCGCGGCACGCTACTTCAAGGAGCAGGGAATCGACATTCCCGAGCGCCTGCAGCCGGTCCCGGCCGAGTGAGTCGTTTGCGTCTCTCCTGCCCGGCGGTACCCGCCGGGCTCGTTACCGATTCGCGAGGAGTGAACCGTGAGCGACCCCATCATCGAACAGGTCCGCGACGAGGACGCCCGCG
>NZ_JAWQLY010000051.1:0-255 GCF_033446685.1 Halomonas sp. HP20-15 | reverse complement strand
AGCGTTCGCTACGTTGTTTATAGTCTGCTGTGTGAACGTGAGGATCCCGTTCCACCCTCTCCTCCACGCGTAGTCCGCCGCCTCAACCGCCGCGGCTATCCCGGTCTTAATCGCTATCCCGAACGCCGCGAAGCCCGCCTGAACGCGGGCCGCGAACCGGGCCGCCGCTTTCTCCCACTCGACGGACGTGTTCACGAACTTGTTTTTAGCCGCCTGAAAGTCTCCCGTGAGTAGGGAGAACGCCGCGGAGAGATA
>NZ_JAWQLY010000050.1:0-260 GCF_033446685.1 Halomonas sp. HP20-15 | reverse complement strand
AGGGGCCTTAGCTCAGCTGGGAGAGCGCCTGCCTTGCACGCAGGAGGTCACCGGTTCGATCCCGGTAGGCTCCACCAAATCGTCCCACTACGGCGTTGAAAGCCGACTCGCATAGCTGACTATGCGTCGCCGCCTTTCGCCTTGTCTTGGATCGATTACCCAACAGTCAAAATCTGCAAGTCTGCAGTCACAAGCCCGGTTATCCCAGGATGACGCCGGTTTGTGACTGTCGATTGACAGTGGCTCTTTAACAATGTGAA
>NZ_JAWQLY010000049.1:0-268 GCF_033446685.1 Halomonas sp. HP20-15 | reverse complement strand
GAAGAGAAGTGGGTGCGTTTTCGCACGCTGGGCTGCTACCCGCTGACCGGGGCGGTGGAATCCAAGGCCGCCACGCTACCCGAGATCATCCAGGAGATGCTGCTGACCCGCACCAGTGAACGCAGTGGCCGCGCCATCGATCACGACCAAGCGGGGTCGATGGAACGGAAAAAACGTGAAGGATACTTCTAAGCTACGAGCTACGAGCTACGAGCTACGAGCTACGAGCTACGAGCTACGAGCTACGAGCTACGAGCTACGAGCTACG
>NZ_JAWQLY010000048.1:0-274 GCF_033446685.1 Halomonas sp. HP20-15 | reverse complement strand
CGCGCGTCACCTGCGTCACCGAGCCGTGGGGCGCGTGGCAGATCGTCAGTTCCTTGGGCCAGTACATCGCCAAGGGCTCGCCGGTCGACATCTACGCCAACCGGCAGGGCGTGCAGGCGGGCCGCACCATCGACCGGAAAATCTGCCGGCCGCTGCTGCGGGCGACCACCGTGTACTACCCCGTGTCCAGCTACGTCACGCGCGCGTCCCTCACGGCGACGGACACGATCAGCTACCGCGTGCTGCGGCGGATCCGGGCGTACATGAAGCGCAC
>NZ_JAWQLY010000047.1:0-275 GCF_033446685.1 Halomonas sp. HP20-15 | reverse complement strand
CTCCCCGAGCAGGACTCGAACCTGCGACCCAATGATTAACAGTCATTTGCTCTACCAACTGAGCTATCGGGGAACAATGCCGGAGCACGCGGCGTAGTATACGGATCGAGGCTCGCCCGTCAAGGCCCCGCCTCCCGCCCGGGCCCGCAGACGCCATAAAAAACGCCCATCGGGAAACCGATGGGCGTTTTGCGATATCTGGTGGCTACGCCCTGATTCGAACAGGGGACCCCATCATTATGAGTGATGTGCTCTAACCAGCTGAGCTACGTAGC
>NZ_JAWQLY010000046.1:0-279 GCF_033446685.1 Halomonas sp. HP20-15 | reverse complement strand
ATGGGTTTGTTTGACAGGTTTATTTTGTGGGTGTATTAGAAATGGTTTTAACTTAAGATATGGATTAATTTCATAGGAAGAAAACAGAGAGAGCTATAAGTGATTCCAAGCAACAATGTAAGGCACTCCGATTCCAAGCACCAGACTCAGCCCGATAAACATCACCGGTATGGAATCAATAGTTCCGTCAGAAAAGTCACAGATCGAGCATGAGTTGGGTTTATGTTTTTTTTTTAGTTTACATAAAGTTATTACTAACATTGATGTGTTTATTCCAAT
>NZ_JAWQLY010000045.1:0-279 GCF_033446685.1 Halomonas sp. HP20-15 | reverse complement strand
ATCCATCCGGCGACCAAGGCCATGGCGCTGGAAAAGGCCATCGCCGGCTTGCCGATGCCGCTGCACGAAGGCGCGGCGCGCTACTTCAAGGAGCAGGGCCTGGAGATTCCCGAGCGCCTGCAGCCGGTTTCGGCCGAGTAAGGCTTTCCTACCCAAGGCCCGGCGTCCGCCGGGCACGACGAGCCTCCCGCCCCCCGGCCGGGGGCTCGTTACCGATTCGCGAGGAGTGAACCGTGAGCGACCCCATCATCGAACAGGTCCGCGACGAGGACGCCCGCG
>NZ_JAWQLY010000044.1:0-280 GCF_033446685.1 Halomonas sp. HP20-15 | reverse complement strand
CAATCATTGTCTCAAATTCATTAGGTAATGTCGTAATGAAATGATAAATAGAAGCATCTTTACAGGCTTTAATAACTTGTTCTTTTGTTGCATTAGGATTTCCAAAAGTTAAGTTATCCCAAATAGTTCCATTAAATAACCAAGTTTCTTGAAGTACCATCCCAAAGGAGCTTCTCAAATCATCTCGACGCATTTCTGTAATAGGGATATCATCAATTAAAATACAACCACTTGTCACATCGTAAAAACGCATTAAAAGATTAACTAAGGTTGATTTTCC
>NZ_JAWQLY010000043.1:0-298 GCF_033446685.1 Halomonas sp. HP20-15 | reverse complement strand
ATGGCGGACCGGACGGGACTCGAACCCGCGACCTCCGGCGTGACAGGCCGGCATTCTAACCGACTGAACTACCGGTCCGCATTACGACCGCGTGGTGGGTGATACTGGACTCGAACCAGTGACCCCCAGCATGTGAAGCTGGTGCTCTAACCAACTGAGCTAATCACCCATCGAATACGCTACACAACTAGCGGGGACTGCTTGCAGAACCTGAACAGGCATGGCGGACCGGACGGGACTCGAACCCGCGACCTCCGGCGTGACAGGCCGGCATTCTAACCGACTGAACTACCGGTCC
>NZ_JAWQLY010000042.1:0-311 GCF_033446685.1 Halomonas sp. HP20-15 | reverse complement strand
GAAGAGAAGTGGGTGCGTTTTCGCACGCTGGGCTGCTACCCGCTGACCGGGGCGGTGGAATCCAAGGCCGCCACGCTGCCCGAGATCATCCAGGAGATGCTGCTGACCCGCACCAGCGAGCGCAGCGGCCGGGCCATCGATCACGACCAGGCGGGCAGCATGGAACGCAAGAAGCGCGAGGGGTACTTCTAAATGGCACACCAATCCGCACTCATCGCCGACGATATCGAAAGCTACCTGCAGGAACACGAGAACAAGGACCTGCTGCGCTTCATCACCTGCGGCAGCGTCGACGACGGCAAGTCGACGCT
>NZ_JAWQLY010000041.1:0-348 GCF_033446685.1 Halomonas sp. HP20-15 | reverse complement strand
GGCCCCTCCGGCTGCGGCAAGTCGACCCTGATGCGGATGATCGCCGGCCTCGAGAGCACCACCAGCGGCGACATCTCCATCGACGGTCAGCGCATCAACGACGTCGGCCCCGCCGATCGCGGCCTGGCGATGGTCTTCCAGAGCTACGCGCTCTACCCGCACATGAGCGTCGAGGACAACATGGGCTTCAGCCTGCGCCTGGCCAAGGTGCCCAAGGCCGAGCGCCGCGAGAAGGTGCTCGCCGCCGCGCGCATCCTGCAGCTCGAGGAACTGCTCGACCGCAAGCCCCGCGCGCTGTCCGGCGGCCAGCGCCAGCGTGTGGCGATCGGCCGGGCGATCGTGCGCAAC
>NZ_JAWQLY010000040.1:0-646 GCF_033446685.1 Halomonas sp. HP20-15 | reverse complement strand
TCGAAGGAGAAGCGCACCGCGTCGTGCACGCGATGGGCGACGTCGCCGTCGGCGACCAGGATCCACTCGCTGTCGCCGTGCTCGAGATACAGCGAGGTGACCCCGCCGAGGCGCTCGATGACCACGATCCTGCCCTCCAGCGGGCCCTGCTCGTCGAGCTTCAGGTGCTCGGGGCGGATGCCCAGGGTCAGCGTGTCGCCGGCATTGATGCCGTCGCCCTCGACCGGCACCCGGCAGTCGCCGCCGGGCAGCGCCACGTCGACTCCCTCGGCGTCGACCCCGCGCACCGCGACGTCGAGGAAGTTCATCTTCGGCGAGCCGATGAAGCCGGCCACGAAGCGGTTGCGCGGGTGATGGTAGAGCTCCATCGGCGAGCCGATCTGCTCGACCACGCCGCCCTGCAGCACGACGATCTTGTCGGCCATGGTCATGGCCTCGATCTGGTCGTGGGTGACGTAGATCATCGTCGCGTCGAGCTCGTCGTGCAGCCGCGCCAGCTCGATGCGCATCTGCACGCGCAGTGCCGCGTCGAGATTCGACAGCGGCTCGTCGAACAGGAAGATGCTCGGGTTGCGCACGATCGCCCGGCCGATCGCCACACGCTGGCGCTGGCCGCCGGACAGCGCGCGGGGCTTGCGGTCGAGCA
>NZ_JAWQLY010000039.1:0-789 GCF_033446685.1 Halomonas sp. HP20-15 | reverse complement strand
CCCCGAACGCCAGACTCACCTCAAGCAGCTCGAAGCCGAGTCGATCCACATCATCCGCGAAGTGGCCGCCGAGTTCCGCAACCCGGTCATGCTCTACTCGATCGGCAAGGACTCCTCGGTGATGCTGCACCTGGCGCGCAAGGCCTTCTACCCGGGCACGCCGCCGTTCCCGCTGATGCACGTCAACACCACCTGGAAGTTCCGCGAGATGATCGAGTTCCGCGATCGCATGGCCCAAGAGGTCGGCATGGAACTGATCGAGCACATCAACGAGGAAGGCCGCGCCGCGGGCATCAACCCCTTCGAGCACGGCAGCGCCAAGTACACCGACATCATGAAGACCCAGTCGCTCAAGCAGGCGCTGGACAAGTACGGCTTCGACGCCGCCTTCGGCGGCGCGCGGCGCGACGAGGAAGCCTCGCGGGCCAAGGAGCGGGTCTACTCGTTTCGCGACAAGTACCACCGCTGGGACCCCAAGAACCAGCGTCCCGAGCTGTGGAACATCTACAACGCCAAGATCAACAAGGGCGAATCGATCCGCGTGTTCCCGCTCTCCAACTGGACCGAGCTCGACATCTGGCAGTACATCTACCTCGAGTCGATCCCCATCGTGCCGCTGTACTACGCCGCCCCGCGTCCGGTGGTCGAGCGCGACGGCATGCAGATCATGGTCGACGACGAGCGCCTACCGCTCGAGGAAGGCGAAGTGCCCGAAGAGAAGTGGGTGCGTTTTCGCACGCTGGGCTGCTACCCGCTGACCGGGGCGGTGGAATCCAAGGCCGCCACGCT
>NZ_JAWQLY010000038.1:0-863 GCF_033446685.1 Halomonas sp. HP20-15 | reverse complement strand
TACATCATGGGCACCGCGACCACCGGCGGCACCTACTACCCGGTGGGCGTGGCGCTGTCGACGCTGGTCAAGGTCAAGCTCGAGCCTAGCACCGGGATCTCCGTGTCGGCGATCAGTTCCGCCGGTTCCGGCGAGAACCTCAAGTTGATGGACGAGGACCAGGCCCAGTTCGGCATCCTCCAGGGGCTGTATGGCGCCTATGCCTGGAAGGGCACCGGCCCGGTGCCCAAGGCGTACAAGAACCTGCGCAGCGTGTCGATGCTGTGGCAGAACGTCGAACACTTCGTGGTCAACGATGACGTCGTCGACGCCGGTACCATCGCGGACATGACCAACCTGTACGGCGAGCCGTTCTCGATCGGCGCGCGCAACTCGGGGACCGAAGGCTCGGGACGTTACATCCTCGGCCAACTGGGCATCGAGCCGGACAAGATGGACATCGCCTACCTGGGCTACGGCCCCAGCGCCGACGCCCTGCAGAACGGCACCATCAAGGGCATGAACATTCCCGCCGGCGTGCCGGCCTCGGCGGTGACCCGGGCCTATGCCAACGCGGGTAAGGACATCACCACGCTGAACTTCACCGACGAGCAGCTCAAGCAGGTCAACAGCGAGTTCGACCTGTGGACGCCGTACGACATCCCGGCCAACACCTACCCCAACCAGGCCGAGGCGATCCATACCATCGCCCAGCCCAACATCCTGGCGGTGCGTGCCGATGTGCCGGCCGACGACGTCTATGCCATCACCAAGGCGATGTACGAGAACCTGCCGTTCTTGCAGAACATCCATCCGGCGACCAAGGCCATGGCGCTGGAAAAGGCCATCGCCGGCTTGCCGATGCCGCTGCACGAAGGCGCGGC
>NZ_JAWQLY010000037.1:0-1226 GCF_033446685.1 Halomonas sp. HP20-15 | reverse complement strand
CGAAGCCCGAAGCCCGAAGCCCGAAGCCCGAAGCCCGAAGCCCGAAGCCCGAAGCCCGAAGCCCGAAGCCCGAAGCCGCTCTTCACAGCGCCCCGAACCTGGCGCTCGAAGCCCGAAGCTCGTAGCTGTTTCTAAGGAGTCTCCTTGACCGATTTCGTAACCAACGACATGCGCAAGCGCCTTATCGACGGCATCCACGAGGTCGGTGAGACGGTGTTGGCAATCTACCGGCGCGATTTCGAGGTGGAAACCAAGAGCGACGAGAGTCCGCTGACCGAAGCCGACATGGCCTCGCATCATGCCCTGGTGGAACTGCTCGAGACGCTGACGCCCGACGTGCCGATCCTTTCCGAGGAGTCTGGCGAGATTCCCTATGCCACACGCCGTTCATGGGCGCGTTACTGGCTGATCGACCCGCTGGACGGCACCAAGGAATTCATCAAGAAAAGCGGCGAATTCACGCTCAACGTGGCGTTGATCGAGTCGGGCGTACCGACGTTCGGTGTCGTTCACGCCCCGGTGGTCGGCGAAGCAGGCACCACCTGGTTCGGGCAACTGGGCGAGGGCGCCTGGAAGCAGCAGGGCGATGAAGCGCCGCGCGCCATTCAGGTGCGCCGCCTGCCCGACCCGGAGCAGGCCGTCTGGAAGGTCGTCGGCAGCCGCTCCCACGGCGCCGCCGAATTCGAAGCCTTCTGCAGCTACCTGCCGGCCAATGAACGCGTTTCTATGGGCAGCTCGCTCAAGCTCTGCCTGGTCGCCGAGGGCAAAGCGGATCTCTACCCGCGACTCGCGCCCACCTGTGAGTGGGACACCGCCGCCGCCCAGGCCGTGGTCACCGCCGCTGGCGGGCAGGTGCTCGATGTCGAAACACTCGAGCCTTTGCGCTGCAATCAGCAGAACAGCGTGCTCAATCCGTTCTTCATCGTCTGCGGACAACGCGACGAGCGCTGGGAAACAGCCCTGCGGGACAGCCTCTAGCTACGAGTCTCGAGCTACGAGCAACGGGCTGCGAGCGAAACCCGAAACCCGAAGCCCGAAGCCGCTCTTCACAGCGCCCCGAACCTGGCGCTCGAAGCCCGAAGCTCATAGCCCGTAACCCTCTAATTAGTTACCAAACCGACATTCCGGAATCGCTATGCCCGAACTTAGCCCCGAACGCCAGACTCACCTCAAGCAGCTCGAAGCCGAGTCGATCCACATCATCCGCGAAGTGGCCGCCGAGTTCC
>NZ_JAWQLY010000036.1:0-1396 GCF_033446685.1 Halomonas sp. HP20-15 | reverse complement strand
TGCTGCCGTTCATCGCCATCCAGCTGTGCGTGCTGACGCTGCTGCTGGTGTGGCCCAACCTGGCCATGTGGCTGGTGTGACGATCAACCCCGCTACACTGCTCAATGGAGCCCGTTATGCGACTGATACAATGTGAACATCAGGGCCAGCTGCGTGTCGCGCTGGTCGAGGATGAGCGGCAGGTTCGCCTGTTGGACGCCGAATACGGCACCTACGGACTGGCCCAGCACGCCATTCGCGCGGGACAGACGCTGAGCACGGTCGTCGAGGCCGCGCTGACCGATACCCGGCTGGACTACGCCGAACTGATCGCCAATGGCCGTGTGCGCACCCCGCTCAGCCACCCCGACCCCGCCCACTGCCTGATCAGCGGTACCGGCCTGACCCACCTGGGCAGCGCCGATACTCGCTCGGCGATGCACGCCCAGTCCCAGGCCGCCGAAGAGACGCTGACCGACTCGATGCGCATGTTCAAGATGGGCGTCGAAGGCGGCAAGCCCGCCGCCGGCGAGATCGGCGCCCAGCCGGAATGGTTCTACAAGGGCGATGGCGGCATCGTCGTCGACCCCGAAGCAGCGCTGTCGGTGCCGGCCTTCGCCGAGGATGCCGGCGAGGAACCCGAACTGGCCGGACTCTACGTGATCGGCGACGACGGCCAACCCTGGCGAGTGGGCTACGCGATCGGCAACGAGTTCTCCGATCACGTCACCGAGCGCTACAATTACCTGTGGCTGGCCCACTCCAAGCTGCGCGCCTGCAGTTTCGGCCCGGAACTGCTCATCGGCGAGCTGCCCGAGCACCTCGAAGGCACCAGCCGCATCGTGCGCGACGGCAAGACACTATGGGAAAAGCCGTTTCTCACCGGCGAGGCCAACATGGCGCATACCCTGGCCAATCTCGAATACCACCACTTCAAGTATCCGGGGTTCCGGCGGCCGGGCGATGTTCATGTGCACTTTTTCGGCACGGCGACCTTGAGCTTCGCCGAGGACATCCGTACCCAGGAGGGCGATCGTTTCGAAATCGAGCTGCCGGCCCTGGGTCGCCCGCTACGCAATCCGTTGACGTTCGTCGCCGACGACGGCGGTACGACAGTCAACGCCCTGTAATTCATAGCCAGACTCGTATCCTTCGATACGATGCAAGCTACAGCGCAAACTCAGGAGGAAGTCATGACCTTGGAAGGCAAACTGCTCATCGGCCAACAGGCCGTCACCGGGTCCAGCGCCCCCATTCAGGCCACCGACCCGAGCAGCAACGAACGCCTGGAGCCGGTCTATGCCGGCGGCACCGCCCACGACGTCGACCGCGCCTGCGAACTCGCCTGGGCGGCCTTCGATACGTACCGCGAGACCTCGCTCGAGGAACGCGCGACATTCCTCGAGACGATCGCCGC
>NZ_JAWQLY010000035.1:0-1431 GCF_033446685.1 Halomonas sp. HP20-15 | reverse complement strand
TCAGCCCTCGCGCTGGCCGTCGACCAGGCGCTTGAGGTTGAGCGGGTTGGCCTCCTTGAGCGGCTCCGGACGCAGCGCATCCGGCAGGTTCTGATAGCACACCGGACGCAGGAAGCGATGGATCGCCGCGCTGCCCACCGAGGTGCTGCGCACGTCCGAGGTGGCCGGGAACGGCCCGCCGTGGACCATCGCGTGGCACACCTCGACGCCGGTCGGCCAGCCGTTGACCAGCAGCCGCCCGGCCTTGTGCTCCAGCGTCGGCAGCAGCGCGCGGGCCGCGTCCAGGTCGGCGTCGTCCATCTGCAGCGTGATGGTCAGCTGACCTTCGAGGCGGTCGGCGACCCGCTTGACCTCGGCCCGGTCCCGGCATTCGATCACCAGCGAGGTGGAACCGAACACCTCTTCCTGTAGCGCTTCATCAGCGAGGAAGTCGTCGGCGGAGGTGACGTACAGCCCGGCCTGGCACTGGTTGGGCGTCTCGCCGACCTGGCCGCGGGCCACTTCGCGCACCTTGTCGTGGCTCGAGAGCCGCGCCACGCCCTGCTGGTAGGCGTCATGGATGCCCGGGGTGAGCATGGTCTGCGCGGCGCTCTCCTTGAGCGCTTCGCCGGCGGTGGCGACGAAGGCGTCGAGTGCGGCGCCCTTCTCGGCGATCACCAGCCCGGGGTTGGTGCAGAACTGCCCGGCGCCCATGTTGAGCGAGGCGACGAAGCCCTTGGCCATCTCGTCGCCGCGCGCCTCGAGCGCCGCCGGCAGCGGAAACACCGGGTTGATCGAGCTCATCTCGGCGTAGAAGGGGATCGGCTCGGGGCGGTTCTGGGCGACCTTGAGCAGCGCCAGCCCGCCGCTGCGCGAGCCGGTGAAGCCGCCGGCCTTGATCCGCGCATCGGCGACCAGCGCGGTGCCGACCTCGCGCCCGGAGCCGAACAGCAGCGAGAACACCCCCTCGGGCAGGTTGCACTTGGCGATGGCGCGCTGGATCGCCCGGCCCACCAGCTCCGAGGTGCCGGGATGGGCGGAGTGCGCCTTGACGATCACCGGGCAGCCCGCGGCCAGCGCCGAGGCGGTGTCGCCGCCGGCCACCGAGAACGCCAGCGGGAAGTTGCTGGCACCGAACACCGCCACCGGGCCCAGCGCGATGTGGCGCTGGCGCAGGTCGACCCGCGGCATCGGCTGACGATCGGGCATGGCCGGATCGACGCGCACGTCGAGCCACTCGCCGGCACGCACCACGCCCGCGAACAGCTTGAGCTGGCCGCAGGTGCGTCCGCGCTCGCCCTCGATGCGCCCCCGGGGCAGGCCGCTTTCCGCCACGGCGCGCTCGATCAGCGCATCGCCGATCGCCTCGATCTCGGCGGCGATCGTCTCGAGGAATGTCGCGCGTTCCTCGAGCGAGGTCTCGCGGTACGTATCGAAGGCCGCCCAGGCGAG
>NZ_JAWQLY010000034.1:0-1455 GCF_033446685.1 Halomonas sp. HP20-15 | reverse complement strand
CGGGTCGTTAGCTCAGTTGGTAGAGCAGTTGGCTTTTAACCAATTGGTCGTAGGTTCGAATCCTACACGACCCACCAGATTGCGATTGGACGCCCTCGTAGCCCTGCTGCGGGGGCGTTTTGCTATGTCGGGCCGCCGGAAACCTGGCGGTCGCGAGATTGTCCAAGGCAGTACGAGGTAACGCCGGGCTGGGCAGCGCGCAAGGCGCGCAGTACCATACCCGTAGGTGCGTCGAGATCGAAGCGATCGATCGTCGGCGCTTCGAGTCACGCAGGGGGAGCCCCTGCCTGTCACAGTGGTAGACACGATGACAATCATGACTTCCCGCGCCCTGGTGCAAGAGCACCTGGCCCGCGCCTACTGCCCGACGCGGATCCCCGCCGAGGACGAGGCGCGCATCGACGAGATCAAGCGCCTGCTCGAAGACCGCAACGCGGTACTCGTCGCTCACTACTACACCGACGATGCGATCCAGCAACTGGCCGAGGAGACCGGCGGCTGCGTGGCGGATTCGCTGGAAATGGCCCGCTTCGGCGCGCGTCACGAGGCGTCGACGCTGGTCGTCGCCGGGGTGCGCTTCATGGGCGAGACGGCGAAGATCCTGTCGCCCGAGAAGCGCGTGTTGATGCCCACTCTGGAGGCCACCTGCTCGCTGGATATCGGCTGCCCGGCGGATGAGTTCGCGGCGTTCTGCGATCAGCACCCCGACCGCACGGTGGTGGTCTACGCCAACACCTCGGCGGCGGTCAAGGCGCGCGCCGACTGGGTGGTGACCTCGTCGATCGCCGTCGACGTGATCGAGCATCTGCAAGCCAGGGGCGAAAAGATCCTGTGGGCCCCCGACAAGCACCTGGGCGGCTATATCCAGCAGAAGACCGGCGCCGACATGCTGCTGTGGGACGGCACCTGTATCGTCCACGACGAGTTCAAGGCCAAGGGCATCAACGACCTCAAGGCGCTCTACCCCGACGCCGCGGTACTGGTGCATCCGGAGTCGCCGTCGCCGGTGGTCGAGATCGCCGACGTGGTGGGCTCCACCTCGCAGTTGATCAACGCCGCCCGCGAATTGCCCAACGAACGGCTGATCGTCGCCACCGACCGTGGCATCTTCTTCAAGATGCAGCAGGCGGTACCCGGCAAGACGCTGTTCGAGGCGCCCACCGCCGGCAACGGCGCGACCTGCAAGAGTTGCGCGCACTGCCCGTGGATGGCGATGAACGCGCTGGATAACCTGGCCGGCGCGCTGCGCGACTACAGCGGTGAGGTGTTCGTCGACGACGCGCTGCGTCTGCAGGCGCTCAAGCCGCTGGAGCGGATGCTCAACTTTCAGCGTTAGAGCGACGAGCCACGGGCGGCGGGCTACGAGCTAGGCTTCTGTCGAAGCCCGAAGCCCGAAGCCCGAAGCCCGAAGCCCGAAGCCCGAAGCCCGAAGCCCGAAGCCCGAAGCCCGAAGCC
>NZ_JAWQLY010000033.1:0-1470 GCF_033446685.1 Halomonas sp. HP20-15 | reverse complement strand
CATGCCGACTGGCAGCGCCTCGCCGGCGAGCTGACCTTCGAAACCCGCGCGCTGATCGGCGATGCCTTCGTCGAGGCCGCCAGTGGCGAGACCTTCGAGACCGTCAACCCGGCCACTGGCCAACTGCTGGCCCGGGTCGCCAGCTGCGACGTCGCCGATGTCGAGGCCGCTGTGGGCCATGCCCGCGCGGCCTTCGAACGCGGTGACTGGTCGCGGCTGGCGCCGGGCCAGCGCAAGCAGGCCATGCTGCGCCTGGCCGCGCTGATGGAGCGGCACATCAACGAACTGGCGCTGCTCGACACGCTGGACATGGGCAAGCCGGTCACCAGCTCGCTGGACGACATGGCCGGTGCGATCGGCTGCATTCGCTACAATGCCGAGACCATCGACAAGCTTTATGGCGAGGTCGCGCCCACCGGCGAGGAGAGCTTGGGCCTGGTGCTGCGCGAGCCGCTCGGCGTGGTCGGCTCGATCGTGCCGTGGAACTTCCCGCTGATGATGACCGCCTGGAAGATCGGTCCGGCGCTGGCCGCCGGCAACAGCGTGATCTTGAAGCCCTCCGAGAAGTCGCCGCTGTCCGCGCTGCGCCTGGCCCAGCTGGCGCGCGAGGCCGGCCTGCCCGCCGGCGCGTTCCAGGTGCTGCCGGGCTTCGGTCACACCGCCGGCAAGGCGCTGGCGCTGTCGATGGATGTGGACTGTCTGTCGTTCACCGGCTCCACCGGAGTCGGCAAGCAGCTCATGCAGTACGCCGGTCAATCCAACCTCAAGCGCGTCTATCTCGAGTGCGGCGGCAAGAGCCCCAACCTGGTGTTCGCCGACTGCCGGGATCTCGACGCCGTGGCCCGCCAGGCAGCCCAGGCGATCTTCTACAACCAGGGCGAGGTATGCATCGCCGGCTCGCGGTTGCTGGTCGAGAACTCGATCCGCGACGCCTTCATCGAACGCCTGCTGGCGCATGCCGAGACCATGCAGCCCGGCGATCCGCTCGACCCGGCCAGCTTCATGGGGGCGATCGTCGACGACGTGCAGCACCGGCGCATCCTCGATTACATCCGTCAGGGCGTGGCCGAGGGCGCGAACCTGCGCAGCGGCGGCCAGGCGGTGAGCCCGGTCGCCGGCGGGCTGTTCATCGCGCCGACGATCTTCGACGGCGTCACGCCGCAGATGGCCATCGGCCGCGAGGAGGTGTTCGGCCCGGTGCTGGCGGTGTTCGGCTTCGACAGCGAGGAGCAGGCCGTGGCGATGGCCAACGACAGCAACTACGGCCTGGCCGCCGGGCTATGGAGCCAGGACATCGACCGCATCATGCGCGTCTCGCGGCGACTGCACTCGGGCCAGGTGTTCGTCAACAACTGGGCCGGTGGCGACATGACGGTGCCGTTCGGCGGCGTCAAGCAGTCGGGCAACGGGCGCGACAAGTCGCACCACAGCCTGGCGGAGTATTCCGAGCTCAAGACGGTGTGGATGGCG
>NZ_JAWQLY010000032.1:0-1643 GCF_033446685.1 Halomonas sp. HP20-15 | reverse complement strand
GCGCCGCGACAGCCGACCAGGAAGTCGAAGTCGCAGCCCTCGTCGGCCTGCAGCACCCGCTCGATGTACAGCTGACGGTACCCGCCGCTGGCGGCGATGGTCCGCGACGCGGCGGTGGGATCCGTCTCGGCCAGGCGGCGTTCGAGCTCGACGGCCTCGACCTCCAGGTGCAGCGTGCCGGCGTAGGCGTCGAGCGCGATCCAGTCGCCGTTTCTGACCGCCGCCAGCGGGCCGCCGGCGGCGGCCTCGGGGGCGACGTGCAGCACCACGGTGCCGTAGGCGGTGCCGCTCATGCGCGCATCCGAGATGCGCACCATGTCGGTGATCCCCTGGGCGAGCAGCTTGGCGGGCAGGCCCATGTTGCCGACCTCGGCCATGCCGTGATAGCCGCGCGGACCGCAGTTCTTCATCACCAGGATGTCATCGGCGCTGACCTCGAGCGCGGGGTCGTTGATGCGCGCCTTGTAGTCGTCGAAGTCCTCGAACACCACCGCGCGGCCGCGATGGGTCATCAGTTCGGGGGTCGCCGCCGAGGGCTTCAAGACCGCGCCGTTGGGGGCGAGGTTGCCGCGCAGCACGCACATCCCGCCGTCCTCGCGCAGCGGGTTGTCGAGTGGGCGAATGACTTCGTCGTTGTACAGCGGCGCGTCCTTGACGTTGTCCCACAGCGTGTGGCCGTTGACGGTCAGCGCGTCCTTGTGCGGCAGGCGGTCGGCCTCGCCGAGCCGGCGCAGCACGGCGGGCAGCCCGCCGGCGTAGTAGAACTCTTCCATCAGAAAGCGCCCGGAGGGCTGCAGGTCGACGAGGGTCGGCGTGCCGCGGCCGATGCGCGTCCAGTCGTCGAGCGGCAGGTCGACGCCGATGCGCCCGGCGATGGCCTTGAGGTGGATCACCGCGTTGGTCGAGCCGCCGATCGCGGCGTTGGTGCGAATGGCGTTCTCGAAGGCGTGCTTGGTGAGGACCTTGGACAGGGTCAGGTCCTCGTCGACCATCTCGACGATGCGGTTGCCGGAGAGATGGGCGAGCACGTAGCGCCGCGAGTCCACCGCCGGGATCGCCGCGTTGTGCGGCAGGGACACGCCCAGCGACTCGGCCATGCAGGCCATGGTCGAGGCGGTGCCCATGGTGTTGCAGGTGCCGGCGGAGCGCGACATGCCGGCCTCGGCGGCCATGAAGTCGTGGAGCGAGATGGTGCCGGCCTTGACCTCTTCCGAGAGCCGCCAGACCACGGTGCCCGAGCCGATGTCCCGGCCCTCGTGCTTGCCGTTGAGCATCGGCCCGCCGGTGACCACGATCGTCGGAATGTCGCAGCTCGCCGCGCCCATCAGCAGCGCCGGGGTGGTCTTGTCGCAGCCGACCAGCAGCACCACCGCGTCCAGCGGGTTGCCGCGGATCGCCTCCTCGACGTCCATGCTCGCCAGGTTGCGGGTGAACATCGCGGTGGGCCGCAGGTTGGACTCGCCGTTGGAGAACACCGGGAACTCCACCGGGTAGCCGCCGGCCTCGAGCACGCCCTGCTTGACGTGCTCGGCGAGCTTGCGGAAGTGGGCGTTGCACGGCGTCAGCTCCGACCAGGTGTTGCAGATGCCGATGATCGGCTTGCCCTGGAACTCGTGATCGGGAATGCCCTGGTTCTTCATCCA
>NZ_JAWQLY010000031.1:0-1686 GCF_033446685.1 Halomonas sp. HP20-15 | reverse complement strand
CTCGTCGCGGTCAAACGCGTCATCGATTACAACGTCAAGATCCGCGTCAAGGCGGACAACACCGACGTCGACCTGACCAACGTCAAGATGGCCATGAACCCGTTCTGCGAGATCGCCGTGGAAGAGGCGGTGCGGCTCAAGGAGCAGGGCGTGGCCAGTGAGGTCGTGGCCGTCACCGTCGGACCCAAGGCGGCGCAGGAGCAACTGCGTACCGCGCTGGCGTTGGGCGCCGATCGGGCCATTCACATCGAGACCGCGGACAGCGACGGCAAGGTCGAGTCGCTGGCGGTGGCCAAGCTGTTGCAGAAGGTCGTCGAGGCCGAGCAGCCCGGGCTGGTCATCCTCGGCAAGCAGGCGATCGACACCGACAACAACCAGACCGGCCAGATGCTCGCCGCACTGACCGGCATGGGCCAGGGCACCTTCGCCTCGAAGGTCGACGTCGCCGGCGAGACCGTCAACGTCACCCGCGAAATCGACGGCGGCCTGCAGACCGTGTCCCTCAAGCTACCGGCCATCGTCACCACCGACCTGCGCCTGAACGAGCCGCGCTATGCCAAGCTGCCCGACATCATGAAGGCCAAGAAGAAGCCGCTCGATACCCAGTCGCCCGCGGACCTGGGCGTCGATATCGCGCCGCGTACCCGCCAGCTCAAGGTCGAGACCCCGGCCGAGCGCAAGGGCGGCATCAAGGTCGGCTCGGTGGACGAACTGGTCGACAAACTCAAGAACGAAGCCAAAGTGCTTTGAAAAGGAGCTGATCTCATGAGCATTCTGGTCCTTGCCGAACACCACGACGGTCAGCTCGCCGGCGCGACCGCCCATGTCGTCGAGGCGGCCCGCCAGGTCGCCCGGTCCGGCGGCGGTGACGTCGACGTGCTGGTCGCCGGCGAAAACGTCGCCGCCGTCGCCGAGGCCGCGGCGCGGCTGGAGGGCGTGACGCGGGTCCGCGTCGCCGACAACGGCGTCTATGCGCACCAGCTCGCCGAGCCGCTGGCCGACCTGCTGGTGGCGCTCGCCGACGATTACAGCCACGTGCTCGCCGCCGCCTCGACCCACGGCAAGAACGTCCTGCCGCGACTCGCCGCCCTCAAGGACGTCACCGCGCTTTCGGAAATCCTCGAGGTGGTCAGTGCCGACACCTTCAAGCGACCGATCTACGCCGGCAACGCCATCGCCACCGTCCAGTCCGAGGAGGCGCTCAAGGTGCTGACCGTGCGCACCACCGCCTTCGACGCCGTCGGCGAGACCGGCAGCGCCACCCAGGAGGCCGTCGACATCGTCGTCGACAATGCCCTGTCGAGCTTCGTCAACGAACAGCTGGCGGTCAGCGAGCGGCCCGAGCTGGGCAGTGCCAAGATCGTCATCTCGGGCGGTCGCGGCATGGGCAACGGCGACAACTTCAAGCTGCTCGACGGCATCGCCGACAAGCTCGGCGCGGCGATCGGCGCTTCCCGGGCGGCGGTCGACGCCGGCTTCGTGCCCAACGACATGCAGGTCGGCCAGACCGGCAAGATCGTCGCCCCCGACCTATACATCGCGGTGGGCATCAGCGGGGCGATTCAGCACCTCGCCGGGATGAAGGACTCCAAAGTGATCGTGGCGATCAACAAGGACGAGGAGGCGCCGATCTTCCAGGTGGCCGACTATGGCCTGGTCGGCGACCTGTTCGAGATCCTGCCGCAG
>NZ_JAWQLY010000030.1:0-1887 GCF_033446685.1 Halomonas sp. HP20-15 | reverse complement strand
CACCAGCCACATGGCCAGGTTGGGCCACACCAGCAGCAGCGTCAGCACGCACAGCTGGATGGCGATGAACGGCAGCAGCGAGACGAAGATGTCCTTGAGGCTGATCTCCGGCGGCGCCACGCCCTTCAGGTAGAACGCGGCCGGGCCGAACGGCGGCGACAAAAACGACACCTGCATGTTGACCGCGAACAGGATGCCGAACCAGATCGGGCTGTAGCCCAGCTGGTCGATGATCGGCACGAAGATCGGCAGCGTCAGCATCGCCACCCCGATCCAGTCGAGGAACATGCCCAGCACCAGCAGGATCGCCATCATCACCAGGATGATCACGATCGGCGCGACGTCCAGGCCCATGATCAGCGCCGAGATGAAGCGGTTGCCGCCCATCAGGTTGTAGACCCCGACCAGCGCCGCGGCGCCGATGCCGATCCAGATGATCATGCCGCAGGTCATCAGCGTCTGGCCGAGGCTCTCGTGCATGGTCTTGAACGAGAACTCGCCGCGCGCGATCACCGCCAGCAGCACGCCGAACACGCCCATCGCCGCGGCTTCGGTGACCGAGGCCACGCCGCCGTAGATCGAGCCCAGCACCATGAAGGCGATCAGCCCGGGAACGATGATCGCCTTGAGCGCCTGGCCCTTGGTGGCGAAGGTCTCCTGGCGATTGGCCTCGGTCAGCGGCGGGCCGAGCGCGGGGTTGCGCAGGCAGCGGATCAGCACGTAGGCGATGTAGCTGCCCATCAGCAGCAGCGCCGGGGTGATCGCCGCGGTGAACAGGTCGGCGATCGACTGGCTGGCGATCAGCCCGTAGATGATCAGCACGATCGACGGCGGCATCATCGTGCCCAGCGAGCCGCCGGCGCACACCACGCCGATCGACAGGTGCTTGTCATAGCCCAGGCGCAGCATCTGCGGCAGCGCGAGGATCCCCAGCAGCACGATCTCGCCGCCGATGATCCCCGACAGCGCGGCGAGGAAGAACGCCACCACCACGGTCTGCACCGCCACCCCGCCGGGCAGCCGGCCGGCGAACACCCGCATGGCGTTGAACAGGTCCTTGGCGATCCCCGAGCGGTCGAGCAACGAGGCCATCAACACGAACATCGGCACCGCCACCAGCGAATACTCGGTGACGAAGCCATACACCCGGCTGGTGACCAGCGGCAGCGCATTGCCGCCGAACCAGCCGAAGGTGAAGACCAGCGCCACCAGCCCGGTGATGAAGGCCAGCGGCAGTCCGGTGACCAGCAGGGCGAAGATCGCCCCGACCATCAGGATCGTTCCGTCGGCGATATCCATTAGGCGGTGCCCTCGTCATCGGTGGCCGGCAGCGCGGGCTTGCCGCGCAGCGACTGCAGCATGTGGATGAACGCCTGGATGCACATCACGATCAGCGCGACCATGATGATGCCCTTGACCAGCGCCGGGAACGGCGGGTTCCAGGAGGTCCCGGAGCGCTCCAGCGACCACTCGCCCAGCGGGTTGTGCGAGGCGTCCCAGAACATCACGTAGGCGGCATAGCTCATCGCCAGGCAGAAGCCGAAGGTCACGATGTCGTTGAAGCGGTCGAGCCACAGCCGAAAGCGCGGCCCGGCGGTGTCGTAGAGGATGCGCACGCGGATGTGCTTGTTGCTGGCCAGGGCCGAGGGCCCGCCGAGGGCGAAGGTCACCGCCACCAGCATCACCACCGACTCGTGGACCCAGGAGGTCGGCGAATCGAGGCCATAGCGCATGAACACTTCGTAGACGCTGATCGCCATGGCGATGAACACCAGCCAGGCGACGCGCCGGGCGCACCACACCACGCCGCGGTCGAAGGCGCTGCGCACCGGCGGGGCGCCTTCCTCGCGGCTGCGGACCTGGGCCAGCGCCGCGTCCGGGTCGTCG
>NZ_JAWQLY010000029.1:0-2127 GCF_033446685.1 Halomonas sp. HP20-15 | reverse complement strand
GCACTCCACACCAGCACCGCGACGAAGACCGCCACCCCGGCCAGGTCGACGACCAGCAGGCCGTGCGGCCACAGCATCAGCGCGCCGATCGGGAACATCAGCAGGCGCAGCCACCAGGACAGCTCGTGCTCCAGGTAGCCCTCCAGCCCGGCGATGATCGCGTAGACGCCGAACAGCGCCATCACGAACACCGTGACCATCTCCAGCGGCGTGCCGGTGATCAGCGGCGACCACACGAACAACAGCGGCACGATGTACAGCCCCTTGGCGAGCTTCCAGGCGGTCAGGCCGGTGCGCATCTGCGGCGTGCCGGCGATCGCCGCCGCGGCGAAGGCGGTCAGGCACACCGGCGGGGTGACGTTGGAATCCTGCGACAGCCAGAAGATCACCATGTGCGCGGCGACCAGCGACATGGTCAGGTAGTGCGGCGACAGCGCCTGCTCATAGAGCTGGCTCGAGAAGGTGTCGGGGACCTTCGCCAGCAGCGCCTGGGCCTCGCCCAGGCTCATCGGCCCCGCCAGCGCCGGCAGCTGGTCCGGCGCGGCGAGCATGAAGATCGCCTTGGCCTGCTCGGGCAGGTGGCCGGCCACCAGCAGATCGAGCAGTTGCTCGTTGGCCATCAGGTTGTAGAGCGCCGGCGCCGACAGCGTCGCCAGCACGATGTACGAGGCGGTGACCGGCAGCCCCATGCCCAGGATCAGCGAGGCGATGGCGATCAGCACGATGGTCACCAGCAGGCTGCCGCCCGCCCAGTCGGTGATCATCAGCGAGAAGGTGTTACCGATGCCGGTGGTCGAGACCACACTGATGATCAGCCCCACGGTGATCAGCAGGATCGCCGTGGTGATCATGTTGCGGGTGCCCAGCGCCAGCGCGTCGAGGATATCGCGGGGCTTCATCGGGTTCTTGGACAGCCACGACGCCACGATCACCGCGAGGATGGCGATGCCGGCGGCGTAGGTCGGGGTGAACCCGTAGATCAGGGCGGCGACCAGCATGCCCAGCGGCAGCAGGAAGTGCCAGCCGTTCTTGAGCACCGCGCCGATCTTCGGCGCGTTCGGGTCGGCGAGCTGCTGGGCGTTGCTGCGCTTGGCCTCGATGCGCACGAACATCGCCACCGACAGGAAATAGAGAAAGGCCGGCAGGGCCGCCACGCCGATGATGGTCAAGTACGACACCTGGGTGTAGGACGCCATGATGAACGCCCCGGCGCCCATCACCGGCGGCATCAGCTGGCCCCCGGTGGAGGCGGCGGCCTCGACGCCGGCGGCGAAGCGCGCCGGGAAGCCGGCCTTGCGCATCAAGGGGATGGTGATGACCCCGGTGGAGACGGTGTTGGCCACCGCCGAGCCGGACACCGAGCCCATCAGCCCCGAGGAGAACACCGCCACGAAGCCCGGGCCGCCGACGAAGCGCCCGGCGGCGCAGCGCGCCAGCTCGATGATGAAGTCGCCGGCGCCGGACTTGACCAGAAAGGCACCGAAGAGAATGAACATGAACACGTAGGTCCAGGAGATCCGCGCGATGGTGCCGAGCATGCCCTGGCCGCCGATGTAGCTACGAAACAGCACCGTCTCCCAGCTCAGCCCGGGAAAGTTGAAGATGCCATCGACGTACTGCCCCCACCAGGCGACGTAGGTCAGGGCGATCAGGCACAGCACGGGAATGAACCAGCCGGTGGTGCGCCGGGCGAACTCGAGGACCAGCGCCACGGCGACGATCGACGCCACCCAATCCGAGGCGATGAAGGTCACGCCCCGCGCGTACAGGGCATCCTCGAAGGCCATCAGGTAGATGACGCAGCCCGCCGTCGCCAGGGCGAGAATGATGTCGATGCCCAGCACCAGGCGCTTGGCGCCGGCGCCGGCCGGCCGCGCCATGGGCACCGACAGGGCGCACAGCACGCCGAAGAAGCCGAAGTGCATGGCACTCGTCCACAGCGTGGAAATGGTCGAGAAGGTGTTGAAGTACAGGTGCACCAGCGACGTGACGATGGCAAAGCCAAACAAAAAGCGCCCCAGCCAGGGATGCTGCAGGCGATCCTCGGCTTCGCGGGCGTCCTCGTCGCGGACCTGTTCGATGATGGGGTCGCTCACGGTTCACTCCTCGCGAATCGGTAACGAGCCC
>NZ_JAWQLY010000028.1:0-2145 GCF_033446685.1 Halomonas sp. HP20-15 | reverse complement strand
GCGCTTGACAGCGCGGCCCGGATCGGTAGAATACGCCTTCCTCGCAGGGCGCTGGCGAGCCACCCGATGGCGCGACGGCACAGCGAGACGCTCTTTAACAATCGATCAGGTAATTCATGTGGGCGCTTGTCCGATACGCGGTGATAAGTCACGCGATATCAAGGCAAGCGACTCGTCAGAGGCCTTCGGGTCTTTTTGAGAACGTTTGAACCTTGAGCCAAGATTTGTCCGCTTAACGGACTCTATGATTTTAAACTGAAGAGTTTGATCATGGCTCAGATTGAACGCTGGCGGCAGGCTTAACACATGCAAGTCGAGCGGTAACGGGTCCAGCTTGCTGGATGCCGACGAGCGGCGGACGGGTGAGTAATGCATAGGAATCTGCCCAGTCGTGGGGGATAACCTGGGGAAACCCAGGCTAATACCGCATACGTCCTACGGGAGAAAGCGGGGGCTCTTCGGACCTCGCGCGATTGGATGAGCCTATGTCGGATTAGCTAGTTGGTGAGGTAACGGCTCACCAAGGCGACGATCCGTAGCTGGTCTGAGAGGATGATCAGCCACACCGGGACTGAGACACGGCCCGGACTCCTACGGGAGGCAGCAGTGGGGAATATTGGACAATGGGCGCAAGCCTGATCCAGCCATGCCGCGTGTGTGAAGAAGGCTTTCGGGTTGTAAAGCACTTTCAGTGGGGAAGAAAGCCTGGCGGCCAATACCCGCCAGGGACGACATCACCCACAGAAGAAGCACCGGCTAACTCCGTGCCAGCAGCCGCGGTAATACGGAGGGTGCGAGCGTTAATCGGAATTACTGGGCGTAAAGCGCGCGTAGGCGGCTAAGTAAGCCGGTTGTGAAAGCCCCGGGCTCAACCTGGGAATGGCATCCGGAACTGTTTAGCTAGAGTGCAGGAGAGGAAGGTAGAATTCCCGGTGTAGCGGTGAAATGCGTAGAGATCGGGAGGAATACCAGTGGCGAAGGCGGCCTTCTGGACTGACACTGACGCTGAGGTGCGAAAGCATGGGTAGCAAACAGGATTAGATACCCTGGTAGTCCATGCCGTAAACGATGTCGACTAGCCGTTGGGTCCCTTGAGGACTTAGTGGCGCAGTTAACGCGATAAGTCGACCGCCTGGGGAGTACGGCCGCAAGGTTAAAACTCAAATGAATTGACGGGGGCCCGCACAAGCGGTGGAGCATGTGGTTTAATTCGATGCAACGCGAAGAACCTTACCTACCCTTGACATCCTGCGAACCCTCCGGAGACGGAGGGGTGCCTTCGGGAGCGCAGAGACAGGTGCTGCATGGCTGTCGTCAGCTCGTGTTGTGAAATGTTGGGTTAAGTCCCGTAACGAGCGCAACCCTTGTCCTTATTTGCCAGCGAGTAATGTCGGGAACTCTAAGGAGACTGCCGGTGACAAACCGGAGGAAGGTGGGGACGACGTCAAGTCATCATGGCCCTTACGGGTAGGGCTACACACGTGCTACAATGGCCGGTACAAAGGGTTGCAATCCCGCGAGGGGGAGCCAATCTCATAAAGCCGGTCTCAGTCCGGATCGGAGTCTGCAACTCGACTCCGTGAAGTCGGAATCGCTAGTAATCGTGAATCAGAATGTCACGGTGAATACGTTCCCGGGCCTTGTACACACCGCCCGTCACACCATGGGAGTGGACTGCACCAGAAGTGGTTAGCCTAACTTCGGAGGGCGATCACCACGGTGTGGTTCATGACTGGGGTGAAGTCGTAACAAGGTAGCCGTAGGGGAACCTGCGGCTGGATCACCTCCTTAACCGACGCGTCATCGCGGTCGGTCAAGTGCTCACAATGAATTACCTGATCGGCCAGAGCAAAAGACTGTTTGGGTTGAGACCCAGCGTGACCAATGGGTCTGTAGCTCAGTTGGTTAGAGCGCACCCCTGATAAGGGTGAGGTCGGCAGTTCGAGTCTGCCCAGACCCACCAATTTTAGCCATGACTGCGTTATTTTGAGCCTCGTATAGCAGGCTATACATCGCCTCGAAATGCCTTGTCCTGACTAAAATCCCCCATGGCACGTCGGGGAGTCAGAGGGGCCTTAGCTCAGCTGGGAGAGCGCCTGCCTTGCACGCAGGAGGTCACCGGTTCGATCCCGGTAGGCTCCACCA
>NZ_JAWQLY010000027.1:0-3107 GCF_033446685.1 Halomonas sp. HP20-15 | reverse complement strand
TCCGACCAGGTGTTGCAGATGCCGATGATCGGCTTGCCCTGGAACTCGTGATCGGGAATGCCCTGGTTCTTCATCCAGCTGCGGTACATGAAGCCGTTCTTGTCGGCCGTGCCGAACCAGGCGGCCGAGCGCAGCGGCTTTTCTCGAGAACGCAGCGGTCTGGCTTGAGAGCGCGGCGGGCGCTTTTCATCGGTCATTGCAATCTCCTTCACGGTCGAGGCATCGGCAGCGCACTCTCCCGACGGTGTCGCTGACATGTTCGTTTTCGGAATGTCCTCAAGGTAAGCGGCACGCCGATAACCTCAAAATATTAAAATTGGTCAATCTTGATATAAAAAAGTGTATCTAAAAAAATTCACGGCTGGCTGCAATGTCTTTCAGCCCCCTCGCCGAAATACGCTGCCAAGCTACCGAGTGGCGCCACGCTGCGGCTGGCAAGCCGAAGCAGCGCGTCATTCGACAGACTATGCTTCCTAGGTCAGGAATGGCGATTCGAGCCACTCCCTACGAAAGTATATGTTGAACATATATACCCTATGTTCAACATTTAGGGCCACTCTGATCGAAGACAACATTCGGCTGAATAGGCTCGTAACCATGCACACCCACGCACTGCTGCCCCGGAATCTGCCCGACAATCGTCTGCTCGGCCGACTCTGGGACCCCCAAAGCCAGGGGCCGCGACTGGTCACGGTGCGGAGTGGCTGGCTGCACGACGTCAGCGCATTGGCGCCGACGCTCAGCGCGCTGCTCGAGCGCGACGACCTGACGGCGTGCCTCGAGGCGGCAGCCGACGCCCCGCTGGTAGCCGTGGATGAGTGCCTGACGAACTCGCTCGGCGCGCAGGGCGACCCCGCCCGCCAGCACCTGATGGCCCCCTGCGACCTGCAGGCGATCAAGGCCTGCGGAGTGACGTTTGCCAGTTCGATGCTCGAGCGGGTGATCGAGGAACAGGCCCGCGGCGATGCCAGCCTGGCGGCTTCGATCCGCGAAACCGTCGAGGAATTGATCGGCGACGATCTCTCGCGCCTCGCGCCGGGGTCCGAAGAGGCCGCCACGCTCAAGCGCCGGCTGATCGATCTGGGCGTATGGTCGCAGTATCTCGAGGTCGGCATCGGCCCCGACGCCGAGGTCTTCACCAAGGCCCAGCCGATGTCGGCGGTGGGCTTCGGCAGCCAGGTGGGCATCCACCCGGCCTCGGCCTGGAACAACCCCGAGCCCGAAGTGGTGCTCGCCGTGGACTCGCGTGGTCGGGTGCGCGGTGCAGCGCTCGGCAACGACGTCAATCTGCGCGATGTCGAGGGCCGCTCGGCGCTGCTGCTCGGCAAGGCCAAGGACAACAACGCCTCCTGCGCCATCGGCCCCTTCGTGCGGCTGTTCGACGAGGACTTCGGCATCGACGACGTGCGCCGCATGGAGGTGCATCTCGAGGTCGAAGGCAGCGACGACTATCGCCTCGAGGCGATCAGTTCGATGGCCCAGATCAGTCGCGATCCGCTCGACCTGGTCGAGCAGACGATCGGCGCCCACCACCAGTATCCGGACGGCTTCCTGCTGTTTCTGGGCACGCTGTTCGCGCCGACCCAGGACCGTGGCGAGCCGGGCAGCGGCTTCACTCACAAGATCGGTGACCGCGTCACCATCGCCGCGCACGAACTCGGCGCCCTGATCAATGCCGTCGAGCGCTGCGACCGGATTCGCCCCTGGCAGTTCGGCAGCGGCGCCCTACTCGATTATCTGACCCGGCGAGATACCGGCCGGAGCTGATCGGCCCGTGCTGAACGGGCTCGGGCTCGACGCTCCGCGTCGGCCCATCCATCCCCTCCGGGGGCTCATGTCCAACGCTCGCGTTCATAACAACAAGCATCACTTGGAGAAAAGCATGTTCAAACTCAAACAGCTCGTAGTTGCCACCAGTTCGATAGTATTGATGGGACTCTCCGCCGCCCAGGCCGCCGAATACGATTGGAAGTTCCAGGCCTCGGAGACCTCCGGCGAACCCAGCTTCAAGATCAAGCAGGAGTGGGCCAAAAAGATCGAGACCATGACCGACGGCAAGGTCCACATTGAGGTATTGCCGATCAACTCGATCGTCGGTCCCACCGAGACCCTGCAGGCCGTGTCTTCGGGCATCCTGCAAGGCCACATGACCGACCCCAGCTACTTCTCCGGTCAGAACCCCGCCTACGGCATGCTCGGCAACCTGGTCGGCGCCTGGAGCGATCCCTACGACTTCCTCGAGTACATGAAGTATGGCGGTGGCGAAGAACTCTACAACGAGCTGACCGAACCCTACGGCGCCCATCTGATCTCGGCGGCCACCTTCCCGCTCGAATCGATCCCGTCGAGTGTCGAGATCGATTCCATCGAAGACTTCAAGGGCCTCAAGATTCGCGCCCCCCAGGGCATGGTCTACAACATCTTCGAGCGCATCGGGGCCGCGCCGGTCAACCTGCCGGGCTCCGAGGTCTACACCGCGCTCGAGAAGGGCGTGATCGACGCCGCCGACTCCACGGTGCTGTCCAACAACGACGCCCAGGGCATTCACCAATTCGCCCCTTACCCGCTCTACCCGGGTTTCCACTCCATGCCGATGATCGCGGTCTCGCTGAACAAGGAGATCTGGGACGGCCTGCCCGAGGACCTGCAGGTCACCCTGAAGACGGCCTTCGACCGCATGGCCTACGACCTGATCGCGCGACTCAAGGAGCAGGACATCCAGACGCTCCAGAAGCTCAAGGAAGATCCCAACATCCATCCGATCGACCTGTCACCGGAAGAGCGCAAGAAGTTCCGCCAGGCCGCCGAGAAGGAATGGAAGGAGTGGGCCGGCAAGAACGAGATGACCCAGAAAGTCTACGACTCCGCCACTTCGTTCCTGAAATCCCGCAACCTGCTGTAACGACGGGCCACAGACGCAATCGAGGGGCCGACCGTGTCGGCCCCGTTTCTCCGTCTCTTGAACCTCGCGGCGCCAACGGCGTCGCGTGGAGGAACCATGTCCCCCGCTCCCTCCAAACATCCTAACCTCGACGACCCGGACGCGGCGCTGGCCCAGGTCCGCAGCCGCGAGGAAGGCGCCCCGCCGGTGCGCAGCGCCTTCGACC
>NZ_JAWQLY010000026.1:0-3353 GCF_033446685.1 Halomonas sp. HP20-15 | reverse complement strand
GCAGTCACAAGCCCGGTTATCCCAGGATGACGCCGGTTTGTGACTGTCGATTGACAGTGGCTCTTTAACAATGTGAATCAAGCTGACAAATTTGAGATACGACTCAAGCGTATCCGGCAATTGTCGTGTGAAATCGCACCAGACCCCTTGGGGTTATATGGTCAAGCGATTAAGCGCATACGGTGGATGCCTAGGCAGCCAGAGGCGATGAAAGACGTGGAAGCCTGCGATAAGGCTCGGTGAGGTGGCAAACGACCTGTGACCCGGGCATTTCTGAATGGGGAAACCCACCTTGTGTAAGCAAGGTATCCCACCCTGAATCCATAGGGGTGGGAGGCGAACCGGGGGAACTGAAACATCTAAGTACCCCGAGGAAAAGAAATCAACCGAGATTCCCCCAGTAGCGGCGAGCGAACGGGGAGCAGCCCTTAAGCGTGACAACTGATAGGCGAACGCGTTGGGAAGCGCGGCCATAGCGGGTGATAGCCCCGTAGCCGAAATCTGAGTCACGTGAAATCGAGTAAGTCGGGGCACGAGAAACCTTGACTGAAGACGGGGGGACCATCCTCCAAGGCTAAATACTCCTGGCTGACCGATAGTGAACCAGTACCGTGAGGGAAAGGCGAAAAGAACCCCGGCGAGGGGAGTGAAATAGATCCTGAAACCGTATGCGTACAAGCAGTGGGAGCCCACTTGTTGGGTGACCGCGTACCTTTTGTATAATGGGTCAGCGACTTATATTCAGTGGCGAGCTTAACCGAGTAGGGGAGGCGTAGGGAAACCGAGTCTTAACTGGGCGACCAGTCGCTGGATATAGACCCGAAACCGGGCGATCTATCCATGGCCAGGGTGAAGGTTGAGTAACATCAACTGGAGGCCCGAACCCAAGTATGTTGAAAAATGCTGGGATGAGCTGTGGATCGGAGTGAAAGGCTAATCAAGCTCGGAGATAGCTGGTTCTCCTCGAAAGCTATTTAGGTAGCGCCTCACGTATCACCACCGGGGGTAGAGCACTGTTTCGGCTAGGGGCCCATCCCGGGTTACCAAACCGAGGCAAACTCCGAATACCGGTGAGTGCAGCGTGGGAGACACACAGCGGGTGCTAACGTCCGTTGTGAAAAGGGAAACAACCCAGACCGTCAGCTAAGGTCCCAAAATCCTGGTTAAGTGGGAAACGATGTGGGAAGGCTTAGACAGCTAGGAGGTTGGCTTAGAAGCAGCCATCCTTTAAAGAAAGCGTAATAGCTCACTAGTCGAGTCGGCCTGCGCGGAAGATGTAACGGGGCTAAACCAGGTACCGAAGCTACGGGTTCGCCGAATGGCGAGCGGTAGAGGAGCGTCGTGTACGCCGATGAAGGTGGGTTGAGAAGCCTGCTGGAGGTATCACGAGTGCGAATGCTGACATGAGTAACGACAAGGGATGTGAAAACCATCCCCGCCGGAAGACCAAGGGTTTCTGTTCGACGTCAATCGGAGCAGAGTGAGTCGGCCCCTAAGGCGAGGCCGAAAGGCGTAGTCGATGGGAAACGGGTTAATATTCCCGTACCTCACGTGATTGCGATGGGGGGACGAAGAAGGCTAGGTGAGCCGGGCGTTGGTAGCCCCGGTGAAAGTGCGTAGGCTGAGAACTCAGGCAAATCCGGGTTCTTTAGGCCGAGACACGAGACGAACAGACCACGGTCTGGAAGTCATTGATGCCACGCTTCCAAGAAAAGCCTCTAAGCTTCAGATCACGCGAGACCGTACCCCAAACCGACACAGGTGGTCAGGTAGAGAATACCCAGGCGCTTGAGAGAACTCGGGTGAAGGAACTAGGCAAAATGGTGCCGTAACTTCGGGAGAAGGCACGCCGGCGGTAGGTGAAGCCCCCTTGCGGGTGGAGCCGAAGCCGGTCGAAGATACCAGGTGGCTGCAACTGTTTATTAAAAACACAGCACTCTGCTAACGCGTAAGCGGACGTATAGGGTGTGACGCCTGCCCGGTGCCGGAAGGTTAAGTGATGGTGTTAGCCGTAAGGCGAAGCTCTTGATCGAAGCCCCGGTAAACGGCGGCCGTAACTATAACGGTCCTAAGGTAGCGAAATTCCTTGTCGGGTAAGTTCCGACCTGCACGAATGGCGTAATGATGGCCACGCTGTCTCCACCCGAGACTCAGTG
Organism: Halomonas sp. HP20-15; assembly: GCF_033446685.1. NCBI lineage: Bacteria > Pseudomonadati > Pseudomonadota > Gammaproteobacteria > Oceanospirillales > Halomonadaceae > Halomonas > Halomonas sp. HP20-15. The sequence continues at coordinate 1,197 of NZ_JAWQLY010000026.1, read as the reverse complement.
AAATTGAAATCGCCGTGAAGATGCGGTGTACCCGCGGCTAGACGGAAAGACCCCGTGAACCTTTACTATAGCTTCACACTGGACGCTGATGTTGCTTGTGTAGGATAGCTGGGAGGCTTGGAAACCCGGACGCCAGTTCGGGTGGAGCCACCCTTGAAATACCAGCCTGGCATCATTGGCGTTCTAACTTGGCACCGTTATCCGGTGTGAGGACAGTGTGTGGTGGGTAGTTTGACTGGGGCGGTCTCCTCCCAAAGAGTAACGGAGGAGCACGAAGGTACCCTCAGCACGGTTGGAAATCGTGCAGTGAGTGCAAGAGCATAAGGGTGCTTAACTGCGAGACAGACACGTCGAGCAGATACGAAAGTAGGTTCTAGTGATCCGGTGGTTCTGTATGGAAGGGCCATCGCTCAACGGATAAAAGGTACTCCGGGGATAACAGGCTGATACCGCCCAAGAGTTCACATCGACGGCGGTGTTTGGCACCTCGATGTCGGCTCATCACATCCTGGGGCTGAAGTCGGTCCCAAGGGTATGGCTGTTCGCCATTTAAAGTGGTACGCGAGCTGGGTTTAGAACGTCGTGAGACAGTTCGGTCCCTATCTGCCGTGGGCGTCGGAAGTTTGAGAAGTGCTGCTCCTAGTACGAGAGGACCGGAGTGGACGTACCGCTGGTGTTCCGGTTGTCATGCCAATGGCATTGCCGGGTAGCTATGTACGGACGGGATAACCGCTGAAAGCATCTAAGCGGGAAGCCCCCTTCAAGATGAGACTTCCCTGGGGCCTTGCGCCCCCTGAAGGACCCTCGAAGACGACGAGGTTGATAGGCGCGGTGTGGACGTGCGGCAACGCATTGAGCTAACGCGTACTAATGGTCCGTGAGGCTTGACCATATAACACCCAAGGGGCCTGACGGCCCCAGGGCGACGACACACGACGGATACGCCGAGTCGTTCTCGAATCAGCTTGCTTCACCTTGTTAAGACCAGGTAGCGGGGCGCTGTCACGACAGCGCGCCCACAGTTACGCCTGACGACCATAGCGAGCGGGTCCCACCTGACCCCATGCCGAACTCAGCAGTGAAACCGCTCAGCGCCGATGGTAGTGTGGGGCTTCCCCATGCGAGAGTAGGTCATCGTCAGGCATTTATTTCGACACCCCCGGCCATTGGTCGGGGGTGTTGTCGTTTAGGGCTTCC
>NZ_JAWQLY010000025.1:0-8825 GCF_033446685.1 Halomonas sp. HP20-15 | reverse complement strand
GGTCGAAGGCGCTGCGCACCGGCGGGGCGCCTTCCTCGCGGCTGCGGACCTGGGCCAGCGCCGCGTCCGGGTCGTCGTGAGTGGCCGGATCGTTTCCGGGCGGGGATTGTCGAGACATGGTCCTATCCTCTAGTAACAGACTGGCCTCTGGTGAGAAGCGGATGCCGATGGAAGCCACGGACTTCCCGATTAGCTCCGACATGACGAACGACGAGGCCGAAAACGGCCCCGTCGTTGCAACTACCTACAGGTGTTCAGATCAGGAAGACGCCTTATCCGAGGACTTGTCGTCCGAGGACTGCTGACCGGCGTCATCCGGCAGTAGGTTGTGGCCCTTCAGATAGCCCACCACGGAATCGTAGAATTCGCTGGTGATCTCGTTCTTGTCGGCCCAGACCTTCCACTCTTTCTGAGCGATGCCACGGAACTTGGCGCGCTCTTCGGCCGACATGTCGACGATGTGGATATTCGGATCCTTGCGCGCTTCACGCACGGCTTCCATGTCGCGGGTCTTGAGCTCGCCGACCATCTTGTAGGCCATCGAGTCGACGGAAGTTGCCAGGATCGCCTTGAGATCTTCCGGCAGGCCGTCCCAGATCTCCTTGTTCAGCGACACCGCGACCATCGGCAGCGAGTGGAAGCCCGGGTAGTTCGGGTAGTTGGCGAACTCGTGCAGGCCCTGCGCCTGGTTGGTGGCGAACACCGTGTAGTCGGCGGCGTCGATCACGCCCTTCTCGAGCGAGGTGTAGACCTCGGAACCCGGCAGGTTGACCGGAGTGGCGCCGGCCTTCTCGAAGATGTTGTAGACCATGCCTTCGGGGGCACGCAGCTTGAGGCCCTTCATGTCCTCGACGGTCTTGATCTCGCGGCTGGACGGCAGCGACTCCAGGCCAGTCGCGGCGGCACCGATCAGGTGAACCCCGTACGGTTCGGCCAGCTTGTTGTAGATCTCCTCGCCACCGGCGTTGTTCATGTAGTCGAGGAAGTCGTAGGGATCGCTCCAGGCACCGACCAGGTTACCGATCATGCCGAACGCCGGGTTCTGACCGGTGAAGTAGCTGGGGTCGGTCAGGTGGCCCTGCAGGATGCCCGACTTGACCGCCTGCAGGGTCTGGTTGGCCTGAACCACGGCACCGACCGGCAGGATTTCGATCGAGATACGGCCATCGGACATCGTCTCGACGTTCTGGGCCCACTGTTTCTTCATCTCGAACTGCGGCTCGCCCGCGGTCTCGGACGTCTGGAAGGTCCATTCGTATTCGGCGGCGTGGGCACTGAAGGCCATGGCACCGAGAACGGCAGCGGTTAGCGTCTTGAGCGGAGTGCTTAGCGTCATGGGATAGGCGTCCTTTAATCGCTTGTTATTTGGGTTTCGAGAGTGGGAAGTTGACGGGTCAAGTCCTCGAGACCGAGATCCCGCCCGGTGCGATCCAGCACCGCCAGCGCCGCTTGTGCGGCCTGCTCGGGTTGCCGCAGACGGATGGCCTCCATCACGCGGCGATGGCGTTCCATACTATCGTTGAGCTCGTCGGCGCTATGGTTGGAGCGCTCGACCAGCAGGGCGATCGCCGGCTTGAGCACATGGCTGATCTGAGCCCAGACCAGGTTGTGCGAAGCGGCGAATACGGCCTCGTGGAAGGCCACGTCGTATTCATCGTGCGTCTGCCCCTGCCAACATAGGCCCTCATCGTCGAGGGCGCGAATCATGCCCTCGTAGGCGGTTTCGATGGCGAGCAGATCGGCGGCGGTAGCGTTCTCGGCGGCCAGCCGGGCGACGAACGGCTCGACGGCGACCCGGAAGGCGAATATCTCGCGCTGGATGCGCGGGTTGGGCTGCGCGAAGCGCGCCATCCACATGCTGACCCGGGGATCGAGCAGGTGCCATTCCTGAAGTACGCGGACCCGCGTGCCCTGCCCCGAAATGCGCGTCAGCAGCCCCGCCGCCACCAGTGTCTGCAAGGCACTGCGCACCGTGCTGCGGCTGACCCCGAACTGCTCGCACAGGTCCAGTTCCTTGGGCACGAAGTCACCCGGCGCGTAGCGGCCACTGAAGATGGCCTCGGCGAGGTACTCGGCTATGTCCGGTCGCGGGCTGCGACCTGTGGCGGCAGTGGCGTTGCTCATCGGATCCCGGCGCTTCCTTGTAGGACTAGATGTTAGCTATGTCCGACATAGGATCAAGCAATCATCAACGCAGCGCCTTTATACTTTGGTCGGCCATTGCCGGTTTTCGTCGCGAATGGATTCGCGCCCACGAATCCAGGCTCGCAGTTCGCTGGAAGGGAGTCCCGCACAACGGTCACTACAAGCTCTTCTGTACCAGCCGGGGTGTGCTCTGCTGATACTGGCGGGGCGTCATCCCCTTCAACTCGCGGAAATGGCGATTGAAATTGGAGAGGTTGTTGTAGCCGACCTGAAAGCATATGTCGGCGATCGACTGCCTGCCTTCAAGCAGCAGGCGACAGGCGTGTCCGATGCGGATTCGCCGGAGGAAGGCGACGAAGGTGTCGCCGGTGGCGTGCTTGAAGAAACGCGAAAAGGTGGAGGGCGTCATGCCGTTGCGCGCGGCCAGCGTCGACATGCGCAGCTCTTCGTGGAAGTGGTCGTGTACATAGCGCAGTACGGCGTCGACCTGCTCGGAGGCGGTGCCCTTGACGCCCAGACCATACCCACGGCCAGCCAGGGTGTGATAATCGCACTGCGAGAGACTGCGCAGAATGGTCAGCATCGTCAGCAGCCTGCCGGCATTGTCCTGCTCGCCCATCGCGACCAGCAGCTCGGCGCAGCGCTGCGCTTCGTCGCCCTTGAATTCCACTCCCTGGGCCGAGTCCTCGATGAGCGTCGACAGGCAGTTGAGTTCCGGACAGAGCTCCATCATGTGCTCCAGCCACTCGCCCTTGAACTGAAGAACGACATCGCGCCCCTTTATCAGCGGCTGCGCGTCATCGGGGTCGCTGAACCAGGCATGCGGGATGTTCGGCCCCACCAGCACCAGGTTGCCGGGTTCGAACCGACCGATGTAATCGCCTACGAAATAATGTCCTTGCGAGTGGCGGATGAGATGTAACTCGTACTCGGGATGATAATTCCAGCGGGCGAGCGGTGCGGGGAAATCATGGCAATGCCAGTAGAAACTGAACTTCGGATCCTGGCTGACGCTCTCGAAGACAGGCGCACCAAGACGGGTATCGTTGAGCTGCGCGGTGATCATGGATTATCAGTGCCTCTTTCAGCTATGCCCATAAGGCTTTAGCACTCGCCAGGGCTGATCAGGCCGGCTCGTCGACCGGGGCCGCGTCTGCCGTGACACGCGCCCATTCGAGACCCTCATTATCCTGAAATAAAGCGCGCCACCGGCCTTTTATACTTTGGTCACACCCGCCGTTTCGGCTTCACGGGCCCAGCGTCCGAACGAATCGCAAAGAGTCATTCAAAACAGCCAATTACCGAAAGCCCCGTCAGAGTCTGCAAAAAAGTATCACTGACTCGAAAATTATAGCCTAGCCGCTTTTCCAGCGTGGCGCGTAGCTTCAATACCAAGCCCATGGCGAGTTCGGCCCGGCCGATCGGAGGCCGGCCCTCGCCTGTTTTCAACACGATTCGAGAAGAGCGCCATGAAAGCCAAAGCCCTGGTGCTGGAGAAAAAACGCGAGCTGTCGCTGCGCGAGATCGATCTGCCGGACCAGCTCGGCCCCGACGACGTACGCGTGCGCGTACATACCGTCGGCATTTGCGGCAGCGACGTGCATTACTACACCCACGGCCAGATCGGTCCCTTCGTCGTCCGCGAGCCGATGGTGCTCGGCCATGAAGCGTCCGGCGTGGTCACCGAAGTCGGCCGCAACGTAAGCCACCTTAGCGTGGGCGAGCGTGTCTGCATGGAGCCCGGCATCCCCGACCCCACCTCGCGCGCCGCCAAGCTGGGCGTCTACAACGTCGACCCCAGCGTGCGGTTCTGGGCCACGCCGCCGGTGCACGGCTGCCTGACTCCCGAGGTCGTCCATCCGGCGGCGTTCACGTTCGCGCTCCCCGACTCGGTGTCCTTCGCCGAGGGGGCGATGATCGAGCCGTTCGCGATCGGCATGCAGGCGGTCGTCAAGGCGCGCATGCAACCGGGCGACGTCTGCGTCGTGACCGGCGCGGGCCCGATCGGCCTGATGGTCGCCCTGGCCGCGCTTGCGGGTGGCGCCAGCGAGGTGCTGGTCTCCGACCTGGTCGAGGAGAAGCTGGCGATCGCGGCCCGCTACGCCGGCATCACCCCCGTCAACGTCTCGCGGGAATCGCTGCGGGAAGCCGTCGATCGGCGCTGCGGCGAGGACTGGGGCGCCGATGTGGTGTTCGAGGCCAGCGGCAGTCCCAAGGTCTACGACGATGTGCTGGCCTGCGCCCGGCCCGCCGGAGCGGTCGTGCTGGTCGGCATGCCCGTCGAGCCGGTCACCTTCGACATCGTCTCGGCGCAGGCCAAGGAGCTGCGTATCGAGACGGTCTTCCGCTACGCCAACGTCTATGACCGGGCGATCGACCTGATAGCCTCGGGCAAGGTGGATCTCAAGCCGCTGATCAGCGAGACCTTCGATTTCGAACAGAGCATCGATGCGTTCGAGCGTGCCGCAAGCGCACGACCCAATGACGTCAAGCTGCAGATCACGCTTGGCGCCTGAACACCAAAGCTGAACCCACTGGACCTGAACCACCAAGAGGTGAACAAAAATGACCCAGTTCAAGCGTCGCGACATACTGAAGGGAATGGGCGGACTCGCCGGTCTTTCGTTGATGGGCGCGGGCTCCCTGCGCACCGCCCTCGCGCAAGGGATGGCCAGCGATGAAGCCTGGAAACAGGCCAGCGGCACCACCATCCAGTTCATCTCCGAGAACACCCCGCCGACGACGGCCATCGCCGCCAACCTGGCGTCGTTCAAGGAGCTCACCGGCATCACCGTCAACATCACCGAGATGCAACTGGGCGCGCTGGTGCAGAAGGTCGCGCTGGACTTCGGCGCCGGGCGCAGCTCCTTCGACGTGATCTATGCCGACCCCTACCAGGTGCTCGCGCCCTATCACCGCGGCCTGGTGGACCTCAACACCTTCATCAAGGACGAGCAGCAACCTGTCATACCCAAGGGCATCGAGGATTTCATTCCCTCGCAGCTGGCCGCCGCCGGGCGTTTCGAAGACGAAGAAAGCCTCTATGCGCTGCCCTACGATTGCCCGACGATGATCTGGATCTACCGGCGCGACCTGTTCGAAAAGTACCACGACCAGATGCAGCAGGATCTCGGCTTCGATCCGACGCCATCGGACAGCACGACCTGGGAGCAGTACTACCAGATCGCCGACTGGTTCAGTAAAGGCAACGCCAGCGAGGTCAAGTACGGCACCGGCCATCAGGCCCAGCAGTACGACTCGCTGATGTGCGACTTCTCCAACGTGCTGTTCGCCTACGGCGGCGACTACTTCACCAACGGCCAGCAGATCGGCCTGCTCGGCACCGACTCGCCCGGCGCCTGCCAGCTGACCAGCGACGCCTCGCTGGAAGCCGCGCGCTTCTACCAGAAGCTGCTCAAGATCGCCCATCCCGGCAGCACCAGTTGGGACTGGACCGGTGTCGCCAACGCCTTCCAGAACGGCGAATTCGCGATGATGCCGGAGTGGCACGAGTTCGCCGGCTCGCTGGAGAGCTCGCCGCTGCAGGGCAAGATCGGCTACGCCCCGCTGCCCAAGGGCCCGGCGCGCAGCGCCAATCTATGGGGTGGCACCGGCATCGGCATCAACGCCAACGCCTCGCCCGAGAAGCAGAAGGCGGCCTGGCTGTTCCTGGTCTGGGCGACCTCGCCGCAGACCCAGCTGATGGGGCTGAAGAGCAAGGTCGGCGGCGGCACGCCGACACGCCAATCGGTCTACGACATGCCCGAGGTGAAGGCCGCCAGCACGCCGCCCACCGACATGCCCAACATGCTCACGGCGGATACCATGCTGGTCGCCTGGCAGGACGACCACATCGGCCTGCGGCCCAAGATCGCCCAGTGGAACGAGGTCGACACGGTGATCTTCACCGAGCTCTCGAAGATGCTGGCGGGCCAGATGTCCCCCGAGGAAACCATGCAGAGCGCCAAGCAGCGCATCGATCGCATCGTGGGGGCATGACGCATGGCGCTGTTGACCGGAAAGCCCTCGGCGCAGCGGCAGGGATTCGAGCTGGCGATGATGTCGCCAGCCCTGTTCCTGCTGGCCCTGATCACGCTGGTGCCGTTCTTCTCGATCATCTGGATGAGCTTCAACGACGTCAGCCTGATGGGCGGGCTGGCCTTCGAGTTCTCGGGCCTCGACAACTGGCAGCGGGTGTTCACGGACCCGGACATCCGCTCCAGCTGGCTGATCAGCCTGGTCTACTTCCTGGCCACGGTAGGCCTGGAGATGCTCATCGGCACGGTGATGGCGCTACTGGTCTACAGCCTGACGCGGGGCAGCAACATCATCATCTCGCTGCTGTTGATTCCGATGTTCATCGCCCCGGTCATCGTCGGGCTGCTCGGGCGTTTCATGCTCGACCCCAGCCACGGCCTGTATGCCTGGATCCTCAATGAAACCGGTTTGTTCGACGGCAACATTCTGGGCAGCGTCGGCTCCGCGATGGTCGCGGTCATCCTCATGGACGTCTGGGAGTGGACGCCGCTGGTCGCGCTGATCGTGCTGGCGGGGCTCACCTCGGTCCCCGAAGACGTTCTCGAGGCGGCCGAGATGGACGGCGCCAAGTACGCCCAGAAACTGCTCTACATCATCCTGCCATCGATCTCCAACATCCTGCTGGTGGCGCTGCTGATACGCGCCATGGATGCAATCCGCTTCTTCGCGATCATCTTCATAACCACCAACGGCGGCCCTGCCGACTCCACCAAGATCATCCCCATCAGGCTCTACGACATCGCCTTCCGGTTCTTCGATCTCGGCTATGCCGCGGCCGTCGGCATCACCATGCTGGTGTTCTCGATCATGGTCGCCACGGCATTCACGAAGCTGCTCAAACGCCAGGAGAAGACCCAATGACCGCCTCCAAGCGCTGGCTTCCCCTCACCGTCAAGATCACCCTGCTGACGCTTCTGCTGCTGTGGACCCTGGTACCGATCGTCTGGATGGTGCTGTCTTCGTTCAAGCCGAACGGCGTCATCACCGCCAATACGCCACAGCTTCTCTTCACCCCGACCCTGGAGCACTACGCCTCGCTGTTCAGCAGTGGCAACAGCCTCTGGCCCTACCTGCTCAACAGCCTGTTCATCGCCGGAACCTCGACGCTGATCGCCGTGGTGCTCGGCTGCATGGCCGGCTTCGGGCTGTCGCGCATTCGCATCAGGGGCAAGCAGCACCTGGCGTTCTGGATCATCAGTACCCGCATGGCGCCGATCGCCGCGGTCATCGTGCCGCTGTACCTGCTGTTTCGTTATCTCTATCTGCTCGACACCCACGCCGGCCTGATCGTCGCCTATCTTAGCTTCAACCTGCCGTTCGCCATTTGGCTGATGACCGCGTTCTTCGACGACCTGCCTCCCGATCTGGAAGAAGCGGCGATGATCGACGGCGCCACCAAGCTCCAGGCGTTCCGCTACGTGGTGCTACCGCTGATGACGCCCGGGCTGGTGACCACCGCCATCCTGTGCTTCATCTTCGCCTGGAACGACTACGCCTTCGCCCAGACGTTCTCGGGACCCAGCACGCAGACGATACCCATCGCCGCGGCACAGCTGCTGACCCAGACCGGCATCGACTGGGGCAAGTTGCTGGCGATCGGCACGATCGTGGTCTGCCCGATGGCGATCGCCGGGCTGCTGGTCAAGCGCTGGCTGGTCAAGGGGCTGACCCTGGGAGCCGTGAAATAAGCGACCGCTGCGAGCCGGCATTTCAGTAAATGGAGGAGACAAGCATGAGCGTGATGTCGCAGTTCGATCTGAGCGGCAAGGTCGCCGTCGTCACCGGCGGCAACGGTGGTCTCGGCGAGGCGTTCGCCCACGCGCTGGCCGAGGCCGGCGCAAAGGTCGCCATCGCCGCCCGCGGGCATGAGCGCAGCCTGAAAGTGGTCGAGGCCCTGCAGGCGGCCGGGCATCGCGCCATGGCGGTGGAAGTCGACATAACCCAGCCCGACGCGGCGGACGCCCTGCTCGACGAGGTCGAAGCCACGCTCGGCCCGGTCGACATCTTCCTCAACAACGCCGGTGCCTGTCATCACGCGCCCGCGCTGGAGGTCCCCCCGGAGCGCTGGCGCGAGATCTTCGACATCAACGTCCATGGACTGTGGTACTGCGCCCAGGCCGCCGGCCGGCGGATGCAGTCGCGCGGCGGCGTGATCATCAATATCGGCTCGATCTCGGCAATGATCGTCAACCGCCCGCAGATGCAACCCGCCTACAACGCCTCGAAGGCCGCCGTGCACCAGTTGACCAAGTCGCTGGCCGCCGAATGGGCTCCCTACGGCATTCGCGTCAATGCGCTGGCTCCCGGCTACGTCAAGACCGCGATGGCGCCGGTCGACGACCCCCAGTTCAAGCCGCGCTGGATCGACGACGCCCCCATGCAACGCGCCGCCACTCCCGAAGAGCTCGGCCCCACCATCGTCTACATGGCCAGTAACGCCTCGAGCTTCATGACCGGCTCCATCGTCGTGGTGGATGGCGGCTATACGCTCTGGTAACCGCCGCTCGAGTAACCCCCACCCCGGACCACCAGGAATCCGACATGGCAACGCTGCAACTCAACAATATCGTCAAGGACTTCGGCGGCACCCCGGTCATCAAGGGCGTCGATCTCGAGGTCAAGGACCGCGAGTTCGTGGTCTT
>NZ_JAWQLY010000024.1:0-10726 GCF_033446685.1 Halomonas sp. HP20-15 | reverse complement strand
CGGAATTGGTAGACGCGCTAGCTTCAGGTGCTAGTATCCTTACGGATGTGGAGGTTCAAGTCCTCTCCTGGGCACCACGCGTATCATGGCTCGATCGCCCTCCCCTTGCGCTAGCAACTTCTGGGATTAGTAGCTTCAACACCTCTTGCTAGACGCCATCGCCGCTCCGTCTTCTCCCCTATAAGCAGCATCCCGGCCGCAGCCATGTTTCTGCGCTCTCTTGCGCTCGAACGCTGCTACTTTCCTGGCAAATTACCGGCGCTTCAGTAGCGTGACGGTAAGCGCGCCACCTGGGACAGGCGCCAGCCGGCGGTCTTCACCGACGATTCCAGGCGATGTTCGACCGGCCCCGGCAAGTGCGGGAAAAAATCCAGCCCGGTACGTGCCTCGACTTCATCGATGCTCGCCAGGTAGCGATCGAGCGGCTCATTGCCGGCGACATTCTGCGGCATGATGAAGGCCAGCGCTCGCGGCTCGCGGCTTGGCACCACGACGATCTTGTAGAACGCCTCGGGTACCTCGACGAAACCCACCCGGTGGAAGACGCCGCCGATGCCCTCGTCGAAGATCGGGCCGGTGATCACCTGCACGGTACCGAAACGTGTCGCGAAATGATCGATGACCACCTCCTCGAGACGTTGCCAAAGCCGGCGGTTGAGGTCGGGACGTTGTGGCGAGACGTTCGACATCAGAAAGGTCTGGCGCTGGGCCTCGCGCCCATAGCTGGCCGCGATCGCGTAATTGGGCGCCATGTGACCACGGTCGTAGCCGCTACCGAAATAGCTGTCGGCGGTGATCGGCCACAGGGTTCGCCAATCGCGATGAAAGTCGGGACGTTCGCCGATCCGAGCGTCATCCACCGCGTGCAATTGGTAGCTGACCCACAACGGGTTGACCCGCAGGTCCGACCAGCCGATCAGCACACCGTCGTTGCGCAGCACGCGGCTGATCGCCAGCGGGTCGTCGATCGTCCAGTCCGGTATGCCCATCCACACCAGCCGCTCGCGCACGTCGCGCTCCTGCCAGTACCAAAGGCCGCTGGCGACCACCACGAAGGCCAGCGAGACCCCCAGATTGCGCACCTGGCGACGCACGAAGGGCAACGCGCCGATCATCGCGACCCCGCGGCCCGGCAACTTCGCTCAATGGTCATCAGAAGCCTACGCTGAACATGGTTTCGAGATCGTGCCGGGAGTGCACCTGCATGGCATTGAGCGTCTCGGTCTCACGGATGCCCTCGACCTGATTCAGGCGCTCGGTGACCAGCGTGGCGAGGCTCTCGAAGTCGGGCGTGCGGGCGATGGCGACCAGGTCGTAGCGGCCACAGGTCGAATACACTTCGCTGATACCGGTGAGTTCAGCCAAGCGCTCGGCGACACTGTTGATACGGCCTTTTTCGGCATTGATCAGGATCACGGCGTTCTGCATCGGTCTCTCCTCGCTACGCGGCGCGAGCCGACGGCCCGCGGTTGCGCGGAGTATACCAGCCGTGTCGCTCAGGAGGCATGCCCATCGACTGTCGCTTGAGCGGTCCAACCGAGCGTCCGCATGCGAAGTGGTGCATGACGCTTTTTGACCTCACGCGACCGATTGCCACACGACTCGCTGCAGCGCAGGTGGACAGGATCGGCTAGGATGACCCCAGCCTTCATATTCGACGATTTTCGATTAAGCTTTTCGAACAAGCTTGGCAACGACACACCAGAGGCGCAAAACGCCCTTCAGACCCAGGTCGACACCGTGACACCCCAGCTCCAGCGGGCCGATAGCGATCCATCGCTCCGCTCGAATCAAGGAGATTCCATGGCCAACCACAGCCGCCGCGACTTCGTACGTCATAGCCTACTCGGTCTCGCTGCACTGCCCTTCGGGGCCGGCGTGCTATCCCGCCAGGCACTCGCCCAGGAACTACCGCCACTCGACCCGAGCAACCCCCAGGCCAAGGCACTCAACTACGTTACCCAGGCCAGCCAGGCCAGCGATCATCCGGCCTATTCGCCGGGCGAGCGCTGTGACAACTGCATGTTCTATACCGCGGCCAACCAGGGTTGCCGATTGTTCCCCCGGCACAGCGTGGCGCCCGCCGGCTGGTGCCAGTCCTGGACCCGCGGCTGACGCCGGCTACGCCCGCTCCTCAAGATCGGCGGGTAGCGGCCATTGGTAGCGCCGCACGACTTCGTCGTCCTCGATGGAGTGCAGCTTGACCGGAAATCCCCACAGTTGGTGCAGATAGCGCAACACCGGGTAGACGCTCTTGGCCAGCGGGCGGCGCCGATCCTGCACGTGGTGCAGGGTCAGCGAGCGGTCGCCACGGATATCGGCCTGCCAGACCTGGACATTGGGCTCGCGCACCGAAAGTGCGTACTGGGTCGACAACGCCTCGCGGACGCGCCGATAGCCGCGATCGTCATGGATCGCGGCGATGGTCAGCATCTCGTCCTGATCGTCGTCGACCAGCGAGAACAGCTTGAGGTCGCGAATCACCTTAGGCGACAGGAACTGCTGGATGAACGACTCATCCTTGAAGTTGCGCATCGCGAAGTGCAACGTCTCCAGCCAGTCGCTGCCCGCCATGTCGGGAAACCATTCGCGATCCTCGTCGGTGGGCTCCTCGCAGATGCGCTTGATGTCGCTGAACATCGCGAAGCCCAACGCATAGGGGTTGATGCCGTTGAAGTAGGGGCTGTCAAAGCCCTGCTGGCTGACCACCGCAGTATGCGACTGCAGGAACTCGAGGATCAGCCCCTCGTCGACCAGTCCCTCGTCGTAAAGCCGGTTCATGATGGTGTAGTGCCAGAATGTCGCCCACCCCTCGTTCATCACCTGGGTCTGGCGCTGGGGATAGAAATACTGCGCCAGCTTGCGCACGATACGCACCAACTCACGCTGCCAGGGCTCCAGCAGCGGCGCGTTCTTCTCGATGAAGTAGAGCAGGTTTTCCTGCGGCTCGGCCGGGTAGCGACCGTACTGATGCAGGCCGAGCGGATCCTCGTCGTCGCCGTGCGGGCCGCCGCTGGCAGAGTTGTCGGGGATGGTCCGCCATAGCAGGTTGACCTGCGACTGCAGGTACTCGGCACGCTCCACCTGGCGGCGCGCCTCCTCCGCGGGGGAGATCGGCGAGGGCCGCTTGTAGCGATCGACGCCATGGTTCTGCAGGGCATGGCAGGCGTCGAGCAATTGCTCGACGGCGGCTACACCGTGGCGCTCCTCGCATTCGGCCACGTACTTGCGGGCGAACACCAGGTAGTCGACGATCGCCGAGGCATCGGTCCAGGTGCGAAACAGGTAATTGCCCTTGAAGAACGAGTTGTGGCCATAGCAGGCATGCGCCATGACCAGCACCTGCATCATCAGGGTATTCTCTTCCATCAGGTAGGCGATGCATGGGTCGGAGTTGATCACCAGCTCGTAGGCCAGCCCCATCTGCCCGCGCCGGTAGGCCTGTTCCACCGACAGGAACTGCTTGCCGAACGACCAGTGGTGATAGCCGATCGGCATGCCCACGCTAGCGTAGGCATCCATCATCTGTTCCGAGGTGATGATCTCGATCTGGTTGGGATAGGTATCGAGCCGGTATTCATCGGCCAGACGGGCGATCTCGTGCTCATAGGCGGTCAACGTTTCGAAGTCCCAGTCCGAGCCGGTGGCGATGGGTTTACGTCGGGTCATACGGCCTCCTGTGCCCATGCTGCTGATGGGCCAAAGCTCACTGCGTGGCGCGGCGCCGGAAGAGTTCGCGGAATACCGGGTAGATGTCGCCGCCCTCGACGATCTGACGCATGGCGAAACGCTCCGGGAAGTCGGCCTGAACGCTCTCGTACTCCTCCCAGAGCGCCTGATGAGCGTGCGGAGTGATCTCCACGTAAGTGAAATACTGCAGCCGCGGCATCAGCGACTTGACCAGCAACTGGCGGCAGGTGGTGGAATCGTCGTCCCAGTTGTCGCCATCCGAGGCCTGGGCCACGTAGAGGTTCCACTGGTTTGCCGGATAACGCGCGCGAATGACTTCGTCGACCAGCGTAAGCGCGCTGGATACGATGGTGCCGCCGGTCTCGCGCGAATAGAAGAACTCCTCCTCGTCGACCTCCTTGGCGGCAGTATGGTGGCGCACGAAAACCAGTTCGACTTTCTCGTAATTGCGCTCCAGAAACAGATAGAGCAGCAGGAAGAAACGCTTGGCGATGTCCTTGTGCGCCTGGGTCATCGATCCCGAGACGTCCATTACGCAGAACATCACCGCCTTGTTGGAGGGTTGCGGCTGATCGATCAGATTGTTGTAGCGCAGATCGAAGGTGTCGATGAACGGAACCGCCTCGATGCGCTGCTCGAGGCGCTCGATCTCCGCCTTGAGCTCTTGGATGCGCGCCGGATTGCGCAACACCGGGTCCTTGCGCTCCTCGGCCTCGAGCGCCTCCTCGGCCTCGCGCAGCGCGCGCCGCAGCGGCGCCCGCATGGCGATGCGCCGGGCCTGCGCCTCGCGCATCGAGCGTACGATGTTGATGCGCGCCGGCACCCCTTCGCGGGTCAATCCGGCACGTACCGGGCGCACCTCCTCGAGATCCTTGAGTTGCTTGCGCTCGAGGTGCGGCAATTCCAAGCCGTCGAAGACGAAGTCGAGAAACTCCTCGCGGCTCAGCGAGAAGGCGAACTCATCCATGCCCTCGCCCTGGTTGGACGCGCCGCCCTCACCGGTGCCGCCGCCACCGCCGCCCCCGGGTCGCTTCAGCCGATCGCCCTCAACGAACTCCTTGTTACCCGGGCTGACCACGGTACGGCGACCGCCCGGGCCGTGCTGGAAAACCGGTTCGGAAATGTCGCGAGCGGGAATCGAAACCTTCTCGCCGCGCTCCATGTCGGTGATCGAGCGGCGGTTGACGGCCTCCTCCACCGAGCGCTTGATGTGTGTTCGATAGCGGTCCAGAAAGCGCTGTCGGTTGACCTCGCTCTTGTGCCGGGCGTTGGGACGTCGATCGATGAAATAGCTCATGCGTGCCTCCCGTGCGGGTTGCGACGCGCAGCGCGAGGCGCGAACGCCCCGCCTTGCCTGTCGCCTGGGCAACCATCGTCAGAAACCAACCGTCAGTGCGACTTGCGCACACGCAGATACCACTCGGACAGCAAACGCACCTGTTTCTCGGTATACCCCCGATCGACCATACGGGCGACAAAATCCTCGTGCTTGCGCTGATCGGCCGCAGACGCCTTGGCGTTGAAGGAGATCACCGGCAGCAGTTCCTCGGTGTTGGCGAACATCTTCTGCTCGATGACACCCTTGAGCTTTTCGTAGGACTGCCAACTGGGGTTCATGCCGTTGTTCTGAGCGCGCGCGCGCAGCACGAAGTTGACCACCTCATGGCGGAAATCCTTGGGGTTGGAGATTCCCGCCGGCTTCTCGATCTTCTCTAGCTCCTCATTGAGCGCCTGACGATTGAACAGCTCGCCGGTCTCGGGATCGCGATACTCCTGATCCTGTATCCAGAAATCGGCGTAGGTCACGTAACGGTCGAAGATGTTCTGGCCGTACTCGCTGTAGGACTCGAGGTAGGCGGTCTGGATCTCCTTGCCGATGAAGTCGACGTAACGCGGCGCCAGGTATTCCTTGATGAAGCGCAGATAGCGCTCGTGGGCTTCCTTGGGCAACTGCTCATGCTCGAGGCGCTGTTCGAGGACATACAGCAGGTGCACCGGGTTGGCGGCCACCTCATGAGAATCGAAGTTGAAGACCTTGGAGAGGATCTTGAAGGCGAAGCGCGTCGACAGCCCGTCCATGCCTTCTTCGACGCCCGCGCTGTCACGATACTCCTGGATCGACTTGGCCTTGGGGTCGGTGTCCTTGAGGTTCTCGCCGTCGTAGACGCGCATCTTCGAATAAATGCTCGAGTTTTCCGGCTCCTTGAGACGCGAGAGTATCGAGAACTGCGCCAGCAGCCGCAGGGTATCCGGCGCACAGGGCGCTTCGTTGAGCGACGAATGCTCGAGCAGCTTCTTGTAGATGTTGATCTCCTCGGAGACGCGTAGGCAGTACGGCACCTTGACGATATAGACGCGGTCGAGGAACGCTTCGTTGTTGCGGTTGTTGCGAAACGTCTGCCACTCGCTCTCGTTGGAGTGGGCGAGCACCACGCCGTCGAAGGGGATCGCGCCCATGCCTTCGGTGGGGTTGTAGTTGCCCTCCTGGGTCGCGGTCAGCAGTGGATGCAGCACCTTGATCGGCGCCTTGAACATCTCGACGAATTCCATGATCCCCTGATTGGCCTTGCACAGACCGCCCGAGAAGCTATAGGCGTCGGGATCGTCCTGGGAATACAGCTCGAGTTGGCGAATGTCGACCTTGCCGACCAGCGAGGAGATGTCCTGGTTGTTCTCGTCGCCGGGCTCGGTCTTGGAGACGGCGATCTGGTTGAGCCGCGAGGGATAAAGGCGCACCACCCGGAATTGCGAGATGTCGCCGCCATACTCCTTGAGCCGCTTGGCCGCCCACGGCGACATCACGCTTCTGAGATAGCGTTGCGGAATGTTGTATTCCTTCTCGAGCAGCTCGCCGTCCTCCTCCGGCGAGAACAGCCCCAGCGGCGACTCGAAGACCGGCGAGCCCTTGATGGCGTAGAACGGGATGCGTTCCATGAGCAGCTTCAGCCGCTCGGCCAGCGACGACTTGCCGCCCCCGACCGGCCCCAGCAAATAGAGGATCTGCTTGCGCTCCTCGAGGCCCTGGGCGGCATGCCGGAAGTAGGCGACGATCTGCTCGATCGCTTCCTCCATGCCGTAGAACTCCGAGAAAGCGGGATAACGCCGGATGACCTTGTTGGTGAAGATACGTGACAGGCGAGAATCCTTCGACGTATCGATGACCTGGGGCTCGCCGATGGCCTGCAACATGCGCTCCGAGGCGCTGGCGTAGACGCCAGGGTCCTTACGGCACAGTTCCAGGTACTCCTGAAGACTCATCTCTTCCTGTCGAACCTGCTCGTAACGGCTCTGGACATGATCAAAGATGCTCATTGAGGCCTCCTTGGATCGCTATACCCGGCCGCTGAAGACAGACAGCGGCTACCGGGCTGGCGTATTAATCAGCGTAGACGGATTAAAGCGCTTGCAAGGGAGAGCTTGGCATGAGGTCTTTCAACGCAACCGCATGGCGCCCCGCTTTTTTTCTAAGAGCTTCGGGCGCCCTATTTGGTTCGATGCCGATTACGAAAAATGGTCAACCAACGTTGGAGTGCCCCGCCTCGAGGGCGAGACGAATATCGTTCAGCAGGCCGTCGAGCAGCTCTGTGGTGGTATTCCAGGCGCAAACGAAGCGAGCACCGCCAGCTCCTATGAAGGTATAGAAGGTCCAGCCGAGTTCGCGCAACCGGGCCAGCACCGCCGGCGGCAGTTTAACGAACACGCTGTTGGCCTGGGCCGGGAACATCAGCTCGGTCCCGGGCAGCGCCGTCAGCCCGTCGGCCAGGTAAGCGGCCATGGCATTGGCGTGACTGGCGTTGCTCAGCCAGGCGCCGGTTTCGATAAGCCCCAGCCAGGGTGCGGCAATGAACCGCATCTTGGAGGCCAACTGGCCGGCCTGCTTGCAGCGATAGTCGAAATCCTCGGCCAGCTCTCGGTTGAAGAAGACCACCGCCTCGCCCATCGGCAAGCCGTTCTTGGTGCCCGAGAAGCACAGCACGTCGACCCCGGCCTGCCAGGTCAGTTCGGCCGGCGAGGCTTTCAACGAGGCACAGGCGTTGGCGAAACGCGCGCCATCCATGTGCAGCCGCAGGTCGTACTTGTCGGCCATCGCACGGATGCCGAGCAGCTCATCGCGGGTATAGACCGTACCCACCTCGGTGGCCTGGGTGATCGAGACCACCCGCGGCTTGGGGTAGTGGATGTCGCTACGCTTGGTGACCAGCCGCTCGATCCCTTCGGGGGTGAGCTTGCCGTTCTCGCCGCTGGCGGTCAGCAGCTTGGAACCGTTGGAGAAGAATTCCGGACCGCCGCACTCATCGGTTTCGATATGCGCCAGCTCATGGCAGATCACGCTGTGATAGCTCTGCCCCATGGCCGCCAGCGACAACGAGTTGGCGGCGGTGCCGTTGAAGACGAAGAATACCTCGCAGTCATAGTCGAAGAAGCCACGAAAGCGATCCGCGGCACGCTGGGTCCAGCTATCGTTGCCGTAGGCAAGGTCGTCGCAGGCGTTGGCTTCGAGCAGGTACTCCAACGCTTCGGGACAGATGCCAGAGGTATTGTCGCTGGCCACGAAGCGTGGAGAGCAATCGGGGGGCATGTAGGCTTCCTTTGAGGGCTGTTATTGTTTCGAGCCACGACAGGGTGCCATCGCGACCCGGCGTCGGCGTGGGTAGCACGCTACATTAGTCTACCACTCCGTGCGCTGCGCGCGAGTTGCCGCTCCGCCGCCACCGCTGACGCCCCCTCCGACGGCCTTCGAACAGTGCCGCAATGGCGCTAGAGAGCCGCGGCCGCCCGGGTGCCCTGGTCGATGGCGCGCTTGGCATCGAGCTCGGCGGCCTGCTCGGCGCCGCCGATCACCTGCACCGCCAGCCCGGCGTCACGCAGCGGGGCGAGCAATTCGAGCACCGACTCCTGACCGGCGCAGACCACGATACTGTCGACCGCCAGGCAGCGCCGTTCGCCGTCGACGCGCAGCGTCAGCCCGTCGTCGTCGATGCCCAGATACTCGCAGCCCGCCCAGCTTTCCACGCCGCGATGGCGCAACGCGGCGCGGTGCACCCAGCCGGTGGTCGTGCCCAGCCCCTTGCCCGGCTTCGACTTCTTGCGCTGAAGCAGGTAGATCTGACGCGGCGACGCCGGCGTCGCTGGCGGCTGCAGACCGCCGGGCTCGGCGACCGTCAGATCGACGCCCCACTCGGCGCACCAGGCGGCGGGATCGAGCGCCGGATGCCCGACATGGCTGAGCAGCTCGGCGACATCGAAGCCGATGCCGCCGGCGCCGATGATCGCCACCCGCCGACCGACCCGCTCGGGATGGCGAATCGCCGTCGGATAGTCGATGACGCTGGGGTGATCGCTGCCGGGCAGGTCGAGCTCGCGCGGGCGTACCCCGCTGGCCAGGATCACCGCATCGAAGGCGCGCAGCGAATCCACGTCCGCCGCGGTGCCGAGTCGCACATCGACGCCATGGCGCGCAAGCATCTCGCGGTAATAGCGCAGCGTCTCGGCGAACTCCTCCTTGCCGGGAATCAGCCGGGCGAAGTTGAACTGACCGCCGATGTCGGCCTGGCGCTCGAACAGCACCACCCGGTGGCCACGCTGTGCCGCGGTCACCGCACTGGCCAGCCCCGCCGGCCCGGCACCGACTACCGCCACCGATCTGGCCGTGGTTGCCGGCGTGATCGTCAGCTCGGTCTCGTGGCAGGCGCGCGGGTTGACCAGGCACGAGGTCAGCTTGCCCTGGAAGGTATGATCCAGACACGCCTGGTTGCAGGCGATGCAGGTATTGATCGCCGCGCTGTCGCCGGCGCACGCCTTGCTCACCCACTGCGGGTCGGCGAGGAACGGCCGGGCCATCGACACCATGTCGGCGTGACCGTCGGCCAGCACCCGCTCGGCGACTTCGGGCATGTTGATGCGATTGGTGGTGATCAGCGGCACCTTGAGCTCGGCCTTCATGCGCCGGGTCACTTCGCTGAACACCGCCCGCGGCACGCTGGTGACGATGGTCGGTACCCGCGCCTCGTGCCAGCCGACGCCGGTATTGATCAGGCTCGCCCCGGCGGCCTCGATGGCGCGCCCCAGCGCGACCACCTCCTGCCAGGTGCTGCCCTCCTCGACCAGATCGATCATCGACAGCCGAAAGATGATCAGGAACTCCTCGCCCAGCGCCGCGCGGATACGCTCGACGATCGCCACCGGGAAGCGCATGCGGTTCTCGAACGGCCCACCCCATGCATCGTCGCGTCGATTGGTGCGTGCACACACGAACTGGTTGATCAGGTAGCCCTCGGAGCCCATCACCTCGACGCCGTCGTAGCCCGCCTCGCGGGCCAGCCGCGCGCACTCGACGTAATCGGCGATCACCCGCTCGACGTCGTCGCCATCGAGCGCGCGCGGCGGGTAAGGATTGATCGGCGCCTGGATCGCCGAGGGCGCCACCAGCTCGGGGGAATAGGCATAGCGCCCGGCATGCAGGATCTGCAGGCAGATGCGCCCACCCGCCTCGTGAACCGCCGTGGTGACGACGCGATGCCGTTCGGCCTCAGCATCCTCGGTCAGCTTGGCCGCGCCATGAAACACCGCCCCCTCGGCGCTGGGCGCGATACCGCCGGTGACGATCAGCCCCACGCCGGCCCGTGCACGCTCGGCATAGAACGCCGCCAAGCGCACGAACCCGTCCGGCGCTTCCTCGAGATTGGTATGCATGGAGCCCATCAGGATGCGATTCGGCAGCGTGATCGACCCCAGCGTCAACGGCTGGAACAAGTGCGGATAGGCGCTCACGGCGGTTCCTCGGCAGATTCAAACAACTGTATGAACAGTGTAACGAATTGACCCACGGAAACAATCGCGACCAAGACGGAAGACGGAAGACGGAAGACGGAAGACGGAAGACAGGCTGGACACGAGCGGGCTGTCCGGCAACGCGCAAGACAACAAACGGCGGATGATGGAAGCAGGGCAGGAAGGCGATGGCGGACCGGACGGGACTCGAACCCGCGACCTCCGGCGTGACAGGCCGGCATTCTAACCGACTGAACTACCGGTC
>NZ_JAWQLY010000023.1:0-25308 GCF_033446685.1 Halomonas sp. HP20-15 | reverse complement strand
GTTGCGCACGATCGCCCGGCCGATCGCCACACGCTGGCGCTGGCCGCCGGACAGCGCGCGGGGCTTGCGGTCGAGCAACTCCTCGAGCTGCAGGATGCGCGCGGCGGCGAGCACCTTCTCGCGGCGCTCGGCCTTGGGTACCTTGGCCAGGCGCAGGCTGAAGCCCATGTTGTCCTCGACGCTCATGTGCGGGTAGAGCGCGTAGCTCTGAAAGACCATCGCCAGGCCGCGATCGGCGGGGCCGACGTCGTTGATGCGCTGGCCGTCGATCGAGATGTCGCCGCTGGTGGTGCTCTCGAGGCCGGCGATCATCCGCATCAGGGTCGACTTGCCGCAGCCGGAGGGGCCGACGAAGACCACGAACTCGCGGTCCTTGACCTCGAGATCGACGCCCTTGATGACCGGGGTGCCGCCGAAGTCCTTGACGATGTTGTTGAGTTGCAGCGTTGCCATGTCGGATTCCTTATTTGACGGCGCCGAAAGTGAGGCCACGAACCATCTGCTTTTGGGTCATCCAGCCGAAGATCAGGATCGGCGCGATGGCCAGCGTCGAGGCGGCGGACAACTTGGCCCAGAACAGCCCTTCGGGGCTCGAGAAGGAGGCGATGAAAGCGGTCAGCGGAGCGGCGTCGGAGGTCGTCAGATTGAGACTCCAGAACGCCTCGTTCCAGCTCAGGATCACCGACAGCAGACCGGTGGAGGCGATCCCCGGCAGGGTCAGCGGCAACAGCAGGTAAAGCACCTCCTGCAGCGTCCCGGCGCCGTCCATGCGTCCCGCCTCGAGAATGTCCTTGGGGATGTCCTTGAAGAAGGTATAGAGCATCCACACCACGATCGGCAGGTTCATCAGCATGTAGACGATGGTCAGTCCGAGCTGCGAGTCGAGCAGTCCCATGTCGCGGAACAGCAGGTAGACCGGCATCAGCACGCCGACCGGCGGTAGCATCTTGGTGGAGAGCATCCACAGCAGCGTGCCGCGGGTGCGCTTGGTCGGCAGGAAGGCCATCGAATAGGCCGAGGGAATCGCCACGAGCAGTGCCAGCAGCGTCGAGCCGAACGAGATCACGATACTGTTCAGGGCGAACTTCAAGTAGTCGGCGCGCGCCATGACGGTGTGATACCCCGCCAGGGTGGGCTCGAAGAACAGACTGGGCGGCGTCGCCACCGCCTCGCCCTCGGTCTTGAAGCCGGTCAGTACCATCCAGAAGATCGGAAAGAACACGATCAGCGCGATGCCCCAGGCGAGCAGCGTGAGCAGCAGTTTCTTGGTCATCGAAGGGTTCATGCAGTGCTCCTCGCCTCAGGTCTCGAGATTCTTGGCCACGGTGCGGACCAGGAAGATCGCCACGATGTTGGCGAGAATGATCGCGATGACCCCGCCGGCCGAGGCGCCGCCCACGTCGAAATCCAGCAGCGCGCGGATGTAGATGAAATAGGCCAGGTTGGTCGAGGCCAGCCCGGGTCCGCCCGAGGTGGTGACGAAGATCTCGGCGAACACGGTCAGCAGGAAGATCATCTCGATCATGATCACCACGCTGATCGCGCGTTTTAAGTGCGGCAGGGTGATGAACCAGAAGATCGCCAGGGGGCCGGCGCCGTCCATGCGCGCCGCCTCGACCTGGTCGTCGTCCAGCGACTGGATGGCGGTGAGCAGGATCAGCAGCGCGAACGGCATCCACTGCCAGGCGACGATGATGATGATCGAGGTCAGCGGCATCGCCGAGAACCAGTCGATCACCGGCAGGCCGAGCAGGTTGCTCAACCAGGCGAACACGCCGTTGACCGGGTGCATCAGCATGTTCTTCCACACCAGCGCACCGACGGTGGGCATGACGAAGAACGGCGCGATCACCAGCAGCCGGGCGATGCCGCGGCCGAAGAATTCCTGTTGGAAGAGTACCGCCAGCAGTGTGCCGCCGATCACGCTGATCGCCAGCACCCAGCCGACCAGCAGCAGGGTATTGCCCATCGCCGTCCACAGCGCCGGGTCGGTGAGCAGGTAGGTGTAATTGTCCCAGCCGGCGAAGCCGGAAATCATGGGATTGATCAGGTTGTAGCGCTGGAACGAGAACCACAGGGTCATGCCCAGCGGCACCAGCATCCACAACAGCAACAGCGTGACCGCCGGGCCCTGCAGGAACAGGTTGCGGAAGCCCCCGACGGTTCGTCCGGACGTTCTTTCGCGCATGGGGGAGCCCATTCAGGATGAGGAGTCGGTAAAAGCGGCCGGACCGTGACGATCCGGCCGAAGCGGGACGCGCGTTACTTGTAGTAGCCGGCCTGACGCATGGTGCGTTCGACCGAGCGCTGGGCCTGGTCGAGGGCGGCATCGACCGGCTGCTGGCCGGACAGCGCGGCACCGACCATCTGACCGACCTGGGTACCCACCGCCTGGAACTCGGGGATATTGACGGTCTGCACGCCGATGTACGGGCTCGGCTTGAGCGTCGAATCGGTCGGGTCGGCGGTCTGGATGGCGTTCAGCACGAAATCGGCGAACGGCGCGGCTTCCTGATATTTGGGATTCTCGTAGGTGGATTCACGGGTGCCCGGCGGCACGCTGGTCCAGCCTTCGGTCTCGCCGACCAGTTCGATGTAGTCCTGCGAGGTCGCCCAGGTGATGAAGGTCTTGGCGGCGTCCTTGGCATCCGACGAGGCAGGGATCGCCAGCGTCCAGGACCACAGCCAGTTGGCGCCCTTCGGCGTCTTGGCGATCGGCGCCGGGGCGAAGCCCAGCTTGTCGGCCACCTGGGATTCGTCGGGGTTGTAGAGCCGACCCGCGGCCGACGTGGCATCGACCCACATGCCGCACTTGCCGCTCGAGAACAGCGCCTGGTTCTCGTTGAAGCCGTTGGAGGTCGCCCCCGGCGGGCCGTAGTTGTTCATCAGGTCGACGTAAAAACTGACCGCTTCCTTCCACTCCGGCGAATTGATTTCCGGATGCCAGTCCTGGTCGAACCAGCGGCCACCGAAGGTATTCACCAGCGTCGAGACGAAGGCCATGTTCTCGCCCCAGCCCGGCTTGCCGCGCAGGCAAATGCCGTAGACGCCGTTGTCGGGATCGTGGATCTGGCTCGCCCAGTCGCGGACCTGCTGCCAGGTCGGCTGCTCGGGCATCTCGATGCCAGCCTTCTCGAACAGGTCGGTGCGGTAGTACGTCATCGAGCTTTCGCCGTAGAACGGCAGTGCGTAGAGCGAACCGTCCTGACTCAGGCCGTCGCGGATCGGCTTGAGCAGGTCCTGCTCGTTATAGCTTTCGGGCAGGTCGTCGAGCTTGACCAGCCAGTCCTGCTTGGCCCAGATCGGCACTTCGTAGGTGCCGATGGTCATGACGTCGAACTGGCCACCGTTGGTGGCGATGTCGGTCGTCAGGCGCTGGCGCAGGACGTTTTCCTCGAGCACCACCCATTCCAGGTCGATGTCCGGATGAGCCTTTTCGAATTCGTCGGTCAGGCCCTGCATGATGATCATGTCGTTGTTGTTCACCGTGGCCACGGTGATGGTCTCGGCGTGGGCCGAGACGGAAGCGAGGGCGATGGCCCCCGCGAGCGGAATCTTGTGCTGTAACCGCATGGCATGCCCCTTGGCGGAGAGTGTTGGGTTCTTGTTGATCAATCTACTCAACAGCAAATCAAATGATCATTTAGGGCTTCAAAAAAAGCAAACTTCCGCCACTTATACTTTGGACTAACCCCTTTCCATATCAATGATATAGCGCGCCGCCTGCTCGTCGGTGACCAGCCCCTTGAGCCACCCGCCGCGCAAAGCAGCCAGAATCGCCGGCCCCTTGTCGCGCCCCCCGGCGAGCCCGACCAGGGTCTGGGCCGAGAGCCGGTGCAACGCCAAGCTGGTGATGCGCTGGGTGATCGGACAGTCGATCAGCTCGCCGCGTGCATTGAACGGCCAGCCCAGCAACTCGCCCACCGCGCCGGCATCGAGCAGTTCGCGCAGTTCGGCCTCGCTGATGAAGTGATCCTGGAACAACGTGGCCTGCGGGTCGATGCGGCCGATGCCGATGAACCCCGCCTCGGACTCCATCGCCACGTCGCTGACCGCCCGTACCAGCGGCTGAGCGAGCAGCGCATGCTTTTCGGCCACCGAGCCGGCGACCACCGGGGCGGGCAGCAGGAAGCGCTCGGCGCCGGTCTTGTCGGCCAGCACCATCACCCCGTCGTAGCGGTTGGCCGAACCGTCGCGGGCGACGTTGCCGACCAGCGAGACGAAGCGATGCTGGGGCCGCTCGATACGACTCAACGCCTCGACGGTGGCGCGCACCGCACGTCCGGTACCCAGCGACAGGGTCAGCGGCTCGCTGCGGTCGACATAGCGCAACAGCCGTTCGGCGCCCGCCTGGGCGATGAAGTGCGAAGTGTTGTCGCGGGCGTCGCGATTGTCGGGATCGGAGGGCACCACGTCGCAGAAGTGCAGGCCGAAGCGCGACACCAGCGCATCCGCCATCGCCATGCAGCTGGCCAGCGGGTGGTCGATATGCACCTTGACCAGCCCCTCCTGGCGGGCCAGGGCCAGCAGCCGCTGGACGCCGGGACGCGACACCCCCAACTGGCTGGCGATCTCGTCCTGGGTGCGCCCGCCGACATAGGAAAGCCAGGCCGCACGTGCGGCCTGGTCGAGCTTGAGCTGATACTTGTCCACGCCATGGCCTCCCGGGTAACGATGCGCCGAATCATCGCAGCCCGCCCACGACGGGACAATATGCAATCGGTCGCAAAGCGCCGACGCCGCCGCCGCGACTAAAGAAGCGCTGAAGAAATAGGCGAGCAGTGTAAAGCGCAAGGCGTACGGAGCACAGGAACCGGAGCATATGGGGTATATGTGAGGATTCCGCGCACCGCACAACGCAGCGATTTACCTGCGCAGGCATTTATGCAGCGTTTCGCTAGCCGCCGGGGCCGGCCACACCGGGTAACCAGACCCGCGCGGCGAGCCCGCCCAGCGCCGCCTCCTCGAGGCTCAGCGTGCCTCCGTAGAGGGTCATCAGGTCCTCGACGATCGCCAGCCCCAGCCCCGAGCCGGAACGACGCTCGTCGAGCCGCACGCCCCGCGCCAGTGCCGCCTCGCGCTGTTCGGCGCTCATCCCCGGGCCATCGTCCTCGATGCTCAACCGCACCCCGCCGGCCTCGCCACTCACGCGCAGGCTCACCCGGCTACCCGCCCAGCGCAGCGCGTTGTCGAGCAAATTGCCGACCAGCTCCTGCAGATCCTGCGGGTCCATGCGCACGGCGAGGCTCGCATCGATGGCGCGCTCTAGTTCGATGCCGCGACGCCCGGCCAGACGCGCCAGGCCGTCGACCACCGGCGCGATCGCCTCGCCCAGGCGCACCCGCCCGGCGAGCGTCGCCCCACCGGCGGCCGAGGCCCGCGCCAGGTGATGGCGCACCGCATCGTCGATGCGCCCCAGCTCGTCGCGGACCTGACGCCGCTCGCCCTCGGGCAGCCGGTCGGAAAGCGCCTGCAGCACGCTGACCGGGGTCTTGAGCGCGTGAGCGAGATTGCCGGCGGCGCTGCGACCGCGCTCGATCAGCCGCCGGTCGCGCTCGAGCACTTCGTTCATCGCCGTGGCCAGCTCGCTCAGCTCGCCGGGCAGGCGGGTATCCAGGCGCTGTTCCTGACCGGCCTCGATCCGCGTGAGGTTGACGTGCAGCCGGCGCAGCGGCGCCAGCCCCCAGCGGATCTGCACCGCCAGGCCGCACAGCAGCAGCGCGCCGAGGGTCAGCAGCGACAGTCCCAGCAGCCACTCGAAACGCGCCACTTCGGCATCGAGCTCCTCGCGCGAGGCGGCGACGCTGACGTGCAGGCGCTGCGGATGCCCGGCCAGGTGCACATCGCGTTCGATGACCCGCAACGGTTCGCCGCGCGGCCCGACGATGTTGCGCAGGGTGACGCCGTCGGCCATCGATACCGGCAGGCGCTGATCCCACAGCGAGCGCGAGACCAGCGAGGTGCCGTGGTCGTCGCTGATCTGCCAGTACCAGCCCGAAAACACCCGCTCAAAGCGCGCATCGCCCAGCGAGCGCGAGATCTGCAGGCGCTGTTCGGTGGGGTTGTAGTCGAGATCGGCGAGCACCACCTGGAGCAGCGAGCGTAGCCGCTGGTCGAACGAGGCGGTCACCGATTCGCGGAAATTGTAGGCCAGCCCGGCGCCCGCCAGCGGCAGGATCACCAGGACCAGCGCCAGCGACGCCGCCAGCAGGCGCCGGCTCAGCGACCAGCCGGCGGGACGCGTGGCCAGCGCCCGCAGACGTGCCTTGGCTAGCCGCCATGGGCGCGCTCCGGTTCCGACGACGCCGCTCAAGACCCCTCGGCCTCGATCGCCAGCACCCGATAGCCCTGGCCGCGCAGGGTCTCGATGCGCTCGCTGCCGAGCTTGCGGCGCAGCCGGCTGATCTGCACGTCGATGACGTTGGAGTCGGGCTCGTGGTCGCGGTCGTAGACGTGCTCGGCGAGTTCGCTGCGGCTGACGATGCGCGGCGCGGCATGCATAAGATAGGCGAGCAGGCGCGACTCCTGGGCGGTCAGCGTCACCGGTCGCCCGGCCAGGGTGACGCTCGCGGTGTGCGTGTCGAAGGCCAGCTCGCCGAGCGTCAGCACCGGGTGGGCGTGGCCATGGCTGCGCCGCACCAGCGCACGCAGGCGGAACAGCACCTCGGCGGTCTCGAACGGCTTGGTGACGTAGTCGTCGGCGCCGGCCGAGAAGCCGGCGGCCTTGTCCGACCAGCGCTCGCGGGCGGTGAGCACCAGTACCGGCAGGTCGATGGCGTCGTCGCGCCACTGCGCCAGCCAGCGCGTGCCATCGCCGTCGGGCAGGCCCAGGTCGAGCACCACCGCGTCGTAGCGTTCGGTGCGCACCAGGAAGTCGGCCTCGCCACCGTTGCCGACGCTCTCGACCAGCACCCCGGCATCGCGCAGCGACTCGCCGAGCGCCGCGGCCAGGGCCCGATCGTCCTCTACCAGCAGTACTTTCATGACAACATGCTCATGGTCGCTTCATCGCCTCGACATTGACGCCGTCCACATCCAGCAGTTTGCCGCTGGCGGCGTCGAACTCGAACTCTACCAGCTGCCCCTGGGGGCCGATCATCTCGACGTCGTAGCGAGTCGCGTCGTCGTCGCGCTCGAGTTCCACCTCGAGAACCTGCCCGACATAGTGCGCCTGCAGCCAATCGAGCACGCTGGGCAGCGACACCAGGCGCCCCTGGCGGACTTCCTCGTGCAACTCGCGCCAGCCATCGTCGCCCGGCGCGGCAAGCGGCAGGCCCAGCAACGCCGCCAGCAGCAGCGCCCGACAGCCAGTCATCGAAGCAGGGAGCATATTCATGGTTTCAGCTTGCCAAAAGTGCCATGAACGCGCCATGAACGGCGACCGCTTAGCCCACCCTGAAAATGAACGCACCATGAACGCCCTCTTCAGCTCACTGCAAGGTCGCACGGCGTAAAACGGATTTCGGCATCACACGGCAACCGCCGCAAGGGAGACGAGACATGAAGACACTGCGTATGCTGATGGTACCCGTGGCCTTTTCCGGTGGCCTTTCGAGCGTGGCGCTGGCCGACGACGGCAGCGTGACCTTCGCCGAGCTGGATTCACTGCTCGCCTCGGCGGGCCAGCACGGCTTCACCGCCTATGAAGAGATCGCCGTCGAAGACGGCGGGCGCATCGAGATGGAGGGCTGGCGCGACGACGGCTGGCAACTCGATGTCGAGATGCTGCAGAGTGACGGCTCGCTGACCCGCGAAGCGCAGCAGCGTAGTGACATTCCCCAATGGAGCCTCGCCGGCGGTGATGTCGAGCAGGCGCTGAACGTCGCACGGCAATCCGGCCTGCAACGATTCGAGTCGCTCGATGTCGATGAATCGGGTCATCTCGACATCGAGGGTTATGACAACCAGCACCGCGAGATCGATCTGCGCCTCGACGGCAGCGATTTCTCGGTCATCGGAGTGAACAATGACTGAACGCAACGACTCACACCAGGGCAACGCTCGCCATACCGGCACAGGCCGGGATAACGCCGCCTGGCAGGCGGCGAGAGCCTGGCAGGCACGCGCGCGCCGCGCGCGGCCTTCCGCCTCGATGAGCGGACCGCGGCTGTTCTTCACCTGGCTGATGTTCGGCGTGCTGATGCTCGTCGGGACCGTACTCGGGCTGTTCTTCCTGCTGGTCGGCTGGCTGATGCTGCCACTGGTGCGCCACCGCATGAAGAAGCAGGCCGAGGCGTTTCGCGCCCGCCACGCCCAGAACATCGGCGGCAGCGACGCCCCTCGCCACGATGCCACCCGGTCAAGCCGGCAACAGGTGCTGGAGGGCGACTACGAGGTGCGTGACGAGCCTACACGGCAAGCACGGAATCGCGACGGCTTCCACTAACACTCACAGGAAAGAAAAAAACCCGCGTTGGGGTTACGCGGGTCGAGGTAGGTGGAGCTTCAATGCACTCGGATCATGCATAAGCCCGTCTGGTTGGCCTCCAGACACCACCCAGACTAAGGCCCGCCCGGTAATGGCTCCAATGCATCGTCATCATTGAAGCGATAAAGCGAATCAATCACTCAGGATGCCGATCCGGCACGTCCTTGTCAGGTGTCTTCGCGCCGGACGCGCTTCGCTGGGGCTCGCGGGACGCTTCGTCCGGCGTGGATACGTCCGGCGTGGATACGTCCGGGGTGGGGGTATCCAATCCCGGATGCAGCGTGGCCAGCGTCTCGCGCAAAGCGCGCACCTCCTCGTTCAATTGCGCCACCTGATGCCCGAGCTGGCGCACCATCTCCCTGTCCGCCTTGTGCTGGCGCGTTTCGCGCTCGCTCTGGTCGGCGATGAACAGCGAGCTGATATAGGCGGCGAAACTGCCGAACAGCCCCACGCCGCAGACCATCAGCAGTACCGCCACCACCCGCCCCTGGGTGGTGACCGGGTAATAATCGCCGTAGCCGACCGTGGTGACCGTGACGATGGCCCACCACAGCGCCTCCTCGGCGGTATCGATCGGGCTGGCGGCATTGGGTTTCTCGACCAGCAGCATGGTGATCGCGCCGAAGGCCAGCAGCAGCACGGTCAGGGTCGCCGCCGAGGCCAGCACGCCCTGGGCCTTGTTGCGGAACAGCAGCCGCCAGATCATCTCCAGCGACTTGAGTGCCCGCAACAGACGGATGAGCTGCACCACGCGAAACGCCTTGGCGCCCATCAGCCAGCCGGCGGGGATGCTGGCCAGCAGGTCGATCCAGCCCCAGCGCATGAAGCGCCACTTGTCCTTGGCGGCACGCAGGCGCACGCAGAAATCGGCGAAGAAGAACACGCAGACCACCAGGTCCATGTACTGGAGCAGGTGCGACACCTCGGGCGACAGCGCGAAGAAGGTGTCGGCAATCAGGGCGCCCAGCACGTAGAACGACAGCACCAGGATGAGCAGTTGAAACGGCGTTATGCGATCTTGCATGGGCAGCCAGGCCGTGCGGCGAATGAAGCCACCGAGGATAGCGCCGGCTTGCGGGCCTGGCGACCCCGTCCCCGACGGGCAGGCGCGCCAAGCGCTTGTGAAAAGAACCCGCCGTGGCGGGTCAAGGAGGATGGCATGGCTGCCCGGCGGGCTTTTCAACGCGACGGGATTTCGATTCGGCGGAGCTTTCCAAGCGCAGTGGGCCGAGCGCAACGGGCTATTCGATCGCCTCGTAGGGCAGGCCGACGTAGTTCTCGGCGATGGTCGTCAGCCCGGCCCGGCTGGCGGTGTAATAGTCGAGTTCGGCCTGCTGGATGCGCCGGGCGAAATCCTCCTGATCGGAAAATTTGTGAAGATTTGAGGTCATCCACCACGAGAAGCGTACCGCCTTCCACACCCGCCGCAGGCAGATTTCGGAATAGCGCTCGATCAGATCGACGCGTCCCTCCCGGTAGACCTTGAGCATGACCCGATAGAGCGTGTTGACGTCACTGGCAGCCAGGTTGAGCCCTTTGGCCCCGGTGGGCGGCACGATATGCGCGGCGTCGCCGACCAGAAACAGCCGCCCGTACTGCATCGGCTCGGCGACGAAACTGCGCAGCGGCGCGATGCTCTTCTCGATGGAGGGGCCGGTGACGAGCTTGGCGGCCACGTCGTCGGGTAGACGCGCCTTGAGCTCGTCCCAGAAGCGCGCATCCGACCAGTCCTCGGCCTTCTCGCCCTCGGGCACCTGCACGTAGTAGCGGCTGCGCGTGGCCGAGCGCATGCTGCATAGCGCGAAGCCGCGCGCATGGCTGGCGTAGATCAGCTCGTCGGAGACCGGCGGCGTGTCGGAAAGCACGCCCAACCAGCCGAACGGATAGGTCCGCTCGAAGGTCTTGAGCCGCTCGGCGGGAATGGCTTGCCGCGACACGCCATGGTAGCCGTCGCAGCCGGCGATATAGTTGCATTCCAGGGTCTGGCGCCGGCCGTCCCTGACGAAGGTGACGCAGGGCGCCTCGCCGTCGATCCCGTGCAGCCGTACGTCGTCGGCCTCGTAGACCGTCGTCGCTCCTGCCTCGTGGCGCGCCGCCATCAAGTCGCGGGTGACCTCGGTCTGGCCGTAGACCATGACCGTCTTGCCACCGGTCAGCCCGGCGAGGTCGACGTGCACGCGGCGATTCTCGAATGCCAGTTCGAAGCCGCTATGCGGCAGGCCCTCGGCGTCCATACGGGCATCGACGCCGGCCTCGCGCAGCAGATCGACCATGCCCTGTTCGAGCACCCCCGCGCGAATGCGGCTCAGCACATACTCGCCGGAGCGCCGCTCGAGAATCACGTTGTCGATGCCCTGACGATGCAGCAACTGGCCGAGCAACAGCCCGGAGGGGCCGGCGCCAATGATCGCCACCTGAGTCTTCATGAGGGTGCCTCCTTCGCCATGGCCTATCGATGAATGGTATTTTTCATCGAATCGCGGCGGCGAATAAGGCAGAATCCGGACACATACCTGGACATTTACAAGATCGCCCCCGGACTTTGGTCTAGATCGCCATCGGGGTCCAGGGTTGCAGCCCCGGCCACGTCGCCACCCAGCGAGTGCCGGACCGCACGCAGCGAGGAGAGCCCTCATGGCAAAGTGGCCGCTCGACATCGTTCCGGTTTTTCAGCTCTACGGCGAGACCGACCACTGGCCGACCCCCGACCTGCTGCACTGCGAGTCGATCGCCGCACGCAGTCGCCTGCACAACTGGCACATCAAGCCGCACCGTCACGCCGACCTGCTGCATCTGCTGCACATCGAGGCCGGCCGGGTGCAACTGCATCTCGAGGGCCGCGAGCGCGACCTTGAGGGCCCGCTGCTGATCGTCGTGCCGGCCGTGTCGATTCACGGCTTTCGCTTCTCGAGCGATATCGACGGCCACATCATCAGCCTGGCCAAGCCGCTCGCCGCGCATCTGCAGGAGCGTCTCGAACCGCTCGGGGAGGTGCTCACCCGGCCCGCGTCCTACCCGTTGGCCGGGCAGCCCGAGCGCCCCGCCATCGCCGAGCTGGTGGTGCGCATCGACGACGAATACCGCCAGCCGGCCCAGGGCCGCGAGGCGCTGCTGCACGCCTTGGTCCAGGCGCTCGCCGTGCAGCTTGCGCGACGCGCCGAGCGCCGCCGGCCGCGACGCGCCGTTACCCACGACCGGGGCCAGGGCCACCTGCAGCGCTTCCAGGCACTGATCGAGGCGCGTTACGCCGAGCAGCCGACGATCGAGGCATTGGCCGACGAGCTCGGCCTGACCAGCGCGCATCTCAATACCCTGTGCCGCCGCCTGGCCGCGCGCAGCGCCCTGCAACTGCTCCACGAGCGCTTGTTGCTCGAGGCCAAGCGCCAGCTCACCTATACCAACCTGACCGTCGGCCAGATCGCCGACGGGCTGGGATTCTCCGAACCGGGCTACTTCGCCCGCTTCTTCAAGCGCCACACCGGCCAGTCGCCCAAGGCGTTCCGATTGAGCCGCTGAGGGGCAGAACCTTATTTTGCGGTGGGAGGCAGGTTTCTACGAGGGCGCTGTGAACCCGTCCAGGGGCGCTACTTCCGCCATCCTTGGCAAAAGACCCTCGCTTCAACCTGCCCCCCACCACTCTGTACGGGAAATGTTTGAAGTGCTTTGCAAGACTTGCAACCCAAAGCGCCCCGCTCGAGGCGGGGCGCTTATCATGTAATGCGTCATCGACCGAGGTCAGATCAACTTCAAATGCTTGGCGTGATAGCGCAGGTGGTCGTCGATGAAGCTGGCGATGAAGAAGTAGCTGTGGTCGTAACCGGGCTGACGACGCAGGGTCAACGGGTGATTGTTGGTCCGGCACACCGTCTCGAGACGTTCGGGCTTTAGTTGCTCGTCGAGGAAATCGTCGGCCTCGCCCTGGTCGATGAACAGCGGTTGCCGCGAGACGCCCTTGACCACCAGTTCGCAGGTATCGTACTGGCGCCAGTCGCCCCGCTCCTCGCCCAGGTAGTTCTTGAACGCCTTCTGGCCCCATGGCGCGTCCATGGGATTGACCACCGGGGCGAACGCCGACACCGAGGCGAAGCGCCCGGGTTGGCGCAGCGCCAGTACCAGCGCGCCATGGCCGCCCATCGAGTGCCCGCTGATCGCCTCGCGGCCATTGAGCGGAAAGTGCTGGCGGGCCACCGACGGCAGTTCGTCGTTGACGTAATCGTACATGCGATAGTGGCGTGACCACGGTTCGCGCTTGGCGTTGAGATAGAAGCCCGCCCCCGAGCCGAAGTCGTAGCTGTCATGCTCGCCGGGAAGG
Organism: Halomonas sp. HP20-15; assembly: GCF_033446685.1. NCBI lineage: Bacteria > Pseudomonadati > Pseudomonadota > Gammaproteobacteria > Oceanospirillales > Halomonadaceae > Halomonas > Halomonas sp. HP20-15. The sequence goes on along the minus strand of NZ_JAWQLY010000023.1, from coordinate 12,568 downwards.
TCGAGGCCACGCGGGCTGGTGTCCGGGCAGATGATCGCCATGCCCAGCTCGGCGGCGAGCCGCTGCGCGCCGGCTTTCTGCATGAAGTTCTCGTCGTTGCAGGTCAGTCCCGACAGCCACCACAGTACCGGCACTTTATGCTCCTCGGCCTGCGGCGGCAGGTAGATGGCGAAGATCATCTCGCAATCCAGGCTGCGGGCATGATGCTTGTAGCGTTTCAGCCAGCCACCGAACGACTTGGTGGCCGAGACCAGCTCCAGCGATTCGGACATGCTCATGCATCCTCCTTGTGTCATGCCGTGGCGGACGCCGCTGGCGGCGCCCGCGTATCGTTTTTCGCGCGGGCTCGAGCGGGTATTAATTAATAATGCAGCACGCTGCGGATGCTCTTGCCCTGATGCAATAGCTCGAAGGCCTCGTTGATCTGCTCGAAGGGCATGTCGTGGGTGACGAACTCGTCGATCTTGATCTCGCCGCTCATGTAGCGCTCGACGTAGCCGGGCAGTTCGCTGCGGCCCTTGACGCCGCCGAACGCCGAGCCCTTCCAGACCCGCCCGGTGACCAGTTGGAACGGCCGCGTGGCGATCTCCTCGCCGGCCCCGGCGACGCCGATGATGATCGACTCGCCCCAGCCCTTGTGGCAGCACTCGAGCGCCGAGCGCATGACGTTGACGTTGCCGATGCACTCGAAGGAGTAGTCGACGCCGCCGTCGGTCAAATCGACGATCACCTGCTGGATGGGATCGGAATAGTCCTTGGGATTGACGAACTCGGTGGCGCCGAACTGGCGCGCCAGCTCGAACTTGTCGGGATTGACGTCGATGGCGATGATGCGTCCGGCCCTGGCCATCTGCGCGCCCTGGATCACCGCCAGGCCGATGGCGCCGAGGCCGAACACCGCGACGGTCGATCCCGGCTCGACCTTGGCGGTGTTGAGCACCGCGCCGATGCCGGTGGTGACTCCGCAGCCGAGCAGGCAGATCTTGTCCAGCGGCGCCGCCTTGGAGACCTTGGCCAGCGATACCTCGGGCAGCACGGTGTACTCCGAGAACGTCGAACAGCCCATGTAGTGATGCAGCGACTGGCTGCCCAGCGAGAAGCGCGACGTGCCGTCGGGCATCAGTCCCTTGCCCTGGGTGGCACGTACCGCGCTGCACAGGTTGGTCTTGCCCGACAGGCAGAACTTGCACTGGCCGCACTCGGCGGTATACAGCGGAATCACGTGATCGCCCGGGGCCAGGCCGGTGACGCCCTCGCCGACCTCCTCGACGACGCCGGCGCCTTCGTGCCCCAGCACCGACGGAAACAGTCCCTCGGGATCGGCACCGGACAGCGTATAGGCATCGGTATGGCAGACGCTGGTCGCGACGATGCGCACCAGCACCTCGCCGGCCCTGGGCCCTTCCACGTCGATTTCGGTGAGTTCCAGCGGCTTGCCGGCTTCCCAGGCAATGGCGGCGCGTGATTTCATCGATGATTCTCCTGATTCGGTCGGTTGGCGCGTCGCCGCAACGACTCGAGCGGCGTGTCGGCCCCTGCCCCAGTCTAGGCACTTGCTCAGTCTAAGCACTTCGCGGCCGGCGATAAACGCCACTGCCGTCACAAGATTATTGCCGAGGAACAACAATGCAGCGATGGGACCGGATCGAAGCCTTCGTCGAAGTGGTGCGCCAGGGCAGTTTTTCCGCCGCCGCCCGCGAGCTCCGGGTCTCTGCCTCGCACGTCAGCCGCCTGGTCGGCCAGCTCGAGAGCCGTCTCGACACTCAGCTGCTCTACCGCACCACGCGACGCATCCGCCTGACCGACGCCGGACGACTCTACTACCAGCACTGCCAGCCGCTGTTCGAAGGCTTTCGCGAAGCCGAGTCGGCGCTCGACGACTTTCAGGCCCGGCCCAAGGGCACGCTGTCGCTGACCTGCGCGACGACCTTCGGCGAGCGCTACATCGCGCCGCTGGTCAACGACTTCCAGTGCCGGCATCCGCAGCTCGAAGTGCACATGCACTTCACCAACCGCCAGGTGGATCTGATCGACGAAGGTTTCGACGTGGCGATTCGCATGGGCTCACTCAAGGATTCGAGCCTGATCGCCCGGCGGCTGTGCGAGCGACGCGAATACGTGGTGGGCTCGCGGGACTATTTCGAGCAGGCCGCGCGCCCGCACAGCCTGGCCGAACTGGCCGCGCACAACTGCCTGGTGGGCTCGCGCGACAGTTGGCTGTTCAGCGTCGGCGGGCAGCGGCGCGAGGTGCGCGTCAGCGGCCGCTGGCAGGCCAACTCGGGGCCGGCGTTGCTCGACGCCGCGCGCAAGGGGCTGGGACTGGCGCAGCTACCCGACTACTACGTGATGGCGGACCTGCGAAGCGGCAAGCTGGTCGCGGTGCTCGAACAGTATCAGTTCGCCGATACCGCAGTGTGGGCCGTCTATCCGCGCCACCGCCATCTGTCCGCCAAGGTCCGCCAGTTCGTCGATTTTCTCGCCGCGCATTTGCCCGATGCCCGCCTGACGCGCTGAGCGTGTACCGGTCGACGGGCGGGCTTCACTTGGCTACCGGTCCCTCGTCCGCGGAATGGGAATTGGTCATGCGCATGGCCGCCTCGGTGCCATCGAAGAAGATCGGCCGCACGCTGTCGTTGAGATAGCAGTCGTCGAACTCGGCGACCCGCGCCAGCGCCTCGGGATCGGGCAGCTTCACGTGATGGCGATCGCGCAGCACCAGCCCCTGCTCGCGGAACGCGGAGAAGGTCCGGCTGACATGCACGGCACTCAGGCCCAGCGTGTCGGCAAGCTGCTCCTGGGACAGCGGCAGGCGAAAATCGCCGTCGCTCAGCGCCCCGGTCTGCAACAGGCGCAGGTACATCTCGTAGATGAAGTGGGCGAGCTTCTGGTGAGCGGTACGCCGCGCAAGATTGATCAAGCGCTCGGTGAGCAGCGCCTGCTGGCGGCTGGAGATCGCGAACAGGATCGCCGTCAGGGTGTTGGACTGGTTGAAGATATCGAGCAGTCGGCGGTGCGGGAAGTGGCAGATTACGCCGTCGTCGATCATCGCCACGCCGGCCAGGCGCTGCGAGAAGGCGAATTCGCGCAAACCGATGATGTCGCCGGGCAGGTAGATTTCGAGGATTTGCCGGCTGCCGTCGCCGAGATTGCGGTAGGAATAGGCCCAGCCGCGGCTCAGGGTGCAGAACTCGCTGGCGCTGTCCTCCTCTTGCCACAGCACGCTGCCGGCCTTCACTTGCTCGGGGCTCTCTTCGAGGCGCCGCAATAGTTGCTTGTCATCTTCCGATAAGCGGCAGAAGTGACTGAAGTGGCGAATGATGCAACTGTCCTGAAGATTCATTCGACGAGGTCTCCGGTTGGCTCGCTTCAGCGTATCTCGTTATTCTTCTAGATGGGGCTTGCTCGCTGCGCTGCAAGCGGTGACTTGCGCGCGGGAGCGAAAGAGTGCCGCATTTCCCCGTTTTCTACCGATAACCCAGGTTAATCAAGCTTCTCGACAACTTCCAGAAGTTGCTTTACGGCCTTTGTCTGCTTGTCGAGCCAGCATGCTACACAAAAAAAGCGCCCGTAGGGGCGCTTTCGCAGTCTCGGCGAGGAGCCGCTCAGCATTCGATGGCATTGACCGCCAGCCCGCCTCGCGAGGTTTCCTTGTACTTGTCCTGCATGTCGGCGCCGGTGTCGCGCATGGTGCGAATCGCCTTGTCGAGCGAGACGAAGTGCTCGCCGTCGCCGCGCAGCGCCATCTGCGCGGCATTGATCGCCTTGACCGAGGCGATCGCGTTGCGCTCGATACAGGGTACCTGGACCAGCCCGCCGATCGGATCGCAGGTCAGCCCCAGGTTGTGCTCGAGACCGATCTCGGCGGCGTTCTCGACCTGCTCGGGCGAGCCGCCCATGAGTTCGGCGAGGCCGGCCGCAGCCATCGCGCAGGCCGAGCCGACCTCGCCCTGGCAGCCGACCTCGGCGCCCGAGATGGACGCGTTCTTCTTGCACAGGATGCCCACCGCCCCTGCGGTGAGCAGGAAATCGACCACGTCGCGCTCGCAGGCGTCGGGCTGGAATTTCATGTAGTAGTGCAGTACGGCGGGAATGATGCCCGCCGCGCCATTGGTGGGCGCAGTCACCATGCGTCCACCGGCGGCATTCTCCTCGTTGACCGCCAGGGCGAAGACATTGACCCAGTCCATCGCCGAGAACGTCGAAGCGATCAGGCTGGGGCTGTCCTCGGCGGCGATAAGCCGTTGGTGCAGGCGCTTGGCGCGGCGTCTGACGTTAAGCCCGCCGGGCAGCATGCCCTCCTTGTCGAGTCCCTGGTCGACGCAGGCGCGCATCGCCTCCCAGATCCGCCACAGCCCGTCGCGAATCGTCTGCTCTTCGCGCCACGCCTGCTCGTTGGCCAGCATCAGCTCGCTGATGCGCAACCCGTGCAGCCGGCACAATGCCAATAGCTGTGCAGCCGAATCGAAGTCGTAGGGCAAGCGGGTCGTGTCGCTATCCAGCTCGCCGGCCTGGGCCTGACGCTCGTCGATGACGAAACCGCCGCCCACCGAATAGTAGGTGTTGCGATAGAGTTCATCGGCATGCCCGTGGGCGATCAGCCGCATGGCGTTGGGATGGTGCGGCAGGCTGTGCTCGTAAAGCTGCATGTCCCGCGCCCAGACAAAGGGTATCGCCAGGCGGCCGTCGAGCGGCAGGGCCTGCGCTTCGAGCAGTTCTTCGATGCATGGCGAGATGATCGCCGGATCGATGCGCTCGGGATGCTCGCCCATCAGCCCCATGATCACCGCACGGTCGGTGCCATGGCCGATCCCGGTGGCCGATAGCGATCCATAGAGCTGTACTTCGATGCGTGCCACGCGCTCGAGCAGATCCTCGTCACGCAGGCTCTCGATGAAGTCGTTGGCGGCGCGCATCGGCCCGACGGTGTGCGAACTCGATGGGCCGATGCCGATCTTGAACAGGTCGAACACGCTGATGGCCACGTTGCCTCCCTCTGTCTACGACAAGTTGAGTCTGCGACAGGCTTGAGATCAATATCACTAAAGCCAATGATTGGCCTGAATGGTTTGACGCTAGCCTGCACCGAGAGTATATGAGGTACAACCGAGAATAACTTGCTCGCCTTTTAGAATAGCTAAACCATGAGCCGGACACTCAATTCCCAGACACATGCTTGGCTGAAGGTCTTCGCGGTCAGCGCGCGGCATCTTTCGTTCACCCGCGCCGCCGAGGAGCTGCATGTCACCACCGGCGCGGTCAGCCAGCAGATCAAGCAGCTCGAGGAGCGGCTGGGCTTCAAGCTGTTTCGCCGCCTGCCAAGACGCCTGGAACTCACCGACGAGGGGCAGCGCCTGGCCGGCGTGGTCGACGACGCCTACCAGGCCGTGGGCCTCGAGGTCCATCGGCTGCGTTCGGGGCTGATGAGCGGCATCCTGCGGCTGCGCGCGCTGCCCTCGTTTCTCGCCAAATGGCTGATGCCGCGTCTGCCGAGGCTGCAGGCACGCTTTCCCGACATCGAACTACACATCGCCGCCGAGGACAGCAGCCTGTCGCTGCGCGACGGCGACTTCGACCTGGCGATCGACCTCAACGACGGCCACTACCCGGGGCTTTCGATCACCCCATTGATGGACGAGATGATCTTTCCGGTCTGCGCCCCCTCGCTGATGCGCGGCCGACCGCCCCTATCGCGCCCCGACGATCTGGCCTACTACCCTCTGCTGCACGACGTCACCGCCTGGCGCGGCAGCCACGACTATGCCGAATGGGAGCACTATCTCACGGCGATCGGGGCCAGCCATGTCAACGTACGCCGCGGCTATACCTTCAACCGCAATCAGTTGACCATGGAGGCCGCCATCGACGGCATGGGGGTCGCCATCGCCCGGCGCACGCTGATCACCAACGAACTCAAGACCGGGCAACTGGTGGCCCCGTTCGCGCAGCGCGTGGCCACCGACAAGCGCTATGGCATCGTGCACGCCCCCGGCGCACTGGACGATCGTCGTGTCCGCGCGGTACACGACTGGCTGGTCGAGGAAGCCCACCGCCAGCCGAGCTGATCCGGGCTGGGCTGGGCTGACTCTCCGATGGCGGCGACTATCCACCGATGGCTCTTTTGCTATAATAAAATCTTAAGAAACAGTGTTTTTTAAAGCAGCGAGATCGGTATGGACGCACGGTTTCGGCCACCGGAACGGGGTATCGGCTTCAAGGCGACCTGTCTGCGCGCTTCGCTCTACATAATTACCGTTGGCGTATTGATGCAGGGGGTCTATTACGAGAGCACATACCTGCAAGGCAGTCGCTTCAGCGAGTTCGGCCTCACTGAACTGCTACAGTCGCTACTGCTGGCGATCAGCATCGGCCTGCTCGCGCTCGAGGCACGCCGTTCGCGACCGCTGCGCCAGGTGGCGACCCTGCTACTGGCCTTTCTGCTCGCCTCACTGATCCGCGAACAGGACAGTCTACTCGACGACACCCTGTTCGATGGCGCCTGGCAGTTGCTGGTTACGCTGGTGGTCGTGCCGGCACTGGGCTGGACGATTTACCAGCGTCGCCGCTTCGTCGCCGAGTTCGGCCGCTATGCCGACAGCTTCGCCTTCGGCCTGTTCGCCAGCGGCTTTCTGTGCACCTACGTATTCTCGCGTCTCTACGGCCGCGGCAGCTTCTGGGAGGTGCTCACCCAGGCTCATTACCAGTACCTGTTCAAGCGCGCAGCCGAGGAGATTACCGAGCTGTTCGGCTATCAGTTGATCCTGTTCGCGGTCATCGAGTTGACTCTGCTCGCCCGGCGCCTGACTCGCGAACAGCCTTGAACCGCGGCCGACCGGCACGGCACACAATAAAAAAGCCCGCGAGCTTGGCTCGCGGGCTTTTTGCTGCCAGGAAGGCCTGGGTCACTCGTCGAGGAACGAGCGCAGCGGTTCGGAGCGCGACGGATGGCGCAGCTTGCGCAATGCCTTGGCCTCGATCTGGCGAATCCGCTCGCGGGTGACGTCGAACTGCTTGCCGACCTCTTCGAGGGTATGGTCGGTGTTCATGTCGATGCCGAAGCGCATGCGCAGCACCTTGGCCTCGCGTGCCGTCAAGCCGCCCAGCACGTTGCGCGTGGCTTCGATCAACCCCTCTCCGGTGGCCATGTCGATCGGCAGCAACATGGTGCCGTCCTCGATGAAATCGCCGAGATGCGAATCGTCGTCGTCGCCGATCGGCGTCTCCATGGAGATCGGCTCCTTGGCGATCTTGAGCACCTTGCGGACCTTGTCCTCGGGCATCTCGAGGCGTTCGCCGAGCTCTTCCGGAGTCGGCTCGCGGCCCATCTCCTGCAGCATCTGCCGCGACACGCGGTTGAGCTTGTTGATGGTCTCGATCATGTGCACCGGGATGCGGATGGTCCGCGCCTGGTCGGCGATCGAGCGAGTGATCGCCTGGCGGATCCACCAGGTCGCGTAGGTCGAGAACTTGTAACCGCGCCGGTACTCGAACTTGTCGACCGCCTTCATCAGGCCGATGTTGCCTTCCTGAATCAGGTCGAGGAACTGCAGGCCCCGATTGGTGTACTTCTTGGCGATCGAGATCACCAGACGCAGGTTGGCCTCGACCATCTCCTTCTTGGCCCGGCGCGCCTTGGCCTCGCCGATCGACAACCGACGGTTGACCTCCTTGATCTCACCCACCGGCAACTGGATCAGCTCTTCCTCGAAGGCGATCTTGCGCTGGGCGCGCTGGATGTCGCCGCGGAACGCCTTAAGCTTGTCGGCATACTTGGGGTTGCTGCCCAGGAAGTCGTCCAGCCACTGACTGTTGGATTCGTTGCCCGGGAAGCTCTTGATGAAGGCCTTGCGCGGCACCTTGCCCTTCTTGACGCAGACCTGAAGAATCATCTTCTCCTGGTCGCGAACCTGCTCGACGCTGATCCGCACCTGGTTGACCAGCCGCTCGAAGTGCTTGGGCACCAGCTTGATCGGCGAGAACAGCTCGGCGAGGCGCGACTGCTCGGCAACCGCCTCGGCGGCACCCGGGCCATACTTGGCCAACGCCGCCTTGGCGGCCGCATTCTGCTCGCGAATCTGCTCGAAGCGTGCACGCGCTTCCTCGGGATCGGGACCGCCGCTGTTCTCTTCTTCCTCGGTGTCGTCTTCCTCATCGTCGTCGTCGCCGTCACTCTCGGCATCGTCGTCGCTGGGCACTTCTTCGGGCACTTCCGCTTCGGCGACACCGGGAATCCCCTCGTCGGGATCGATGAAACCGGAGAACAGATCGGAAAGCCGGCCGGGCTGTTCCTCGTCCTGCGTGGCATCGTAGGCCTCGAGGATCGATTCCACCGCCCCGGGCAGGTAAGCCAGCGCGGACATCACCTCGCGAGTGCCTTCCTCGATGCGCTTGGCGATCTCGATCTCGCCTTCGCGAGTCAGCAGCCCGACGGTGCCCATCTCGCGCATGTACATGCGCACCGGGTCCGTGGTCCGACCGACATCGCTCTCCACCGCGGCCAACGCGGCGACCGCCTCTTCGGCAGCCGACTCGTCGGTCGAGTGATCGGACATCATCAGTGCGTCTTCATCGGGTGCTTCCTCAACGACATTGATTCCCATGTCGTTGATCATGCCGATGATGTCTTCCACTTGATCCGGGTCGGCGATATCCTCGGGGAGGTGGTCGTTGACCTCGGCATAGGTCAGGAAGCCCTGTTCCTTGCCGCGCGCGATCAACTCCTTCAGACGTGACTGCTGCGCATTTCCAGCCATAGATACCCTATATCGACGAAGAAGAATGAAGCACCTGAACGATAAGGCGGTGAAAATCTAAGTTAGCCCGCAAGTATAGCGGATCAAATCACTCATCCGCCAGTCTCTTCTATTTGCGCCGCAATTCAGGTGTGTTAGTTTATCCGGTTACGCTGCTTCTACTTAGCCCTGTAGATGAGGGCGCCTCGCGTTATTTCAACCCCTCCCCGACACCGCTCGAACGAAGGCCGGCCTCGACGCGATCAGCGCTTGGCCATCTGGAACAGCTCCATGAGCCGTTGGCGCTCCTCGCTCGATAGCCGTTCGCCGCCGCGCTGCTTGGCGAGCAGGTCGTTGATTTCCGTTTCCGGCGCCTCGGCCGAACTCTGACGCCGAAAGTGCTCGATCAGACCATCGAGCTCGGCGGCTCTGGCCGCACGCGGTATCAACAGCTCGCGGCGCGCCAGGACCTGCAACCGCTGACCTTCGGCGCTGCCATGAAAGTGCGCCAGCAGCACCTGCGGACTGCGATAACGCCCGGCCCGCAGCAGGCGGATGACCTCACGACACAGTACGCCGTCACTGTCATTATCGGCACACCAGTCGAGATCTGCAGGTAAACGCTCGACCAGCGTCGGCTCGTGCACCAGCAGTTGAAGCGTACGCGCCAGCAGTCCGAGCGACCCTCCACGCGCCGAAGCCGGCGCAGCGGAGCCCCGCTCGCCCTCGACCGGAGCGCCCCCGACGGACGGCTCCGGCCCGTCGGGCGCCTTCGCCCCACGCCCGTCGCCGGACTCGAGCAGCGCCTCGAAGCGCGACGCATCGATCCCGGTGCGCGTCGCCAGCTCGCTCAGCAGCAACGACTTGAGCACGCCCTCGGGCAGACGCCTCAAGGCTTTGAGCACGCCGCTGGCGAAGCGTTCCCGATCCTCGATCCGTTGTAGGTCGCGCCCCTCCGCCGCCTGCTCGAAGAGAAACTCCGAGAGCGGGCTGGCACAGGTGATGCGGTCATTGAACGCCTCGGCGCCCTCGCTCCGCACCAAGCTATCCGGGTCCTCGCCCTCGGGCAGGAACAGAAAACGCGCCTGGCGACCGTCGATCATCTGCGGCAGCACGTTGTCCAGGGCCCGGCGCGCCGCCTGCCGGCCGGCGTTGTCGCCGTCGAAGCAGAACACCACCTCGCCGACCAACCTGAACAGCCGCTGCAGATGCTCCTCGCTGGTCGAGGTGCCGAGCGTCGCCACGGCGTTGCGGATGCCGAACTGGGCCAGCGCCACGACGTCCATGTAGCCCTCGACGATCACCAGCCGCTCGAGCTGGCGATTGGCCTGGCGCGCCTCGAACAGCCCGTAGAGTTCGCGCCCCTTGTGGAACACCGGAGTCTCGGGCGAATTGAGATACTTGGGCTTGGCATCGCCCAGCACCCGACCGCCGAAACCGATGGTACGCCCCTTCCAGTCGCGTATCGGGAACATCACCCGGTCGCGGAAGCGGTCGTAGCTGCGCCCCGAGTCCTCGCGGCTTACCAGCAGCCCGTACTCCACCTGCACCGCCTCGCTGATCCCGCGTTCGCTCAGGTGGCGCTTGAGCGCCTCCCAGTTGTCGGGGGCGTAGCCGATCGCGAAGTCGCGCACAACCTCGGGTGACAGCCCGCGGTTGTCGAGATAGCCCCGCGCCGCCCGACCCTCGTTCATCGCCAGGCGCTCGCGGAAGAAGCTCGCCGACAGCTCGAGCAGGTTGACGCCCTCCTGACGTTTTTTCTCGCGGGCCTTGGCATGCGGGTCGTCGGCACCCTCGCGCGGCACCTCGAGCCCCTGGCGCGCGGCCAGCTGCTCGACCGCCTCGGGAAAGCGCAGATTGTCGTATTCCATCAGAAAGCGCAGCGCGTTGCCGTGGGCGCCGCAGCCGAAGCAGTGATAGAACTGCTTGTCCTGGCTGACGGTGAACGACGGCGACTTCTCCTGATGAAACGGGCACAAGCCCGCATAGTTGCGACCGGCCTTCTTGAGCGTCACGCGCTCGCCGACGACCTCGACCACATCGACGCGGGCGAGCAGGTCATCGATAAAGCGCTGGGGAATCTGACCGGCCATGCGAGGGCTCTATGTGAAAGCTATCCGGGGAATGAAAGCTGTCGGGGATGAGGACCATCGCCACCGTCCGGCAGGCTGTCGGGATTGACCGATCATCGGACGAGAAGCGATTCCGCAGCAGATCAGTGTTGAGCCCGCCAGGCTGCCAGACACAAAAAACAAACGGCCACCGGATGGCGGCCGCTTGGCGTCCCTCTGAGGCAGACGATGTCCGCCTCCAGTACGTATCAGTACAGCCGTTCGAAACGCTTGCGCTCACGCTGCAACTTCTTGGCGTGACGCTTCACGGCCGCCGCTGCCTTGCGCTTGCGTACTGCGGTCGGCTTTTCATAGCTCTCGCGACGACGCACTTCGGAGAGCACGCCGGCTTTTTCGCAGGACCGCTTGAAGCGACGCAGGGCGACGTCGAACGGCTCGTTATCACGTACTTTGACAGAAGGCATTAAGCACTCACCTACCTTGAAATCATGAGTTCGGTTTTGAACGTGCGCTCGATCCGATCGTCGCATCCCGCCGTTCACAGGGAAACGAACCATCCGGCGACCGGGAAAGACGTTCAGTTCGGGTATTGGGCGCACGACCCAGTCTTGCAGAGTCGGGTATTCTAGTCCCTGCCCACGAGCTTTGCAAACATCGCCGTCGGCGCCCCTGCCGCCGCCGCGGCAAAGCCGGTAGAATGGCCGCTTTCTTGCCGCGAGCGACGAGTCACACCATGCGCATACTGGGGATCGAGACCTCCTGCGACGAGACCGGCGTCGCCCTCTACGACACCGAACGCGGCCTGCTGGCCGACGCCCTCTACAGCCAGATCGCCATGCATGCCGACTTTGGCGGCGTGGTCCCCGAGCTGGCCTCGCGCGATCATACCCGCAAGCTGCTGCCATTGATCCAGGAGGTGCTCGACAGTGCCTCGCTGGTGCGCGGCGAGCTTGACGGGATCGCCTATACCGCCGGCCCCGGGCTGGTCGGCGCGCTGATGGTCGGCGCCAGCACCGCCCACGGCCTGGCCCGGGCGCTGGGCATACCGGTGCTCGGCGTGCACCACATGGAAGGCCACCTGCTCGCGCCGATGCTCGAGGACGAGGCCCCCGCCTTCCCGTTCGTCGCGCTGCTGGTCTCCGGCGGCCATACCCAACTGGTCGAAGTGCGCGGCCTGGGCGAGTACCGCTTGCTCGGCGAGTCGGTCGACGACGCCGCCGGCGAAGCCTTCGACAAGGCCGCCAAGATGCTCGGCCTGCCCTACCCCGGCGGCCCGCAGGTCGCAAAGCTCGCCGAACGGGGCGACCCGCGACGCTTTCGCTTCCCGCGACCGATGACCGACCGCCCGGGGCTCGATTTCAGTTTCTCGGGGCTCAAGACCCATACCCTGACCACCGCCAATGCCCTGCGCGACGCCGGCGAGCTCGACGACCGGGGACGCGCCGACATCGCCCGCGCCTTCGAGGAAGCGGTGGTCGATACGCTGGTGATCAAATGTCGGCGAGCGCTCGATCAGACCGGCCTGAAGCGGCTGGTGGTAGCCGGCGGGGTGAGCGCCAACCAGCGGCTACGCGAACGCCTGAGCATCGAGGTCGGCAAGCGTCGGGCGCGCGCCTACTATCCCCGCGGACGCTTCTGCACCGACAATGGCGCGATGATCGCCTACGTCGGCGCCCAGCGCTTGTTGGCTGGTGAGCGCGACGGCGATGCCATGCTTGCCGTTCCGCGCTGGCCGCTGGCCGAATTGACGCCGCCTGCCACTTCAAA
>NZ_JAWQLY010000022.1:0-29501 GCF_033446685.1 Halomonas sp. HP20-15 | reverse complement strand
GTCAGGTCGACGTCGGTGTTGTCCGCCTTGACGCGGATCTTGACGTTGTAATCGATGACGCGTTTGACCGCGACGAGTACTTTCATGGCGTCCTCGCTAGATTGGAACCGGCCGGCATTTCGTGTCGACTCATGCAAGCGTTTGATAGGGTTGAAACCATCTTTCTAGTTTGCCACAGCTTATAAAGCCGCCCAAGCTGGCATCCGGCAGCCGCGCCCTGCGCTTGTCGCCAGTCACCGCTTTCATGCAGGAGAATATGACTAGCAGCAAACGTGAGTAGAAGCAAACGACCGTTTTAATTATAGTGGCAACAATCGCAATATTACCCAAAGACATGCCCGGTAGGCCAAACCTGACAGCCGAGCGCGAGCTCGATACGCATACCGGGCCGGCATCGCACAACGCCGATGTCGCTTGAGGAGGAGACGAGCCGTGGAACGCGAACACATGGATTTCGACGTGGTCATCGTTGGGGCCGGCCCCAGCGGCCTGTCCGCCGCCTGCCGCCTGATGCAGCAGGCCAACGAGGCCGAGCGCGAGCTCAGCGTCTGCGTGGTCGAGAAAGGCTCCGAGGTCGGCGCCCATATCCTTTCCGGGGCAATCTTCGAGACCCGTGCACTGGATGAGTTGTTTCCCGACTGGGCCGAGCGCGGCGCACCGTTGACCACGCCGACCACCCACGACGACGTCTACCTGCTCAAGGATGGCGAATCGGCGCAGAAGCTGCCCAACGCGCTGGTGCCCAAGAGCATGCACAACACCGGGGGCAGCTCGCCGAACTACGTGATCAGCGCCGGCAACCTGTGCCGTTGGCTGGGCGAACAGGCCGAGCAGCTCGGCGTCGAGATATTCCCCGGCTTCGCCGCACAGGAAGTGCTCTATGACGCCGACGGCGGCGTGCGCGGCATCATCACCGGCGACATGGGCGTGGCCGCCGATGGCAGCGAGAAGAGCGGCCACATGCCGGGCATGGAGCTGCGCGCCAAGTACACGCTGTTCTCGGAAGGTTCGCGCGGCCATCTCGGCAAGCGCCTGATCGAACGCTTCGACCTGGCCGCCGGCAAGGACCCGCAACACTACGGCATCGGTCTCAAGGAACTCTGGGACGTGCCCGCCGACAAACATCAGCCGGGCCTGGTGGTCCATGGTTCGGGCTGGCCGCTGCCCAAGGATACCCAGGGCGGTTTCTTCCTCTATCACGCCGAGAATCAGCAGGTCGTGGTGGGGTTGATCGTCGATCTGGCCTACGCCAATCCCTATCTCTCGCCGTTCGATGAATTCCAGCGCATGAAGCATCACCCGCTGCTCAGGCAGTACCTGGAAGGCGGCTCACGGGTCGCCTACGGCGCCCGGGCGATCACCAAGGGGGGGCTCAACTGCCTGCCCAGGATGTGCTTCCCCGGCGGGCTGTTGATCGGCTGCGATGCCGGCACGCTCAACTTCGCCAAGATCAAGGGCCTGCATACGGCGATGAAGTCGGGGTTGATCGCCGCCGAAACGGTCTTCGAGGCGATCGCCGGCGACGACGAGGGCGGCAACGAACTGAGCCGCTTCATGACCCGCTGGGAGCAGAGCTGGGCCTATGCCGAGCTCAAGGAAACAGCCAGCTTCGGCCCGGCGATTCACAAGTACGGCACCCTGCTCGGCGGCGCCTACAACTTCGCCGATCAGCTACTCGGGGGCAAGCTGCCCAAGGTGCACGACACCACGCCCGATCATGCCCGGCTCAGGACCCGCGAACAGGCCACGCCGATCGATTATCCCAAGCCCGACGGCAAATTGTCCTTCGACAAGCCCTCCTCGGTGTTCCTGTCGAATACCAATCACGAGGAGGACCAGCCCTGCCACCTGAAGCTCACCGATCCGGAGATTCCGATCCGCGACAACCTGCCGAAATTCGACGAACCGGCGCAGCGTTATTGCCCGGTGGGCGTTTATGAGGTGGTCGAGGACGAGACGGGCCAGCCGCGCTTCCAGATCAATTTCCAGAACTGCATCCACTGCAAGACCTGCGACATCAAGGACCCGGCGCAGAACATCACCTGGGTCGCCCCCGAAGGCGGTGGCGGACCCAACTACCCCAACATGTAAAGGAAAAGACCCCGCTGGTCAGGCGCGCTCGCCGGCCAGCCGCTCGAGCGGGGCGCGCTCGGCGATCAGGCGACGCCGCCCCGCCTGCTCGAAGCGCACTTCGAGCACCGGGCTGCGCGGGTCGCCCTCGACGACGACTACCTCGCCCGGGCCGAAGACCGCGTGACGCACCCGTTCGCCGACGACGAAGCCCATGCCTTGCCCTGACGCGGCATAATCCGCGCCAGGGCTGGCAACGCGTGCAGTCGGCTTGACGCTCAGCGCTGCCTCCGCGCCGATGCGCTGCAGGTAACGTTCGATCAGACTCGGGTCGCCCACCTCCAGCACGGCTTGTTCTTTCAGCAACGCCCCGCCCTGCTCCGCCAAGGTATCGCCGACGCGTTGGCAATCCCGCCAGGCGCATTCCATCAGAAAGCGACTGGGGCGATGCTCGCCGCCGTCATGGAGCATCAGCAACCGCTCCTGGGCGCGGGTCATCGCCACGTAGAACAGCCGGCGCTCCTCCTCCAGGCGCTCGTCGTCGATGGGGTTATCGCGGCTGTAGTGCGGAAAGTCCTCTTCGTTGAGCCCCCAGATCGCCACCAGCGGCCATTCGAGCCCCTTGGCGCCATGCACCGTGGTGATCAACACGCCGTCCTCGGCGCCCTCGACCCGGCGGTCGAGCAGTTCCAGGAAGGCATCCGGCGCCTGGGTCAGTTCCTCGGCCTGCTCGATCAGAATATCCAGCAGTCGCACATCCTCCTCGCCCTTCTCGCGCCGCGCCGCCGCCCGCTTGAGGACCTTCTCGGCGTCGAGGCGCTCGACCACGAGCTCCAGTAGCCGTGACGCCGGCATGTTACCCAAGCGCGGCAACTCGCAGAGCAACTCCCAGCGCTTTTTCAGGTTGCGCCGCTGGATCGGCTTGAGCTCGGCCAACAACGGGTCGTGTCGCTCCGGCCAGCGTTGACGCTCCGCGAGCTGCACGACCAGCGCCTGCAAGCGTTCGCGGGCGACGAACGGCGTGGGCTGGGAGAACAACAGCAGAAGGTGCTCGGGATCGTTGAGCAGGCGTGGTTGCCGAGCCAGTCGCAGATAGCCGGCCAAGGCCTGGACCAGCGGCAGACGGAACACGAAGCGATCGTCCCGCGACAGGCGAAACGGAATCCCGGCGCGCAGCAACTGCAACTGCACCGAGACCGACAAGGCCCAACTGCGCACCAGGACACAGCCGTCGGCGAGCGTACGCCCGTCACGCTGCCAGCCTTGCAGCGCCTCGACCAGCCTCGCGCCGCCCTGGCCCACGGTCAGCGAGGTGTGCGGATTGCCAGGCGCGGCCAGGCACAGTTGATCGGGCCGGCGACGGTTGGCCCGCACGGCGTGGTTGGCGGACAGCGCCAGGGCGTGGCCGTGGCGGAACGTGGTCGACAGCGGATAATCGGTGGCCTCGCCGAAGCTCGCGGTAAAGCGCTCGAGCATGTAATCCGGGCGCGCGCCGCGCCATTCGTAGATGCACTGGTTGGCGTCGCCGACCGCCATCACCGCCGCCCGGCTCCCGGCGAGCAGTGACAGCAGGCGCTGCTGAGCCAGATTGATGTCCTGATACTCGTCGATGATCACATGATCGAGAAAACCCTCGACCCGGGCGCGGGATTCGGCATCGTCTTCCAGGCAACGCAGCGGCCGGTACAGCAGGTCGGCGTAGGTCATGCCGCCATGCTGCTCGAGCAACGCCTCCATCTGTCGAAAGGCCTCGACGAAGTGGCCGGTATTCTCGCCCAGATCTAGACGCTCCCGGAGCAGCTCGGGCGCTTCGAGCTCGGCCTTGACCATCTCGCAGAAATGCCCCAGGGCTTCGATGCGCTCGGGGTCCAGTGCGGCTTCGCGGATCGAGGGGTCGACGCCCTCGAGCGAGCGCATGGCCGCCTGGCGCAATAGCCTCTCACGCTGCCAGTCGACGGCCAGCAGTTGGCGCGGCGCGAGTCGTCCCCAGCGTGTCAACGACTGCGTCAGGCGGTGACCGATGGAGTGGAAGGTACGGACTTCGGGCAACGCCTGGCCCGCAGGCGCCAGGGCCACCAGCTTGGCCGTGAAGTCCTCGCGTGCCGCGCGGTTGAACATCAGCACCAGCATGCGCCGCGCCGGCACGCCCGCAGCCAGCAGATGCAGTACCCGGGCGACCAGCGTGGTGGTCTTGCCGGCACCGGCCACCGCGGCGACCCGTGCATGGCCGCCCGCGTGCTCGACGACCGCGCGTTGCTCGTCGGTCAGCCTCACGGCGCCGCCTCGTCGAGCCAACCGAGCGGTTGCCAGACGCCCTTGCTGGTCAGCCCCAGGGCGACACCACCCGGCTGGCTGTGCTGTTCGGCCTGCTCGATCAAGCGATAATAGACGTTGCGATGAAGACGCGCGGCGAGTCCGAAACGGATCGCGACCTCGGGCACCGGTTCGCCACGCGGCGTCTCGCTGAGCACGAGACGATGATCGCCATCGAGCGTGACCCGGTCGCCAACGTTGGTGACCATCTGCCAGATCGGTGCCGCCGCTTCGGCCTCGACGTCCATGTCGGCATCGACGATCAGGAACGGCCGGTCCGCGACGCGAACGCGCCACTTCTCGACCGGTGTGACCAGGTAGTAACCGCCATCGGCTTCGCGGCGCAATATCGTCGACAGCAGACGCACCAGACGCGGCCGGCGGATCGGCTCGCCATCGTGCAGCCACACGCCGTCCGAGCGTATCAGCAGGTCCATGTCGCCGCTCAGCGCCGGTTGCCAGCGCTCCAGCGGCGGAATCGCCCCTTCACCATCGATGTGATTGAGCAGCGCATCCAGCGACATTGGCTACCTCCTCTCGGGCCGCTCAGCCATCGATCAACCGCGCATCGGCCAGCGTCTGGCGCACGTCCTCGGGCGCCTGGGGCACCGCGGCACGGAACAGCCGGTAGAAGTTGGCCGTGGTCTGCATGGCGACCTCGTCGACACTGATGCCCCGCTCGGCGGCGATGCATTCTGCAACCTCCACCACCCATTGGGGCTCGTTGGGTCGGCCGCGATGCGGCACCGGCGCCAGATAGGGGCTATCGGTCTCGATCAGTAGCCGGTCGAGCGGAATTCGGCGTGCCAATTCGCGCACCGCCTCGGCGTTGCGAAACGTCACGATGCCCGACAGCGAGATATAGAAGCCGTTGCGGACCGCCTCGCGGGCCATGTCGAGCTCCTCGGTGAAGCAGTGCAGTACGCCGCCCACCGCCGGGTCGGTATGGCGCTGGATCAGGGTCAGCGTGTCGTCGCGCGCCTCGCGGGTGTGCACGACGACCGGCAGCTCGAGCTCGCGGGCGGCGATCAGATGATTCTCGAAGCGCGTGCGTTGTGCCGCCTGGCTGACTTCCTGATAGTGGTAGTCGAGCCCGGTTTCGCCGATCGCAACCGCCTCGTGACGCTCGGCACATGCCTTGATCGCGGCCACATCGGGCTCGCTGTCGACCCGATGCAGTGGGTGAACGCCCGCGGCGATCGCCACGTCGGCGTGCTCGCGAGCCAGCGCCGCCAGCCCCGGGACGCCGTCAAGCGTCACCGCGATGGCCAGAAACTGGCGTACATTGCGTCCACGCGCGGCGTCCAGCGCGGCGTTCAAATCACCGTCGTGGGCGCCGAGGTCGAGGCGATCGAGGTGGCAGTGGGAATCGACGAACATGCAGCATTACTCGAAACGGGTGAAACGGAAAGCGTAGCGGGCAGCAGGCGTTCAGAGGGTATAGGTCGGCGTGCCCTTGTCGAGCATCCCGGCCAGATGGTTCTCGATGCGATCGCGCACGCGCTGATCGTCGGGGCTGAAGTGCACGCCGATACCCGGCACCCGGCGCCCGGACACGCCCGGCGGCGATATCCACACGACCTGGCCGGTGACCGGCAGGCGCTCGTTCTCGCCGGGCATGGTCAGCAACAGGTAGACGGTCTGGCCCAGCGTGTAACGGTCGCGGGTGGGCACGAACACACCGCCCCTTTCGAGCGTCGGCATGAAGGCCGATAGCAGGGTCGATCTGTCCTTGAAGGTCAGTGAAAGCGCTTTCTGTTCGGCCATCGTCTCGTGCCTCCCATGGCCCGTTGCGTCAGGAGCGCAACAGGGCGGACCAACGAACCAGCCAGGCTTCCAGCACCAGCTGCGGATTGGGGTTGCCGCCGGCAACCAGCAGTCGCTGCTGCTCGCGCGCGTAATCGAGCAGTCGAAACCAGTCGCGTACGCGGGCGTTCTTGACCGCCTGGCGATACAGCGGCAGCAGGTCGGCGTTGCGAACCTGAGCGGTATCGCCGGATAGCCCCAGGCGAATCAGGTCCTCCAACCAGGCGATACCGTACCACAGGATACGCTCGACGGCCTGGCGGTCGAGCCGCGCGGCTTCGGCGATCGGCTCGCCACCGCGCACCAACGAGTCGAACAGCTCCTGCAGGTCCTGGCGCAACCCGCGCGCCTCGCCCCCTGCCAGCTCGACGGCCAGCAGCGGCAGGCCACCGGCGACGCGCAGCCAGAAATCGCCATCCTGACCTTCGCCGAGCGCCTCATTGAGCCACTTAAGGCTCTGCCCGCGATCGGGAACGCCCAGCGCCCAGTGCTGGCAGCGCGAACGAATGGTCGCCAGCATGCGCGAGGGGATGTCGGCGAGCAGAATGAACAGAGTACGCTCGCCGGGCTCCTCGAGGCTCTTGAGCAGGGCGTTGGCGGCGGCCACGTTCATCGCCTCGGCGGGCTGCAGGACGATGACCCGTGCCCCACCCTGCTGGGCGGTCTGGGCGACGAAGGCGTTGACCTCGCGGATCGGGTCGATGCGGATCTGGCGGCGATTGTCGGCCGGGGCGATCCGCAGCAGATCGGGGTGGTAGCCCGAGGCCAGCATCCGGCAGCTGTGACATTCACCGCAGGCAAAGGCGCCCGGCCGGCGGCACAGCGTGCGCGCCACCAGCGCATCGGCGAGCTGCTGCTTGCCAACGCCATGCGGCCCGGACAACAGCAGCGCATGCGGCAGGCGACCGTCGTCCTGCGTATCGCACAGGCGCTGCCAGATGTCGGCATGCCAGGGCAACGGCGTCAGGTCCATAGCGCCAACCTTGCCATCAACCGCTGGCGTATGTCGGCCTGTACCGCCTCGAGCGGCCGCGCGGCATCGATGATCTCGAATCGCCCAGGCGCCGCCTCGGCACGCTCGCGATAGGCCTGGCGTACCGCATCGAAGAAGGCGCCGCGCTCACGCTCGAAGCGATCGGGGGCGTTGCCGCGCGCGACGACCCGCTCGCGGGCCGCCGTCACCGGCATGTCGAGCAGCAGCGTCAAATCCGGTTGCAGTGCGCCCTGCACCAACGCTTCAAGGTTGGCTATGCGCTGCCGATCGATGCCGCGGCCGCCGCCCTGGTAGGCGAAGGTCGCGTCGGTAAAGCGATCGCAGACCACCCAAGCGCCGCGCTCGAGCGCGGGTCGTATGAGCCGGGCGAGATGCTGGGCACGGGCGGCGAAGATCAGCAGCAACTCGGCGTCTTCGTCGAGCGGTTCCTGTTCGTCGGGGTTCAGCAGCAGCTCGCGTATCGCCTCGCCCCGCGGCGTACCGCCCGGCTCACGGGTCGCCACGACCTCGAGGCCTTGCGCGCGCAGCAACTCGCAGACCAGGCTGACATTGGTGCTCTTGCCGACCCCCTCGCCGCCTTCGAGGGTGATGAAGCGTCCGCGAGAATGCATGGCGCGCCCTTAGCGATTGAGAATGTAGCGCCGCACGGCGGCGTTGTGTTCATCGAGCGTCTTCGAGAAGTGATGGCTGCCATCGCCCTTGGCGACGAAATACAGCGTTCCCCCCTCGGCCGGATGCACCGCCGCCTCGAGCGCGGCGCGTCCGGGCATGGCGATCGGCGTCGGCGGCAGCCCCTCGATCAGGTAGGTATTGTAGGGCGTTTCGCGGCGCAGATCCGCTCGGGTGATATTGCCGTCGTAGTCGTCGCCCAACCCGTAGATTACCGTCGGATCGGTCTGCAAACGCATGCCCTTGGCCAGGCGTCGCGTGAAGACGCCGGCAATCTTGCGGCGTTCGCCATCGGCGCCGGTTTCGCGCTCGATCAACGAAGCCATGATCAGCGCCTGGTAGGGCGTCTCCAGCGGCAGTCCCTCGTCTCGCTGCGCCCAGACCGCTTCCAGGGTGTGCTGCATGCGCTGGTAGGCCTGAGCGAGGATCTCCAGGTCGCTGACCCCCTTGTGATAACGATAGGTGTCGGGAAAGAACCGGCCTTCCGGATGCTGGTCGGGATGACCCAATTCAGCCATCACCTCGGTATCGCTCAAGGCGGCGGCACGATGATCCAGCTTGGCGGCGGCAGCCAGTTCCTCGCGCATCTGCGCGAAGGTCCACCCTTCGGGAATGGTCAGCGAGTAGGTCACGATGTTGTCGCTGCCGAGCAGTGCGAGGGTCCCGCGCGCGCTCATGCCAGGCTCGAGCCGGAACTCGCCGGCTCGCAGCGGCGGCAGGCTCTGCGGGTCGACGCGCTTGAGCAGCCGCAATGCCCATGTTTCGGCGATGATGCCGCGTTCGGCCAGATCGTGAACCACCTGATTGAAGCTGGCCCCACGCGGCACCTCGTAGACCAGCGGCGCATCGATCGACAACGCTTGGTCGAGCTGGGCCTGCCAATAGCGAAACCCGGCGAACCCGGCCACCGTCAGCACAACGGCCAGAACCAGGATGATTTTCAGCAAGCGCATAGTGAATCCTTGTCGAGAACCTTGGCATGAACTTCGGCGATAGGGCCATTAGCTATAGGAGGGATAGCCGAGCAGCGCGTGGGCTTGCTGCTGAAAGGCACGCCAATCACTGGTGATGCTCCATCGCCCCAAGGGTTCGCCCGATGCGCTCTCCAGAGCGGTTACCGGCCACACGCCTTGAACCGAATTGCCCAGGCAGAGCCCTTCGACCGCCTCCAGCGTCGCCGACTCGAGCTCGACCTCGTCGATGTCGAGTCGTTCCAGCAGCGCGGCACGCAGCGTACCGGCCACGCCGCAACGCTCGAGAGGCGGTGTCTGCCAACGGCCGTCGCGCCGCCAGAAGACATTCATGCTGGTGGCTTCGATCAAGCGTCCGCTGGCGCTCGAGAGCAGACCTTCGGCGATCTCTGGAGACGACCATTCGCGCCGCGCCAACACGTTCTCGAGCCGATTGAGGTGTTTGATACCCGCCAGCGCCGGCTGTTCGGCAAGACGTAGCCGACAGTGGCGAACCGCCACTCCATGCTGCCAGCGCTCGCGGCGCGGCTCGAACGCGGACAACTGCCAGCGCAGGCGCGGTTCGGGCTCGGCCGGCGGTTGATAGCCGCGGCCGCCACTGCCCCGGGTGACGATCATCTTGAGCACCGCCAATCCCGAGCCGGCCGCGGCGGGCAGGGCTGCGAGCGATGCCTCGGCGGGAGCGTCCATGCCGAGCACCGCGCAACCGCGCTGCAGCCGCGCCAGATGGTAGTCCCACAGCAGTGGCTGGCCGTCACGCACCAGTACGGTCTCGAACAGACCGTCGCCGTAGGCCAGGCCGCGGTCGTCGAACGGCACTCCGGCGTCTTGGGGGCCCGCGTCAGACACGCGAGAAGATCAGCGACCCATTGGTTCCGCCGAAGCCGAACGAGTTGGACAGGGTGTTGTTGATCGGCATGTCGCGCGCGGTGTGCGGCACGTAATCGAGAATGCAGCCTTCCTGAGGATTGTCGAGATTGATGGTCGGCGGTGCCACCTGGTCACGCAGAGCGAGGATGCTGAACACCGCCTCGACGGCGCCCGCCGCCCCCAGCAAGTGGCCGATCATCGACTTCGTGGAACTGACCGCGACCTTGTTGGCCGCCTCGCCCATGACCCGCTCGACGGCGCGACTCTCGGCCAGGTCGCCAGTCGGCGTGGAAGTGCCGTGGGCGTTGATGTAATCGATCTGTGCCGGATCCATCTGGGCGTCGCGGATCGCGTTGGCCATCGCCTGCGCCGCGCCGCGCCCGTCTTCGGGCGGCGCCGTCATGTGGTGGGCATCATCGCTCATTCCGAACCCCTTGAGTTCGGCGTAGATGGTCGCGCCACGACGCTTGGCCTGCTCGTACTCCTCGAGCACCACGACCCCCGCGCCGTCGGAGAGCACGAAACCATCGCGATCGCGATCCCAAGGCCGGCTGGCCGCGGCGGGGTCGTCGTTGCGCGTGGACAGCGCGCGTGCCGCGGAAAAACCGCCCAGCCCCAACGGCGTGGTCGCCATCTCGGCGCCCCCGCAGACCATCACGTCGGCATCGCCATAGGCGATCGTGCGAGCGCCATAGCCGATGTTGTGGGTGCCCGTGGTACAGGCCGTGGTAATGGCGATATTGGGCCCCTGAAAACCGAACTTGATCGCCAGATTGCCGGAGATCATATTGATGATCGAGCCCGGCACGAAGAACGGTGAAATGCGCCGCGCGCCGCCCTTGCGCAGAGTGTCGTGGTTATGTTCGATCATCGGCAATCCCCCGATGCCCGAACCGATCGCCACACCGATGCGATGGGCATTTTCCTCGCGACATTCGACGCCGGCGTCGGCGACCGCCTGAGAAGCCGCCGCGATACCGTACTGGATGAACAGGTCCATCTTGCGCGCTTCCTTGGGATTCAAGTAAGGACTGATGTCGAAATCCTTGATCGATCCGCCGAAGCGCGTATTGAATCCGCTGGTGTCGAAATGCCCGATCGAGGCGATGCCGCTCTTGCCTGCCAGGATATTGCTCCAGCTCTCCTTGACGGTGTTACCGACCGGCGTCACCAGACCCAGTCCGGTCACCACGACCCTTCTACGAGGCATCAGCTCTCCTCCAGATGTCCATAATGGGCATGCCCGCTTTGTTACCTGCCAGCGCTGCGCGCCAGTATACCCGAAGGCCACCAGCTATGCCGCCCATAAACGCGAAAGCCGCTCTGTCTCCAGAACGGCTTTCTTCACGCGCAGGCGGTCGAAACCGCGCGTCACTCTCTCAGGTCGATATGCCTCATGCCGACCCGCTTACTGATGAGCAACGACGTAATCGATCGCTTCCTGCACCGTGGTGATCTTCTCGGCTTCCTCGTCGGGAATTTCGGTATCGAATTCCTCTTCGAGCGCCATCACCAGTTCGACAGTGTCCAGCGAGTCCGCACCGAGGTCCTCGGTGAAGGAGGACGAGTTCTGGATATCCTCTTCCTTGACGTTCAGGCGCTCGGCCACAACCTTCTTCACGCGCTCTTCGATGGTGCTCATTATGTCGTTACTCCTAGTGGTACATATCCGCCAGCTGGAAAACTGCCGGGTAGTTTATAGACGGCCCCTAATCGACGCAACCAAGGCATCGAAAGCGACCTCAACGCATGTTCATGCCGCCATTGACCTGCAATGTCTCGCCGGTAATGTAGCCGGCGGCATCGCTGGTCAGAAAGCCTACCGCGGCAGCGATCTCCTCGGGCTGACCCAAGCGAGACAACGGGATCTGCTCGAGCAATGCCTGATGCTGCGACTCGGGCAGCGACTCGGTCATGTCGGTAGCGATGAACCCCGGCGCCACGGCATTGACGGTGATCGCACGCGAAGCGACTTCGCGGGCAAGCGCCCGGGAGAAGCCCTCCATTCCCGCCTTGGCGGCAGCATAGTTGGTCTGCCCCAGGTTGCCCATGGTCGCCACCACGGAACTGATGCTGACGATGCGTCCGAAACGCGCCTTGGTCATGCCACGGATGCACGCTTTACTGACACGGTAGACCGACTTGAGATTGGTATCGAGCACCGAGTCCCATTCGTCCTCCTTCATACGCATCAATAGGTTATCACGCGTGATGCCAGCGTTGTTAACCAGGATGGTCGGTGCGCCGAACTCGTCACCGATCGCCTTGATCAGCGCATCGACACTCGCCTGATCGGTGACATCGAGACGCCGCCCGGCCCCCTCGACTCCCTGCTCGCGCAGATCCGCATCGATTCGCTCGGCGCCGGCATCGCTGGTCGCGGTACCGATCACGATTCGCCCCTGACGCCCCAGTTCCCGGGCGATGGCTCGGCCGATGCCGCGGCTGGCACCGGTGACCAGGGCGATTCTGCGTTCGCTCGTCATAGTCGTTCCTGAATCAGTCATTGACTTGCTGGCCCGCCGCCTCGCGAGCCAGCTCGAGAGCCGCGCTCAGGCTATCGGGATCGTTGACCGCCAACCCCTTGGCACCCTTGGCGACACGCTTGTTGAGCCCGGTCAGCACCTTGCCCGGGCCGCATTCGATGATCACTTCGGCACCCAGGTCGGTCATCGCCTCGACACAGGCGGTCCAGCGCACCGGCTGATAAAGCTGCTCGACCAACCGCGTGCGCAGGGTCTCGACATCGGCGTGGGCGTGGGCATCGACGTTCTGGATCACCGTGTAGCGCGGCGTCTTCAGCTCGACGTCGTTCATCGCCTCGGCGAGACGCTCGGCGGCCGGCTTCATCAGGGCGCAATGCGAGGGCACCGAAACCGGTAGCGGCAAGGCCCGCTTGGCGCCCGCCTCCTGGCATAGCGCCACCGCCCGGTCGACCGCCGTCTTGTGCCCGGCGATGACCACCTGCCCCGGAGCATTGTAGTTGACCGCCGCAACCACGGCGCCCTGAGCGGCATCGACGCAGGCCTGCTCGACCGCGGCGTCATCCAGCCCCAGGATCGCTGCCATCGCGCCCTCACCGGCCGGCACGGCCTTCTGCATGGCCTCACCGCGCAGGCGTACCAAGCGCACACCTTCGGCGAAGCTCAGCGCGCCGCCACAGACCATGGCGCTGTATTCGCCCAGACTATGCCCGGCCATGACTCGCGGACGCGGGCCTTCCAATTCCTGCCAGACTCGCCAAATCGCCACGCTCGAGGTGAGCAGCGCCGGCTGCGTGCAGGCCGTAGCATTGAGTGCCGCTTCGGGCCCCTCCTGCACCACGTGCCAGAGATCGTACCCCAAGGCCTCCGATGCCTCTTCGAAGGTCGTTCTTACCACGCTGTAACGTTCGGCCAGCTCTCTCAGCATGCCCAGATGCTGGGAGCCCTGCCCCGGGAATACGAGGGCCAGGGATTGAGTCATGGCATTCACCTTTGAGGGTTGTATTCATCGGGTGTCGAGCGGGCTGCCAACCCGCTATCCCCTGGACCGCACGCGGCCGACGGGATAGCGGACTGCTGCAGTTCACGCGCCAGTTGTGCTGGCAGATTCATGCGCACCTCCTGCGCGGCTCGCGACACGGCAAAGGCAAAGCCCTGGGCATTGGCGCGCCCATGGCTCTTGATCACGATTCCCGACAATCCCAACAGACTGGCCCCATTGTAGCGCACCGGATCGAGTTGACGCTTGACGCGCAACAGGGCCGGCCGGGCCAGAAGCGACACCAGACGGCTACCCCAATGGGCCGCAAACGTGGCCTGGAAACGATCGACGAGCATGCGCGCCAGCCCTTCGCTGGCCTTGAGCACGATATTGCCGACGAAACCATCGCACACCACGACATCGGCAGCGCCGGTGAACAAGGCATCCCCTTCGACGAAGCCGATATAGTTGAGCGACGGCATGGTGCGCAGCACGGCATCCGCCTCGCGCACGCTGTCCGGTCCCTTGGTCGCCTCGACGCCGACATTGAGCAGCGCCACCCGCGGGCGCTCGATGCCGTCGACGTGGCGAGCCATCACATCGCCCATGCGTGCGAAGTCGACGAGCCGGCGTGCCGGCGCTTCGACGTTGGCCCCCATGTCGATGATGTAACAGCGCCCGCCCTTGCCACTCGGGATCGCCGTGCTGATCGCCGGCCTGGGAATATCGCCAACCATGCCCAGCGCACGCCGTGCAAGCGCCATCAACGCACCGGTGTTGCCGGCGCTGACGCCGGCCACGGCGCGACCCGAGGCAACCGCCTCGAGCATCATCGCCAAGCTGGAATCGGCGCCGCCACGCAACGCCTGGGACACCTTGGTCGCCTGAGCGATCACCCCGGGGGCATGGCACAGCGTCAGGCGCTCCACCACCCCTTGAAAGCGTCGCGGCAGGCGTTCGATCGCCGCCTCGAGCTCAGCCTGGATACCGTAGATATCAACGCTGAGGCCGGGGTCGTCACGTAGCGCTTCGGCCGTCCCCAAAACAACAGCGCGGGGACCCAGATCCCCGCCCATTGCATCGATGGCGATACGCACGGCTACGTGTAATGTCGCCGGGACGCGCTACGTCTTAAACTTCGACGACTTGACGGCCGCGGTAGAAACCGTCGGGCGCGACGTGGTGACGACGGTGAGTCGTTCCGGTTTCCTTGTCCTGCGCCAGGGTCGGCGCGGTCAGGGCATCGTGGCTGCGACGCATGCCGCGCTTGGAACGAGTCTTGCGGTTCTTTTGAACTGCCATGGGGTAATACTCCAGAGCGTATCGAGGTTGATTCAGTGTTTGTCCTTCAACGTGCGCAGCACGTCGAAGGGGCTCGCGGGCGCCGATTCCGAAGTCTCGTTGGCGTCACCGCTGACCAGCTGGTCCCGCGAGACGGCGCAATGCGCCTCATCGTGGTAGACCACCTGCGGCAGACTGAGGATGATTTCGTCCTCGAGTACGGGCAGCAAGTTGAGCTGTTCGTCTTCCACCAGTACCGGCTCGTAATCGCCGGGCAATTTTGCCGCCAGCGCATCGCTGGTGACCATACCCAACAGCCAATGGCTGTCGATGGCCACCGGTATCGGCTCCAGGCAGCGACGACAGGCCAGCTGAACGTTGGCCTTGAGCCAGCCTTCGATGTAGCGTCGCCCCTGGGCATCGAGGCCGAACTGCAATGTCACTTCGCAGTCGCCCTGCTGAGCACCGGCCTCCTCGGCCAGGCGCGGCAGCGCCGCTAACGACACCAGCCCCTCGAGGCGTTGTCCGTTGGCTGCCAGCCGGTAGGGTTCGACCTGCGTGGGAAGTCTAGTGGTGATCATAGGCGCGCAATAATAGGGATTCCCCCGGTAGCTGTCAAAGCGCGCGTCGCGCTTATGTACAGCAGGCCGCACGACGCGGCAGACTAGCCTCTCAAGCCCGCCACGACAAGGAGTTGCCATGACACGCCTGGTTCTCGCTTCCGGTTCGCGCTGGCGACGCCAATTGCTCGACCGGCTCGGCCTTGCCTACACCTGGGAGAGCCCCGACATCGACGAACGGCGCCACCCCGGCGAAAGCGCCGAGACGCTCGTCCACCGCCTGGCGCTGGGCAAGGCCGAGCGCGTCGCCGAACGTTATCCCGACCACCTGATCATCGGCTGCGACCAAGTCGCGCTCTTCGCAGGCGACATCCTCGGCAAGCCCGGCGACCCGGCCACCGCACGCGCCAACCTGGCCCGCTTCTCAGGCAACCGGGTGAGCTTTCTCGCCGGGCTGGCATTGCTCGACACGCGTCGGGCGCACCACTGGGTCTGCCACGAGCGCTACGACGTCGTCTTCCGCTCGCTCGACGAGGGCGAGATTGCCAACTACGTCGAGCGGGAGCAACCCCTCGACAGCGCCGGCAGCTTCCGCATGGAAGGGCTCGGCATCACGCTGTTCGAGCGCCTCGAAGGCGACGACCCCAACACCCTGATCGGCCTGCCGCTGATTCGTCTCTGCGCGCTGCTGCGCGAAGCGGGGCTCGACCCGCTCGCCTCCGGCATCGCTCAGGGCAGTTGATAGCGAATCGGCGAAGCGGTACTGGGCAGCCCCAGCCACTGCGCGGCGACACGCCCGAACTGGCGCGTCAGGCGCTCGAACGGATCCAAGCCGGGCGTATAGTCCTCGACCCGCACTTCACCGAAGCGCTCGCGGGACAGGTCGTCGACGCTCTTGAGGCCATCGACCAACCCCAGCCGCTCGGCCTGCTCACCGGTCCAGATCAGCCCCGAGAACAACCGCGGGTCGTCGGCCAGGCGCTCGCCGCGACCGGCCTTGACGTCCTCGATGAACTGCTGATGCGTGGTCTCAAGCACCTGTTGCCAGAAGCGGCGCTGAGCGGGCTCTATGCGGCTGAAGGGGTCGAGAAAGGCCTTGTTCTCGCCGGCGGTGAAGACGCGCCGCTCGACACCCAACTTGTCGATCGCCTCCTGCAGGCCGAAGCCGGCATGGATCACGCCGATCGAGCCGACCAGGCTGGCCGGTGCGGAATAGATGTCGCTGGCGGCGGCGGCAATGTAATAAGCGCCGCTCGCGCCGATATCCTCGATCACCGCATAGATCGGCTTGGCGCCCTGCTGCTGGAGGCGCCGCAGTTCGGCGTAGACACGCTGCGACTGCACCGGGCTGCCCCCGGGGCTGTTGATCTCCAGCACGATCGCGCTGACGGCGGAATCCTTCCAGGCTCGACGAACCCCCTCGATGATGCGCTCGGCGCTCGCCTCGCCCTGGGCATCGATGACGCCCTCGACTCGCACCACACCCAGGTGCGGCCCGGTCGGAGCGGGCTTGTCGGCGACGAAGAACAGCCCATAGACCGTGAGCGACAGGGAGGCGAGGATCAGCGCCGCAAAGAACAAGCGGAAGAACAGCTTCCAGCGCCGCGACCTGCGTTGCTCGGTGAGCACGCCGGTCATCCAGCGATCCATCATCTGCAATTGCTGCAGGCGCTGTCGCTCGCGCAGGGTATCGGCATCCTCGTCGCGCCCCTCTCCCGGCGGGTCGCCCGCCCGATGTCGCTGGCCCGGCGGCACCTCGGGCCCCTGGGTCCATTCGTCGTAGCGCTTGTCATCGCTCATCGCATGCTCCCGCTTTAATCGCGCGTGGACCGACCGAGTCGAGGTCCGCGTGCAGCCAATCGATGACCTCGGCGAAGCACGTCGCGGTATAGATCGGCTCGCAGGCCGCGAGACGCTCGCGCGAATGCACGCCATAGGTGACGGCCAGGCGGTCGATGCCCAATGCGCGCGCCATCTGCATGTCGTACTCGGTATCGCCGACCATCAGCGCCGCACCCGGCGCGACCCCGGCTTCGGCAAGCAGCTCTTCGAGCATGCGCGGGTCGGGCTTCGAACGCGTCTCGTCGGCGGTGCGGCTGGCGTGAAACCACTCTCGACTGCCCGTCGACGCCAACGCCCGGTCGAGCCCGCGCCGGCTCTTGCCGGTCGCCACGGCCAGTTTCAAACCCTCGGCGCCGCGCAAGCGAGCCATCCCCGTCGCGACACCGGGAAAGAAAGCCGTGGGCACCTGGTCGGCGCTGACGAAGTGGCCCGAATAGCGTTGGCGAAGCGCCTCGGCCTGGCCCGGCTCGACCCCCGGATACAGCTGGGCGATCGCCTCCGGCAGCCCCAAGCCGATGATGTCGCGGATGCTGTCGCGACTCAGCGCCGGGCAGCCGACGTCACGCGCGGCAGCCTGCATGCAGGCGACGATGCGCGCCTCTGAATCAACCAGCGTGCCGTCCCAATCGAAAATCACCATCTGATAACGCAAGTCATCTCCTCCCCGCTCTTGCTCGTCGCTCAGCGGTCGTCGGCTTGGGCGCGCGCCCGGATGAGCACGTTTTCGAGATCCTCGCCGAGCGGCGCACGGATGCGTACCGGGCGGCCGCTGTTGGGCTCGGGAAATTCCAGCGAGGCGGCATGCAGAAACAGCCTCTCGAGCCCCAGCCGGGCCGCCAACCGATGACTCTGGCGACTGCCGTACTTGTCGTCGCCGAGCAGCGGGAAACCGGCGTGCGCGGCATGCACGCGAATCTGGTGGGTGCGCCCGGTCACCGGCTCGGCCTCGATCAGCGTCACGCCCGGCAGCGCCTCTTGCACCGCGAAGCGCGTGCGCGCGACCTTGCCGTCGGGATCGACCCGCACCCGCCGCTCGCCGTTACCGGCGTCGAACCGGTCGAGACGGGCGCTGACGAAATCGCGCCGCACCGGCCAGCGCCCCTGTACCAGCGCCAGATAGCGCTTGTCCATCTTGTGCTGCTTGAGCGCCGCATTGAGCGTGAGCAGCGCCGGACGCGACTTGGCCAACAGCAGGCAGCCGGAGGTGTCGCGATCGAGGCGGTGGACCAATTCGAGGAACTCGAGATCGTCGCGCACCTGGCGCAACGCCTCGATCAAGCCGATCTTGACCCCGCTGCCACCGTGGACCGGGAGCCCCGATGGCTTGTTGATCACCAGCCAGTCAGGCCCCTCGACGAGCACACTGCCGGCCAGCAGGTTGCGCAGGTTTTCGCTGACCTCGCGCACCGCCTCCTCCGGCGCCATGCGCAAGGGCGGAATACGTACCAGGTCGCCCTCGGCCAGGCGATAGTCGGCCTTGATGCGTTTCTTGTTGACCCGCACCTCGCCCTTGCGAACGATGCGGTAGACCAAGGTGCGCGGGACCCCCTTGAGGCGCGTGTGCAGGAAATTGTCGATGCGCTGTCCCGCGTGGGCCGCGGTTATCTCGACCCATTGAATGTCACGCCCTTCGGCCATTCGGCCCCCTATTTCGTCGCCAACCATGGCCGGCCGGCTATCACACGACCCGCCGCAAAACCGCCATTCTAACCCAACGACACCGGCTCAGGGCCAATTGCTGCTCTGTCGCTTTACTGTTATATTCCAAAATCGCTCGAATAGGCTGTCAGGCCTGTTTTTAGCGCCTGCACGACCCACACGCAGGCCGGAGCGACAAACACGGCGACAAGGCCATGCCTTCCGCCAAGCAGTGAAAAGTGAAAAGACGACGCCACGCCCGAGCCCGGGTCGATCCCACCAAGATTGGGGCGGCCGCGCGCCACGGGGATTACCAACACCGTGCCGGAGGCCGGCGTCGGCGAATCGAACAATGCCAGGTGTCTGGCGGTTGTCCGCAGGGCCGGACGGGAAGCATCAATTACCCACCGAGACATGTCCTGTCGCCGCCGCGTACTCAACATGATCTTGCAGCGACGCGTTTTTATCGTCGCTGACGACGCACACTCGACATGCGCTGAGCACAGCACGAGCAAAAAGCGATTCGCCGTCGCCGACGCACAAGGAATCGCTGGTCAGATAGACGTGTGGAGACGGTGCGCCGCGTACCACGCCGAGGCAAGGAGCCTACCAACCTCCTCCCGGCGCCCGGCGCGCCGCACCCGATCCACACCGACATTGCAGCAGCGTTGTCCCCAGGCCCGCCTACCGGTGCGAGCCAACTAGCGAGACAACATGAAACGGATGCTCATCAATGCGACCCAGCCCGAAGAGCTGCGCGTCGCGCTTGTCGATGGACAACGCCTGTACGATCTGGATATCGAATCCGGCGCCCGAGAACAGAAGAAAGCCAACATCTATCGCGGCAAGATCACCCGCGTAGAACCCTCCCTGGAGGCCGCCTTCGTCGATTTCGGCGCCGAGCGTCACGGCTTCCTGCCGCTCAAGGAAATTTCCCGCGAGTACTTCAGCAAGGAGCCGTCCGGTCGCCCCAACATCAAGGAGGTGATCAAGGAAGGCCAGGAAGTCATCGTCCAGGTCGACAAGGAGGAGCGCGGCAACAAGGGCGCTGCGCTGACCACCTTCATCAGCCTGGCCGGGCGATTCTTGGTGCTGATGCCGAACAACCCGCGCGCCGGGGGTATCTCGCGTCGCATCGAGGGCGAGGAGCGCACCCAGCTCAAGGACGCCATGGCGCATCTCACGCTGCCCGACAAGATGGGCGTGATCGTGCGCACCGCGGGCATCGGACGCAGCGCCGAGGAGTTGCAATGGGACCTCGACTACCTGGTCCAGGTCTGGGAAGCGATCACCGAAGAGGCCGTCAAGCGCTCCGCCCCCTTCCTGATCTATCGAGAGTCCAACGTCATCATCCGCGCCATGCGCGACTACCTGCGCCAGGACATCGGCGAGGTGCTGATCGACAGCCCCGAGATCCATCAGGAGGCGCTCGGGTTCATTCGCCAGGTGATGCCCTCCTACCAGCAGAAGATCAAGCTCTACGCCGACGACGTGCCGCTGTTCTCGCGCTTCCAGATCGAAAGCCAGATCGAGACCGCCTATCAGCGTGAGGTCAAGTTGCCATCGGGCGGCTCGGTGGTCATCGACCATACCGAGGCGCTGGTTTCCATCGACATCAACTCGGCACGTGCCACCCGCGGCAGCGACATCGAAGAAACCGCGCTGCAGACCAATTCCGAGGCCGCCGACGAGATCGCTCGCCAGTTGCGCCTGCGCGACATCGGCGGCCTGGTGGTCATCGACTTCATCGACATGGGGCCCGCGCGCAACCAGCGCGAAGTCGAGAACCGCATGCGCGACGCCCTCAAGCTCGACCGCGCTCGCGTGCAGATCGGCCGCATCTCGCGCTTCGGCCTGATGGAGATGTCGCGTCAGCGTCTGCGCCCATCGCTGGGCGAAACCAGCGGCGTGGTCTGCCCGCGCTGCGACGGCCAGGGTACCATTCGCGATGTGCGCTCGATGTCGCTCTCGATCATGCGTCTGATCGAGGAGGAGGCGATGAAGGAGCGCAGTGCGCAGATCCGCGCAATTCTGCCGGTCCCGGTCGCCACCTATCTGCTCAACGAAAAGCGCAGCACCCTCGCCGACATCGAGCGGCGCCAGGAGGTCAAGGTCGTACTGCTGCCTAGCCCGGACATGGACACCCCGCACTACGATGTCCAGCGCCTGCGCGACGATCATCTCGACGACGACGATGAGGCCAAGTCGAGCTTCGAGCTCTCCACCGAGACCGAAGTCGGCAAGGAGCCCGACTTGTCGCTCGCCAAGCCCGTCCAGCGTACCGAGGCGGCCGTCAAGTCCGTGGCGCATACCGCCCCGGCGCCCTCCTCGCTTCAGCAACCGCTGGAGACCGACGCTGCCACCCCCAGCCCGGCACCGGCGACTCCGACGGCGCCCGTCGCGACTCCCCCGGCGGGACTCGTGTCGCGTCTCTTCAAGGGCCTCGGCAAGCTGATCGGCACTTCCGAAGAAGAAGCCGCCGCGGCCGGCCGCGAAGCACGCTCCGAAACTCGTCCCGACAAGAGCGCCGCTCAATCACGCAGCGAAACGAGCGCCAACGACGTCGATGCGCGTAACCAGCGCCGTAGCAACGGCAATCGCCGGCGCCGCCCGGAAGGCAGCGACAATCGCAACGATGCGCGCACCGACAAGAGCGGTACCAGCGCTTCTGCAGCTGACAGCGGCAACGAGCGCAGCGCCAATGCCGGCAGAAACGGCAACCGCAGGCCCGCCGCGCGTCAGGAGCGCACGGGGGCAGACGAGCCCGGCTCACGGCGTAGCGACAAGCCCGACAACAAGCGCAAAAGCGATGCCAAGGGCGACCGCTCACGCGGCGACAAGCCGAGCGATGCCAAACAGGGCGAGGCCAAGGGCCGCGATAATACCAAGCCCGCCAAGGCCGCCGAGGACAGCAGCAAGCGCGGCAATGCCGACAAGCCGAACCACAGTGACCAACCGGGCGACGCTGGCAAGCCGGCTAACGACAAGCGCAGCAGCGCGGAAGGCGCGGACAAGCCCGAGGCTGACGGCACGCCCAAGCGCACCCGCAACAACCCGCGCCAGCGCAGCCGCAAGCACGCCCTGAATCCGGCCGCGATCGCCGAGCAGGAGCGGCTGCAGGCCGAAGCCGAGCAATCGCACGGCACGGACGAGGCGATTCAGGCGCAGGCAGCCTCGCCAGCCGACGCCATGGCAGCGAATCAGGTCGGCAACGAGGCTCAGGCGGCCTCACAGGCAAGTGCCGAGACCGCCGAGCAAGCGACATCGCCGCGCACGGACGCCGAGTCGAAAGACGTGCAGCCCGAAGCTGAAAAGCAGGCTGCCGGTGATCAGACCAGCACCGAGTCGCCGGCAACCACGAGCGCCGATACCGGCAACGCCCCGGAATCCGCCCGAGTGGACGAGGCTGGAAGCGACGCTGCCAAGGCCGAACCCAAGCGTGCGAAATCCCGGCGCGCACAGCGCTCGTCGCAAACCGAGACGCCTGAGGTCGCCGGCGAGCCGAACGCCGCAAGCCCCGACGAGCGCGACGCGACGCCAGCCCCGGCCGACGCCGGGCAAGGGGAGAATGTACCCGCCGCGCAAGCCCAGCCTGTGGCCGACGAGGCCCCCGAGCGTTCTGCCGCCTCGGCTGACACGCCGAGCGAAAGTCCGGAACCGCCAGTGACCGACGAACCGACGCAGACCACGTCAAAGGTCGGTGTTTCGGCCGCAGACGCTGCGCAAGCCGACGAGCTGCAGACGGCCGCAGCGACGCCCAGTGCCGATGACGATGCCCCCCGGCACGACACCGCACAGTCAGAAGCGGCAACACCGACCGTCGAGAAGGCTGCAGCGATCCCGGCCACAGCCGATCAGGATGAAGCGGCGAAGACTGACGACACGCAGGCAGCTACCGAGGAGGACACTCGCCAGGCGCCTGAGCAAACGGCGCGGACCGACGCCAACGCGACCGATCAGCACCAGGCTTCCAGTGGCGAGACCACTGACAACGCCGAAGCCGACGAGCGCGCTGCGCGTCGCCGTCAGCGCCGTCGTGCCCACAACGACCCGCGCGTCAAGCGCCGCCATGAAAGTGGCCAGACCGAAGACAGCCACTAAGCCCCATCCGGCGCCGTCAGGCGCCGAGCCTGCAAAAAGCCCGCGACCGATCAGGTCGCGGGCTTTTTCGTGTCATCCTCTACCGCGCGCCGCGCGAATCAGGCCATCAGCGC
This sequence comes from Halomonas sp. HP20-15, assembly GCF_033446685.1. Taxonomy (NCBI): domain Bacteria; kingdom Pseudomonadati; phylum Pseudomonadota; class Gammaproteobacteria; order Oceanospirillales; family Halomonadaceae; genus Halomonas; species Halomonas sp. HP20-15. The sequence goes on along the minus strand of NZ_JAWQLY010000022.1, from coordinate 6,808 downwards.
AGCGTACGGCGATCGACGAACGTCGTCAGCGCGCGGATCAGGTAATTGATGTCATGGCTGCCGGCCGTCTCGCGGATCGAGTGCATCGCCCATTGCGGTACCCCCACGTCAAGGGTCGGCACCCCCAACTCGGCGGCGGTGAGCGGGCCGATGGTGCTGCCACAAGCCATGTCGGCGCGCGACGCGAAGGTCTGCACCGGCACCCCCGCTTCACGGCACAACTCGCGGAACAGTGCCGCCGTCTCGCTGGTCGTCGCATAGCGCTGATTGGCGTTGACCTTGATGACCGGCCCGCCGTTGATCGTCGGCCCATGCCCGGCATCGTGCTTATCGGGGAAGTTGGGGTGCAGCGCATGGGCGTTATCGCAGGAGATCAGTCGCGAGGCCTGGACCAGCCGAGCAAAACCCTCCTCGCCGGCATCGCCACATTGCGCATTGACCCGGCGCAACACATCGCCGAGAAAGGGCCCCTGAGCGCCGCTGGCACTGGCGCTGCCGACCTCCTCATGGTCGTTGGCCACCAGCAGCGCGCCCTGGGAACCGTCGCCGTTGAGCAACGCCTCGACGCCACAGAAGCATGACAACAGGTTGTCGAGCCGCGCACTGGCGATCAACTCGCCGTCGATGCCCACGCGACTCGCGCCCTGCACATCGTAGAGACACAATTCGAACGCCAGCACCTCGACATCCTCGAGATCGTGCTGCTCATAGAGCCAGCGCTTGAGCAGCCCCTCGAAGCCGGTCTCGCCGCCGCCCTGCCACAAGACCGGCGCCATCTGGGTCTGGGCGTTGAGGACACGGCCATTGTTGGCTTCCCGGTCGAGATGAATCGCCAGGTTGGGAATCGTCGCGATGGCGCGGTCGATGTTGATCAACACACCCTGGGTGCGACCATCGGCGCGGCGCAGATGCACGCGACCGGCCAACCCCAGGTCACGGTCGAACCAGGGAGCCAGCAGCGCGCCGCCGTAGACCTCGACTCCAAGCTGCAGCCAGCCGCGGTTGGCCTGCGTCGCATTGGGCTTCAGGCGCAGCCCGGGGCTGTCGGTGTGCGCGCCGATCATGCGCAGCGCTTCCAGCTTGCCGGCCGGCAATTGCAGGGCGATCAGCGAGGAGTCATTGCGGGTTACATAAACACGATCGCCCGGGGACAGCGTCCACGCCTGGGTCTCGTCCAGCCGCCGATAGCCGGCCTGCTCGAGGCGTCGCGCCATGTTGGCCGTGGCATGCCAAGGTGTCGGGGAGCGCTGCAAGAATGTCAGGAGGCGTTCCAGGGTCGGGTCTTGGGGCATGCTGATCCTCATCTTGGGGTCTGTGTATGGCGACACAGGCTGCTACAATGCCGAATCGGCTCGTGCCAGCCTCGCTCGCGCCGGTCACCTAGGGAATAGAGTGTACATGAAACCGGGAGTGCTTCATTAATGAGCCTGACTGCAGCCATTCAGCGCGTATGGGTCCTTTGCTTACTGATCGCGTTGAGTGTACCGGCATTCGCCGGCCCGAGCCCGAGCCCCACGGATGCCCAGCGGCAGGCCGCGGTTGAGGTCGCCGAATCGCTGAACTATGGACATTATGCCGACGTCAAACTCGATGATGCCTGGTCGCAGCGCGCCTTCGACCGCCTGCTGGACGTGCTCGACCCACAGCGCGCCTACCTGCTCAAACGCGATATCGCGGCCTTCGATGATCTGCGCGGCTCCATCGACGAAGCGGTTAATGAAGGCCGGCTCGAACGGGTCTACGCGCTTTACGAACGTTATCAGTCGCGCCTGGAAGCGCGCCTCGAATGGTTGCTGGCTCAACTCGAGAACGGCCTCGATTTCGATTACACCAGTAACGAGCGATTGGTGATCGATCGCCAGGGCGAGCCCTGGGCCGGCAGTCAGGAAGCACTCGACCGGTTGTGGCACAAGCGCCTGAAAAATGCCGCCCTGTCGCTGTCGCTCAGCGATCAGTCGAAGCAGGAGATCAGAGACACGCTCGTGGATCGCTACGAGGGACAGCTCTCGCGGCTGCGCCAGACCAATCCCGAGGATGTCTTCGAACTGTTCATGGCCGCCGTCACCGGCACCGTCGATCCGCATACCGAATATTTCTCGCCACGCCAGGGAGAATCCTTCGACATCCAGATGCGCCTGTCATTGGAAGGCATCGGCGCGCTGCTCCAGACCGAAGGCGAATACGTCAAGGTTTCGAGCCTGGTACCCGGCGGGCCGGCCGACAAAGGCGGCGTCCTGCAACCGGCCGACCGCATCGTCGGCGTCGGCCAGGGCGAGAGCGGCGAGATGGTCAATGTCGTCGGCATGCGCCTGGATGACGTGGTCGAGCTGATCCGTGGGCCCAAGGGCACCACCGTACGACTCGACGTCATTCCCGCCAAGGCGGTCGACGTGACCCGCTCGCACGTCGTCAAGATCGTGCGCGATACCGTGAAACTGGAAGACCAGGCGGCCAGCAGCGAAGTCATCGAGGTCGACCGCGAGGACGGCAAGCACCGCATCGGTGTGATCGACATTCCCACTTTCTATGTCGATTTCGATGCCTGGCAGGCCGGCGAAGATGATTATCGCAGTTCGACGCGCGATGTCGCCAAGGAGATCGCCAAGCTCAAGGCCGCCGATGTCGAGGGAATCCTGCTCGATCTGCGCAACAATGGCGGCGGCGCGCTCCAGGAAGCCAACTCGCTGATCGGCCTGTTCATCGATCGCGGCCCGACCGTGCAGGTCCGCGATGCCCGCGGTCGCATCAGCCTGTATGGCGATACCGACAGCGGGGTCGCCTATAGCGGCCCGCTCGGCGTACTGGTCAATCGCCTGTCCGCCTCGGCCTCGGAGATTCTCGCCGGTGCGATTCAGGATTACGACCGCGGCCTGATCATCGGCAGCCAGACCTTCGGCAAGGGCACCGTCCAGACCCTCAGCGATCTCAGCCACGGCCAAGTGAAACTGACCCGCGCGAAGTTCTACCGCGTTTCGGGCGAAAGCACCCAGTTGCGCGGCGTATCTCCGGATATCTCGTTCCCCAGTCTGGTCGACCCGGACATGATCGGCGAAAGCACTCTGGATAACGCCCTGCCCTGGGACACCGTCCGCGCCGTACAATACCGCGATTACGGGAATCCCCAACGCTACCTGGATACCCTCAAGGCCCGCCATGAGACACGCGTCGCACAGGATCCCAACTTCACCTACCTCGAAGAGCAGGCTGCGCTGTTCAAGACCCTTCGCGATCAGCAGACCACCATCAGCCTCAACCGCGAGCAGCGCCAACGTGAAATGAATGCCCAGGAGAATGAGCAACTGGCGCTCGAGAACCGTCGCCGCCGGGCGCTGGGACTAGAACCGCTGGATAATTGGGCGGAGACCCGTGACAGCGCCGCTTCACAGCAGAATGCCGAAGATGAAGAGGCGGCCGACCCCGTCGACCGGGCCCAGGTTATCGAGGGCTCCGAGATCGTTCTCGATTATGCGCAGCTCAGCGGCGCCAGCTAAGGCTACCGGAGCCAGGGGCTGAATCGCTGCGGGCTTCGCAGCGATATCATCCGCCATAGTGCGCTCGAATCGTCGGGCCGACTTCGAGGAGGAGGTGTATGTCGATTCAGAGCGCTGTTCGCGTACTGGCGGGTGCCGGTCTCATCCTGGGCTTCGCGCTCGGCGGCGCTCAGCCCCACGCGGCGGCCTGCCCGCCCGGCGATCCGGCGCAGCGCCAGGCGGCGCTTGCCCAGTTGTCGGCGCGCCTAGCGCGCTGGGACGAGGCTTACTACCAGGACGGCAAGCGACTGGTCGAAGATGGCGTCTACGATGCCGCAAAGCGGCGTCAGCTCGCCTGGCAAACCTGCCTGCGGCAGGCCGCCGACGGAACCGCGGACCGCCCTCGGCCGCCCGCCACGGGGCACCTCGTCGCTCATCCCATCGTCCAGACCGGCCTGAACAAGGCCGATTCCCGTCAGGTCGTGGCGAACTGGCTGGCCGGGCGAGACGATCGCTCGCTATGGATTCAGCCCAAGGTCGATGGCGTCGCGGTCACCCTAGTTTACCGAAACGGCGCGCTCAGCGCGGCAATCAGCCGCGGCAATGGCGTGCATGGGCAGAACTGGCTTCCCCAGGCCAAGCTGATCGAGGCCATCCCCGTGCGGCTGAGCGATGCACCCGTTCGGGTGGTGCTGCAGGGCGAGCTGTATGCCAAGCGCCCCGGTCATGTGCAGGCACGCGACGGCACCGACGGTGCACGTTCTGCCGTCATCGGACTGATGGCCCGCGAGCGATTGGACAAATCCGCGGCGGCTTCGATCGGCCTGTTCGTCTGGGACTGGCCGGACGGCCCGGCCGAGCTGCCGGCCCGCAACGAGCGACTCGCCGCCTGGGGCTTTAGCGATGTCCGGACCTATTCACTGCCGGTCGATACGCTCGCCGACGTCGCCGCCCAGCGTCAGGCATGGTTCAACGCACCCCTGCCCTTCGCCAGCGACGGTATCGTGCTGCGCCAGAGCCGACGCCCCGCCGCAGCGACCTGGCAGCCCGAGCCGCCGGACTGGGCGCTGGCCTGGAAGTATCCCGCCCGCCGCACCCTGGCCGTGGTCGAGGGCATCGATTTCTCGGTGGGTCGCACCGGACGCATCACCCCGATCGCCGAGCTCGCGCCGGTGACGCTCAACGACCGTACGGTGAGTCGGGTCAGCCTGGGTTCGCTGGAGCGCTGGCGCGAACTCGACGTGCGTCCCGGCGATCAACTCAGCGTGGCGCTCGCGGGATTGACCATTCCCCGGGTCGACGGCGTGGTGCTCAGGCGCCAGCCGCGCCCGGCGGTCGAAGCCCCCGAGGCCGACGACTACGGGCCGTGGAGCTGTCTGGCGCCGAGCCCGGGATGCCGGGAACAGTTCGTCGCCCGGCTGGACTGGCTGTCGAGCGACCAGGGTCTCGACATGGCCGGCATCGGCGAAGGCACCTGGCTGCAGTTGGTCGAAAGCGGCCTGGTCGATGACCTGCTCGGCTGGCAGACGCTCGATCGAGCGGCCCTGGAAGCGCTGCCGGGCGTCGGCGAAGCGCGTGCCAGACAGTGGCAAGAGACCTTCGAAGACACGCACCGACGGCCAGCCATCGCCTGGCTTCAAGCCTTGGGATTACCGCCGATCGATGAAGAGGTGCTAAGGCAGGCCAGCCCAACAATGAGTCTCGCCGAGCTTAGACAGCGAACCATTGCCCAATGGCAGCGCGCCGACGGCATCGGCCCGGTACGCAGCGAGGCGCTCTGGCGCTTCCTGCACGGTTCGCAGACAGCACCGCTGCTCGAGCGTCTGGTAGCGGAGCATCACCTCACGCCCTGAATTCCTGTCCGACATAGCTCCGGACAGGCGACGAAGGTGATGCTTAGCTGCGGGGGGCTTTAGATGTTGGCGAGCGTGCCGCTGCCGGAGAGGCTCAGCATGCGTAGAAACTCACGGCGCGTCGCCGGATCCTTGCGGAAGCTGCCCAGCATGCGGCTGGTCGCCAGACCCGCACCGGGCTTGTGAATGCCGCGCGTGGTCATGCACTGGTGAGAGGCTTCGATGACCACGCCGACACCCAGCGGGCGCAACACGTCATGCAGCGTATCGGCGATCTGCACGGTCATCTTTTCCTGGATCTGCAGACGCTTGGCATAGATCTCGACCAGACGCGCCAGCTTGGAAATGCCCACCACGCGACGATCGGGGATATAACCGATATGCGCCTTGCCGATAATCGGCGCCATGTGATGTTCGCAGTGACTTTCGAAACGAATGTCGTTCATCACGATCATCTCGTCGTAGCCTTCGACTTCCGAGAAGGTACGTTCGAGAATCGCTGTCGGATCGGCGTTATAGCCGGCAAAAAACTCTTCGTAAGCACGCACGACCCGCGACGGAGTATCCAGCAACCCCTCTCTATCGGGATCGTCACCGGCCCATTGAATCAAAGTGCGTACGGCTTGTTCCGCCGCTGCGCGACTGGGAGGATTCGTTGACATTCCAATCCCTCATTGGATCAAACAAGTTCAAGTGCCGGTCCTGCTAGATATTCCGCGGCGACTGCGGCGGCAAGCGGGCCGGTCGTAGCCGCAAAAGCATATCATGGTTGCAGCGTCCGACGCGCGCCAAGCTCGAGCGCTTGACACGCTACCCCGCTACGCAGTCAGCTAGTCGGGCAACGCAAAGGGACCGCCATGCAGCCAACCGAACATCAGTGTCTAATTTCCGTGGGATCCAATATCGATCCGCAGTGCAATATCGAACAGGCGAAAGCCATTCTAGCCAGGGAAAATCACCTGATCGCCAGCTCGACGATCATCGAAACGAAGCCGGTGGGCTATCAGGACCAGGCCAACTTTCTCAATGGCGCCCTGCTGGTCGTCACGACGCTCGATTGCGTAAGTTTCCGCGCCTATCTCAAACGCATCGAGGATCGTCTGGGCCGGATTCGCGGGCCGATAAAATCGGGGCCTCGAACCATCGACCTGGATATCGTGGCGTGGGACGGCCGGGTCGTCGATGCCAGCGGCCTGGATCAGGACTACGTACGAATACCTGTCGACGAACTATTGGCCCAGACACATATGACCCTGGAGCGCAGCGAAGACGACCATGCAGCGACTCGGCGATAGCCGTGATCGCGCCCGCTTATGAGGGGCGAAGGCTTCTCTGGCAAGGGGAAAACGGGAAGACAAACGGAAAGGAAATATCGGCTATGGCCGATCGACAGATCGCACCGGCGCGATTGGCTCCCCGAGCAGGACTCGAACCTGCGACCCAATGATTAACAGTCATTTGCTCTACCAACTGAGCTATCGGGGA
>NZ_JAWQLY010000021.1:0-33361 GCF_033446685.1 Halomonas sp. HP20-15 | reverse complement strand
GGCGACAGCGAGTGGATCCTGGTCGCCGACGGCGACGTCGCCCATCGCGTGCACGACGCGGTGCGCTTCTCCTTCGATCCGACCTGCGCGCATCTCTTCAAGGCCGACGGCGCGGCGCTGGCGCACCGCCACCGCCACCCGCTGGTCGACATCGACCGCAAGGAAAACCGCGCGCCGTCGGCCTGATGGCCTTGAGGAGGGAATGTGTTCCCGATGGCGGTCGACCTCGGGCTTCCCTTGAGCGTTTCCAGCCAATCGGCGCTACTATCGTCTGCGATCACTCGATACAAGGACGTAGCCCGATGTCTCTGAGTAGCCTCCAGTATCTCGTCCTGCCACCCGTGAGCAACGTCCTGCTGGCCTTGTTGGGGATGCTGCTCTGGCGCAGTTCCCGGGGGCTGGGCCTTGCGCTGATAGTCGTCGGCGCATTGTCGCTGCTGCTGATCTCGACGCCGCTGGTCAGCTACTGGCTGCGCCACGGCCTGGAGTTCTACCCGCCGCTGATGCCGACCGACGCGAAGCGGGGCCAGGCGATCGTGATCCTGGGTGGCGGACGCAACTACGACTCGCCGGAGTTCGGCTGGGGCGACGCGCCTTCCAACACCACCTGGCGACGCCTGGCCTACGGCGCCCTGCTGGCCAAGCAATACGACCTGCCGGTACTGCTCAGCGGCGGCCGGGCTCACGACGAAGCCCTCGCCGAATCGCAGCTAATGGCAAAAGCCATGCGCCAGCTCTTCGACATCGACCCGGCCTGGGTCGAGACGCAAAGCCGCAACACCGCCGAGAACGCCAGTGAATCGGCGCGACTGCTCGAGGGTACGGGCGTTCAGCGGGTACTGCTGGTGAGCCAGGCCTGGCACCTGCCCCGCGCCGTGGCGGCCTTCGAGCATGCCGGGCTGGAGGCGATCCCCGCCCCTACGGAATTCACAGCCAAGCCGGGCCTTGGCCCGCTGGCCTTCGTGCCGCGGGCCTATTATCTGCGCCACAGTACCCAAGCCCTGCATGAATGGCTAGGACGGCTGGTCTACGGCCTGCAGAGAGAGCTGTAATCGCGGATAAATTCGTTCTACATAACCAAGATGTCTAGCTCGGCGGGAATGCGTCAAGAATTCCTGCTGGGGTCAGGGTAATTAAAGTAATCAATTTCCTTGCCATAAATATTCTTGACCAGGCGAACATTCTCATCGTCATACCATTCGTAAAGCTGCCTGTCTTTCTTGCGCGCCCCCACTTTCTCCTTGCGTAGCGGCTCGGTCACGGGGACGCCGAGCTCACGACAAATCTCTGCAAAATCCTCTTCGAGATTTTCGTAGTGTCCGATCCGCTCGACCGCCACCTTGTCGTCGATGGTATAAAGGTCCCAGTTATCCTTCAGTCCGCTGGGCACGATGAGCGGATCATGGACCTCGCCATTCAAGGCCTTCAGAAAGTGCTTGAAGGAAACATCGCCATCGGCCTTCCGGGTCTGATAGGAAAACTCCGAAAGCGCCTGGTCATATGAATTGCGCACGATGCAGAACTTGAAGTAGTTCTTCCATTCATCGGGAAAAGCTTCCTTGACGTTGATAGCCGGCGAATGGACGGGATTATGATACAAGCTCTTTCTATACTTGTATTTTACGGCCGTACTGACGTGATTCCTGAAGCGAGGTGAGTTGCCATGCCTCACGTACTCGAACAGGGCCTTGCGTGAAACGTTGAGCGAGCGAGGATCCAGTAAGGCGCGTTTCGTCGCGCGGTTGAGACGAAAGCCATTCTTCAGGACCTCATCGATGCTGCCAACGACGATGTCGTCTTCACCCAGATGCGGCCACAGTGTCGTCTTGATCGAACTTCCAGCCACCTTGCGACAATGTATGAAAATGAATCGATATTTATGACTGATGATCACTAAACGTCTCCGCCACGGATGAACCAGCTATTCGAGTTCGTCAGACTCACTCGATGCAGAACACGTCGCCAAGAAAGTGTTCGATCCGGCGATCGGCATAGGCAGGCTTGACGAGGCTCAAGCGACGTCTGATATCTTCCAGCTCCGCCAAGGTCAAACCGGAAAACTTTCTCAGCCCATGATCTTCCTTCTTGCTGAGCCTCTTCATGAACCGGCTGTAAATGTATCTACCCGCGATTTTCCTTCCCTTCAGGCTGCGACGCGGCGGTGGCGAAGCAGGGACATTCAAGCCCACGAGAGCCGATACGATGCTGGACGATGCCGTGTCACCGCGGAAATTCGCAAACCGCTCCTGCAATAGTTGCTCCACGCTCTCCTGCTGGTCTGGTTCAGGCCCCTTACTTGAAAGAATAGCGCCCAGAGTGTCCTCGACGGCCTCCGGCGTACGACACTGAACGCTGACGGCATTCGGCACTTCCCTATTGATGGGACTCTCGAACGGAACATAGGCAATGGTCGGAACCCCCGAAAAGCGAGCCTCGATTCCGGTAGTACACCCGTTATGGATAATCGCCGAGGCCCCCCTGACCCACTGCGTCACGCCACCTTCGAAAACGACATGCACATTGTCCAGGGCAGTAAGCCGCCTTTCCCATTCGGATAGTTTCTCGACGGGGTGAGGTCTTACGATAAAATTGATCGTAGGATGAGCTTCGGATAGGCGTTTCAAGAGTTCGGCAAAGCGATCGACCATCTTCCTGGTATCTTCGGCATTGGCACGCAGGGTTTGCTCATCGGCCTCCGACGCCAAGCTACCATTCTTCCTGCCTTGCTCGATCCGTTGTTCAAGGTTCATGTAGCCATTGGCCAATGGAAAGTTGGACGGAATCAAGACATAGTCGCCATATTTATCAGCGATGTCTTTGACGTTATCCGTGTAGTAAGCCATGAAATCCGGCCGCCAAAAGTCCACCCGTGGCGACCCCGATCCGTAGACATGGTCACCGAGTTTCGGGTAATGCCGCTGCCAGGTTCTCTTGTCGAACTCTCCCCAGCAAAAGACCGCAGATGCTGCCGCCACCGTCTCATCGGTACTGCGCGTCGCAATGAACTGATCATAGGAGAAATCGAGCAAGCCACTCTCTTCATCCTGGCTGGCGACCACGAAACCCTCCTCGACTACCTTGTTCAGGAGTGCTTCCTTTCCCTTCGTCAGGCTCTTGTCGAAATAGACACCCGGCGGCATCAGGCTTTCCCTGATCAGCCTCTTCAGGTGAACCTGATTGCCGAGCACCACCCTGAACCCCCGACAGGCCGCTTCGAGGGCGAGCAGCGTCTTGCCCTCCAACTCCCGGGACTTGATTTCCATCAATAGGTAAATGGTCGGCTTGCTGAACATATCACTCTCTTGCCTAGGCATTGAAACAGGCTTACTCGATGACTTCGAAAGAGGTCGGCGTGTTGGCTTTGCAGTCACGGGTGACCCGCTTGCCCACGATGTCACGGTAGTGTTTGGGAGCCAGACCATAGCCGGGCCGGACGCTTCTCACGGCGTCCTCGGTGATGGCTTGGCCCGTTTGCAGGTCCTTTACGAAGTATAGGGAACGCCTGAACTGAACGTTCCCCTGCTCACTCGACTTGCGCCCGTAATCGACCTCGCCCAATGCTGCCCAGGCGGTCTTGCTATCCCTGCACAGGTTGGCCAGATCAGCGGGCTCCAGGGAAAAACTGTCGTCGGGGCCACCCGCCGAACGATCCAAAGTGAAGTGCTTCTCGATCAGGCTGGCCCCGAGAGCGACACTGGTGATGGCGGTGGTATTGTCGAGAGTATGATCGGACAGTCCCGTGACGAGCCCGAAGCGTTCGATCATGTCGGGGATGGTACGCAGATTGTAATCTTCGGCAGGCGCGGGGTATCCGCTCACACATTGCAGGATCGCCAATTCCCGGCAACCGGCGCCTCTTGCGGCATCGATAGCTTCCTGAATCTCCTCGGCATCGGCCATACCGGTCGAGATGATCATCGGCTTGCCGGTGCGGGCGACATATTCGATCAGCGGCAGGTCGACGGCCTCGAACGACGCAATCTTGTAGGCGGGGGCATTCAAGTCCTCGAGCAGGTCAACCGCCGTCGCGTCGAATGGCGAGCTGAAAATAGTAATACCCAGCTTGCGAGCATGCTCGAAAAGAGGCTTATGCCATTCCCAAGGCATATGCGCTTCTTCGTAAAGTTCGTAAAGCCGCCGACCGTCCCACAATCCCCCTTCAATGATAAAATCCTCGTGGTCACTATCCAGAGTGATTGTATCGGGACGATAGGTCTGCAGCTTGACAGCGTCAGCCCCGGCTTTTTTAGCTTCATCGATGATATTCAATGCGGTTTCCAAACGACCATTATGGTTCGCCGAGAGTTCCGCAATAATATAAGGAGGCATGTCAGAAGCTATGCGGCGCCCCGCAATTTCGATATAAGGTTTGGCCATGATCAGTCCGCTCCCTGTTTAGAATTCCAGTCCTGTTGAAGCAGTCCGAATCCAATGACATCGTAATAAAACTCACCATCGAAATGGTGATGGCGAAGTCTGGATTCCTGCTCAAAGCCTAGCTTCTGGTGAAAGCGTATCGAGCGTTCATTATCAATAAGCGCCTCACTGCACAGCTTGTGTAAGCCCAATTTTATAAAAGCGTATTCGAGTGCTGCCTCCCCTAGCAAGGCACCACTCCCATGAGTTGCTTCCGGAGAGAGATAGAAGCCCCACTCGGCACGCCGCGCCCGCTCATCAACAATTGAGATATTAACGAAGCCAGAGGCAACGCCCTCGATTTCAAATAGTAACAAATGTTTAAGTGGGTCTTTCCGGGCACGCTCGAACCATGCGACATGTTCCTCAGCCGATATCACATGCTGCGTATACATGTAGCGTCTTATTTCCGGATGGTTGCGCCAGGCTCTTACGCAATCGAGGTCGTCGCGACGGAGTGGTCTCAAGGATGAAGAGGACATAAGCTCTAACTATTAATCATTAAATGTGAAGAAACATGTCGCGCCCCTTGCCCAGCTGTTATTTGCGCCGCTGAAGAACTCATACCTTTCAATGCTTCAGGATGAGTTACTTTCGCCCAATGCTCGGATAGATAAGTTAGTTGATCTATCTCACCCAATGAGACTGCAATACCAGCGCGGTCAAGCATCTCCGCAATCTTGCGTTGATTCTCGGCGAGTATAATTGTCAGGCTAGGCACCCCTAGACAACAGCGCTCCCATGAGGTGCTCCCCGCCGCCCCAATGGCAAGATCCGCTTGCGACATGCGCCTGGCCATGTCGTTCACGTTCACTGCCACCTCGGTCTCCCAGGGCATCTCCAGGGCTTGGGCCTGTACGGAAGCCAACCAGGGAGCGTTCGCTCCCATCACGACGCTCAACTTGCAGTGAGATGGCAACGGGCATGACTCGAGAGCCTCGAGGACTCGGCCAGTAGCATTGTCCTTATCGATGCCGCCCATGGTGATGAGGATGTTCCCCAGGCTCGGCCGCTCCCGGCGTGCGAGACTTGCCTCACGGTATTCGGCGAACTCGGGCCTCAGAAGTGCATATTGTGGACCAATGAGAAGCTCACAGGTCGAAGGCACGAGCGCGGCATAGTCTCGAGCCTCACGCCCGAGGTTCTGGTCGAGTAGAAGATCCGCCGCATGGGGGCGATCCGCCAGATCGTCGATCACGAACAACCGCCCATACCCCGGGCGCGTGGCGTTCTGCCAGCGCGCATCCAGTGCATAGTGGTCGACGACCAGCCACTCCGGTCTTAGCATCTCCAGCAGTGCCAATGTCTGCTCGGCATCGGTCCGCCAATCCGTCGTCAGCCAGCCCGCATGGGCAGGCTCCTGGGCATCGTCAGTCGCCGGCGTCGCCATCTCGGATTCTGGCAATACATGGGCTTCATGGCCGCGTCGGCGAATCGCATCGATTAACTGCCCCGGCAGGTCCCGGCAGATGAAATGGCAGGTCACCTGCCGCGCCTTCAGTGCATTGGCCAGGGTCAAGCAGCGCATCACATGGCCGGTACCGATGGCCAGCGATGCATCGGTACGAAAAGCGACGCATCTCGTAGCCGGAAAGGTTGGATTCACGACGACTCGTCCTCGTGCTGCAGAGCGCGAAACAGCCACTCGGCGCGCCGCCAGTCCTCGGGGGTATCGATGTCCTGAACGCGATGACGCGGCAGCAACACGGGGACGGCCCGCTCGGAAAAAATGGGCAGCGCGGCCAGCCAGGCGCTGGCCCTTCCCCAGTAGAATTGGCCGGCGTCGTGCCAGGCCTCTTCGAGATCCTGCGAGCGCGTTTTGAAATGCTCGGGCTGGAACATGTCGATCCGCCCCTGGGGCGTCAAACGCAGTGCCCGCTGGATCGGGAAGGCGTAGCTGGTCACCGAAAGGGCGTAATCCGCATCGGGCTGCTGCTCCAGGGCATCGGCGCCACGCTGGATATCCGCGGCACTGACGAAGGGCGCAGTGGCGTACAGACAGCAGACATTCCCGGTGCTGCCCTGCGACTGCCCTTGCAACCACTCAATGGCATGGGCAATGACGGGTATCGTCGCCGTGTGGTCGTCGGCGAGATGCGCGGGACGCATGAACGGTACCTCTGCCCCGTATTGCATGGCGACCGAAGCGATCTCGTCGTCATCGGTGCTGACAATGATCCGCTCGAAGCAGCGGCTTTGCCGGGCGGCCTCGATCGACCACGCGATCATCGGCTTGCCGCAGAAAGGCTTGATGTTCTTGCGGGGTATGCGCTTACTGCCGCCACGGGCGGGAACGACGGCGACGCTCATGCTCGCCCCATCGCCTGCTTGAGCGCGGCGACCACGGTATCCTGTTGCTCCTCGCTCATGGTCGGAAACAACGGGAGACTGATCGCCTCCCGGTAATAGGCCTCCGCCTTAGGAAAGTCTCCCTCCGCGAAGCCCATCTGCCGGTAATAGGGCTGCAGGTGAACGGGAATGTAATGCAGATTGACCCCGATCCCCTGCGAGCGCAGCGTCTCGAACGCCTGGCGGTGGCTGACGAGGCCCCCGTCCAGGTCGAGGCGAATCACATAGAGGTGCCGCCCGGAGTAGCTTTCCGGGTGTTGCCAGGGAGTAGTCAGCGGCAGGTCGGCCAGCAAGTCATCGTAGCGTGCCGCCAGGGCGTTGCGCGTCGCGACGTATTCATCCAGGCGCTCGAGCTGCGATACGCCCAGCGCAGCCTGCAATTCGGTCATGCGGTAGTTGAAGCCCAGCTCGACCTGCTGGTAATACCAGGGACCGTCGGGTTCCTGAGTCATCAACGAGGCGTCTCGCGTCACGCCATGGCTACGCAACAAGTACATGCGCTGCGCGAGCGCATCGTCGTTGGTCAGCGCCATGCCACCTTCGGCGGTGGTGATGATCTTGACCGGATGAAAGCTGAATACGGTAACGTCGCTATAACGGCCATTGCCGATGTACTCGCCGCGATACTCCCCCCCGATGGCATGCGAGGCATCCTCGATAATGCGGAATCCATATTGCTCGGCCAGGGCGTGAATGGCCTGCATGTCGCATGGCTGACCACACAGATGGACGGCGACGACCACCTTGGGCAAGCGCCCTTCTCGCTCGGCCTGGACGAGCTTCCGCTCCAGAGCGACCGGGCAGAGGTTGTAGGTCTGGGGGTCGATATCAACGAAATCGACCCGGGCGCCGCAATACAGCCCGCAATTGGCGGAGGCCACGAAGGTGATCGGGCTGGTCCATAGCCAATCCCCATCACCGAGCCCCAGCGCCAGGCAGGCGATATGCAGGGCGGAAGTCGCGCTATTGACGGCGAGTGCGTGCCGGGCACCGACCTTTTCAGCCACGCCGCGCTCGAAACGCGGGACGACCGGCCCCTGAGTGAGAAAGTCGGACTTCAGCACCGCCATGACGGCATCGATGTCCTGCTGCTGAATGTCCTGACGGCCGTAGGGAATCATCAAATGCTCCCGATCTTTTCCCAGTTCGCCTCGATCCATGTCTGCAGCGCCGCATCGCTCATCCACTCCGCATTGCTGTCGCTGGCATAGACGAAGCCTTCCGGCACCTTCTTGCCATCCTTGATGCGATTGGCGTCCTTGTCCCAGCTATTGATGGCCGGCAGGATCTTGAAGTGCTCGGGATATTCGTAGGTGTAGTAGGCGTCTTCCGATCCGATCATCTGCTCGTGCAGTTTCTCGCCGGGCCTGATGCCGACGATCTCCTGCCTGGCGTCGGGTGCGACCACCCTCGCCAGATCGGTCATCTTCATGGACGGGATCTTCTTGACGTAGATCTCGCCGCCCTCCATATCCTCGAAGGCGTGCCAGACCAGCTCGACACCCTGCTCCAGCGAGATCATGAAACGCGTCATTCGCGCATCGGTGATCGGCAAGACGCCCTTATCGCGAATCGACATGAAGAACGGAATCACCGAGCCACGCGACCCCATGACGTTGCCGTAGCGCACGACCGAGAAACGCGTATTGTGCCCACCCGCATAGGAGTTGCCGGACACGAAGAGCTTGTCCGAGGTCAGCTTGGTGGCCCCGTACAGATTGATCGGACTGCTGGCCTTGTCGGTAGACAGCGCCACGACCCGCTTGACGCCTTTGTCGATACACGCATCGATCAGGTTCATGGCGCCCTGCACGTTGGTCTTAACGCACTCGAAGGGATTGTATTCCGCCGTCGGCACGATCTTGGTGGCCGCCGCATGCACGACGTAGTCGACACCATCCAGGGCCCGGTAGATCCTATCCCGATCGCGCACGTCGCCGATGAAGAAACGCACGCGGGGCTCGCCCACGAACTTCTTGGCCATTTCCCACTGCTTCATCTCGTCCCGCGAAAAGATGATCACGCGCTTGGGGTTGTAGCGCTCGAGCAACATGGGGATGAATGTATGGCCGAAGGAACCGGTACCACCGGTTACCAGAATGGATGAGTTATCGAACATCATCGCTTCCAATGACAGAGAAGACGCTCAAGGGAATCATTGAACGAACTTGTGGAGTGGATTGAACTGTATTACCCGGCGCTTTTCCTCCGGCAGGTCCTCAAGGTGGGCGCGCTGATAATGCATTTCCTTGAAGTTCCCCGCCGTCGGGTAATAGATGGTGATATTGTCGCGCGTGGCCGTCAGGTTACGATTGCCGGAATGCAGGCCATTGGTATCGAACAGGGTGACCGTGCCGGCCGGCCCAGTCACGTTGACCACACGCTCGGCAATGTCCGGGCGCGCATTCATGTCGAACTCGAAACGTGAGCCAGGGCCGCGACCGCGCTTTCTCGTGTAGTAGGTCGCGTGGGTGCCCTTGAGGTAGGTCATCCGCTGGCCGTCCTCGGCTACGTCGGTAAGCAGGATCTGGGCCTTGATCTGGCGGCCGCGAGTATCGTGGTGCCACTGGAAGGAGCCATAGCGAGACTCCTCCAGAGGCCGAATGCGCATCGCATCCGCACGACCGATGCCAAAGCCCTTGCGATAGTATCGCGATATCAACTCCAGGAGCGTGCTATCCAGGGCGGCTTCCACGAAAACCCGATCATACTGCAGGACGTTTTCGCAGAAATCGCACTCGGGGTTGATGCCGCCCCCAATCGAGTGATCGGCGATAATCCGTTCGAATCGATCCCGCAATTGCCCCAGGAATTCACCGCCAAAGTAAGCTGGAAACGACACGATGCCGTCCCGCTTCAGTTGGAGGAGCGCCTCGTCGAGATCGATATCCTCGCGCAGCGGGGAAAAATCATGGCGAAATCGCGGGTCCGGCAGTCTATGAAAAAACTCTTTTGCCATGAAAACCGGGGTCTTGACCGACAAGACCAGATCATTTCTATCCAGCATTTGATGCCTCCAAACCGACAATTGGCCGGCCGCTACAAATTGGCTCAAACAAGCTTAGCCCACACGACACCTGGCCTGAAAGCAGCCCCACAGGACCGCCAGCCAAAACGCATAGACCATGGCGCCACTGTTGTGCTCCATCAGCGACTGGGTCAGTCCGAAGTCGATATAGGCGACCGGCAACAGGGTACCGGCGACGGCCAGCGATCGCAGCTCCATATCGGCCGCCTTGAGCTCCCTGGCGAACAGCTTGAGCGGTACGAGATACAGCGCCAAAAGCGCCAGCAGCCCCACTACCCCCTGCTTGGCAAAGGCATTGAGGAATTCGTTGTGTGGGTGAGTGTAACGCTCGGCCACCCGCTCGTTGATAACGCCCTGCTCGGCTAGTCGGTTCATCTCACGATAATAGCCGGACTCCCCCCAGCCCAGCAGCGGCCTCTCGCCGATCAGCAGGCCGGCACCATGCCACATCTCGAAGCGCGCCCCCACAGAGGAAGTCTGCCCCTCACCGCTCATGTACTGCGCGATGTCCTCGAAGGCGCCATGTACCCTATGCTGAACGCCGAACTGGGGCACGGTATACACCACGGCCGCGCCGGCCACACATAACGCAACCAGGGCGACCTTCACCCGACGAGACATCAATGCGCCATAGGCACCGTACAGCACCAGAAGCACGAACGGCAGGCCGACCCAGCCTCCACGGCTGCCGGAAAGCAGCGAACCCAGCAAGCCGCCGAGCGCCCCCAGCAACAGTAATCCGAGCCAGGTCTTGCGCCGTGGCTGTATTATCGCCCAGCCCAGCCCGGCCAGACACAAGATACCCATCAGCATGCTGATATCGCCGAACTGGATGACGTAGGTATAGCCGGTCGCGCGATCGACCCCGACCAGCAGTTTCTGCCAGATGGCCCACGCCCCCGCCCCCACGGCACCGACGACCAGCCCCGACCACAGCCAGGCCAGCCGTGGCGGATATGCCAGAACCAGCAACATTGCCGGTATCGCCAGCAGGAACCGGCTGGGCTTGTCGAATTCCCGCCATGGCTCCTGAAACACCAGCACTTCCCACAGCCCCGCCAGACAAAAGCCCAGCATCGCCAGCATGATCAACCCATCCTGGCACGACAGGCCCAGGCGAGGCCTGGAGTACAGCAGCATGATGCTGCCAAGCACCAGCAGCAAGGCTCCCAACGAGTAGCCGGACGACACGACGAGTGCGAGCGCACCAAACAGCCAAACCGCCAGCGAGGTGTATCCCACCATTCCCCTACTCAACCGACTCCAAGCCTCGCTACTGAAAGTCATCGTTTAACCCAGTAAAAACAATGTAGAGACGAACAAAAAGGCCAGCTCGAAAGCTGGCCATCATAGCATTACCGGTCACCCTTGCTAACGGAGCGGACGCCATCGTCGCGCCACACCAGCCAGGTCAGTCAATCTTCAAATGGAATTCAGACGGAGAGGCATCAGAACGCGTTCGGATGGCAAAACCCCTTGATGATGGTCAGCGCAATGATCCGCAGATCCAGCCATAGCGACCAGTTGTCGATATACCAGAGGTCATGCTCGACACGCAGCCTCATCTTTTCGACATCCGCAGTCGGGCCCCGGAGGCCGTTGACCTGGGCCCAGCCGGTGATTCCCGGCTTGACCTTGTGGCGCTTCATGTACGACTCGACCACATCCTTGTAATGCTCATTGTGCGCCAAGGCGTGGGGGCGCGGCCCGACGATCGACATGCGCCCCTGCAGCACGTTATAGAACTGAGGCAGTTCATCCAACGAAGTGCGCCTCAGAAAGGCACCGAACTTCGTCACCCGCGGGTCGCCCTGCTTGGCTTGGGTAACGGCCCCTCCGGCCTCCGTGTGCACCTCCATCGAGCGGAACTTGTAGACCTTGAAGTGATGGCCGTTGCTGCCCATTCGATACTGCTTGAACAGCACCGGCCCTGGGGACTGCACTTTCAAAACCACAGCAACGACGGCGCAGACAGGCAATGACAAGAGAAGAAACACGCTGCCCAGCACCAGATCCTCCACCCGCTTCAGGAAGCGTGACGTCTCGCCCATGGACGTCACGCTCAAATCAATCGCGAAGTGGCCCGCCACCTGGCTGATACGATGGTTGAGAAGCCGCATGTCCTGAAATTCAGGAATGAAGCGCACCTCCGCCGTCTGGTGGCGCAATGCATACATCACCTCGCGCACCGTGCCGCCCATTTCAAGCGGCAGGCAAAGCCACACCTCGCGGGCTCCCGACGCCTCGACACGGCGAGCGAGGCAATTATAGAAAACCGGATCGGGGGCATCCTTCACGCGCTGCACACCGGAGATCGCGAAGCCTTCGCCCGGCATCTTGCGCATGCTCCTGGCCACCTTGAGCAGGTTTTGCGAAGGCCCAACGAGAAACACACCGCGCAGGTTCTTGCCCGATAGTCTCGCGTGCTTGAGCAGTAACATCACCAAAACGCGAAAACCAGCGGCAAGACCCAGCGAAAACAGCAGGGTCATCCCCAACCACAAGCGCGAATAACGTACCGAAGCTTCGGCCAGGTAGATGATCGAGGTCGCCAGCAGCGCGACGATGACCCAGACGCCAATCAGTCGGAAAAGGATTCTGGATAGACGCGTGGTACGCCAGCGTACATAGGCCCCATCAATGAAATTCGCCATCACCACGAAAATGGCGATGATCACCATGCCCAACAGAAAGCGATCGTGCACATCAAGGGTGCCAAAACGAATGAAATGAGCCAGAAAGCCTGATAAGAGCACGGCCCCGGCATCGATCATGGGCACGAATATCTGGGCCGGGTATCGTTCGGTGATATTTCTCTGCTGTCTTGGGGCACTCATCGGCTAGTCGGGTAACTCAAGGGCGGAAAGATTATCGGCTTTGTAACAATATGATACTTTACGCTGCGCTGCTCGGCGGCATGATACTGAAAAAAGAGAACCGGACCCATACCAATTTTTGACCAGCCGCGGCGCTCAAATCATGACGTGACCGTGGCCTGTCTTACCGGCTTGCCTAGTATCGCCAGCGCATCGTCGGCCATTCTTCCCATGATCCTGTCCCGACGAAAGTCCTCGATGAATTGCCCACGCGGGCGAGTCGCCAATTCCAACGACTCGAACGCATTCGCAGCCGCCGCCGAATCGCACGGCTCGAATACGCTGACGTTCTCGATATGTTGTTTGCAGAACTGGGCGGGAAAGGCCCGCACACCGGCCCAGATCGGCTTGCCAGTCGCGGCATACTCGAAAATCTTGGAAGGAATCACCCGCGAAAAGCAGAACATATCGTTCAGATGAAGAAACAGCACGTCGGCTTGCCGGTACTCCTCGTTCAACCACTCCCTTTCCACCGGCGGCCTGATCTCCACATTTGAGACCCCTTGCGCCTCGAGAGCCGCCTGCAGTGCTTCGCGCCTTCCGCCATCGCCGATCAAAACGAAATCGATGCGATCCTCCAGACGCTTGGCCAAGCCCGGCAAGATACGATCGATGCCTTGGCACTGGCCGATATTGCCCGCGTACAGCACGCGCAAGCGACGCGGCTCCCGCATCGACTCATTCGGGCTGGACGCCTGTGACGTGGATGACTGCTCCGCGACCGCCCCTCTTGCCGAATCGGCAAATAGAGGATCCACACCATTGGTGTGCCAGGTGAACTGCTGACTAGGGTAGCGTGCCTTGAAGTAGGGCTCGAAGCCCGGCGATACCAGATTGACCTTGGCCGCGCGATTGACCGCCCAGCGCTCCAGGGCGCTGAAAAAACGAATGCCGAGCCATCGTGCGCCCGTCGGCAGCAGGAAGGGCAGGTTCTCGACAAAGATATCGCGTATATCGAGATAAAGCCGTGCCGACACGCGACCCGCCACATAGCGGCCCAGCACGGCGGTCATCAGCCGCGATGAAGTCGCTATCACCAGGTCGTAGTGCTGACCTCGGGTGAGTCGCGACACGTGCCACGCGTACGCCGCGAAGGCCCTCGATTGGTCCAGAATGCCACTGCGATGGCTGGGCAGCTCGATACGTCGCACAGTGAGGCGCCCCTCGTAGGCGGTCTCATAGGCCGGCGCCTGGCTGTCATACCGGGCATAGCGATTGGGCGCCGTGGTCATCACCTCAAGGGTATGGCCTGGCGGCAGCCGCTTCATCAGCGCCTCGACCAGGGCCCGGCTGCGGAACGACCCGGCTCCCAGGTCGGGTGGGAAATAGAAGCTCAGCAGTAATATCCTGCCCCGCTGTGTCACCGGCGGGCCCTCGCAATATCCCGGTTCGGCAATACGTTTGCGTAAAGGTCCAACAAAGCCTGCTCCTGAGTTTCCCAATTGAGGGTCTGTGCCGCCTGCTTGGCGCGGGCACGATACCACAAGCGCAACTCAGGATCGCTCACCAGCTGGCTGATGGCGCTGGCCAGGGCCGGCGTATCGCCGGGCGGTACCAACAGGCCCAAGTCGTGCTTGCGCACTACCTTGCTGATCTCGGGCAGTTGGCTAGCCACTACCGGCAAGCCCGCGATCACGTACTCGAACAGCTTGTTGGAGTCCGTCGTGAAATGGTTCAGGCAGGTGTTTTCGATGGGCTGCACGCCGACATCCGCCGAGGCCGTGTAGGAAGGCAGCTCCGCCAGCGCCACGGTCGGAATGAAGCGCACTCGCTCTTCCAGTTGTAGGCGAGCCGCCAACTCACGCAATTCAGCCGTCTGCCGCCCGCCACCGATGAATACGAAGTAAGCGTTAGGCACGCTTGCGGCAGCCTCGACCAGCCTGGGCAGCCCCCTACCCGGCTGCAGCCCACCTTGATACAACACGATAGGCCAAGGCTCTACCAATCCCAGCTCCTCGCGTATGCGATCAGACCCGTCGGCACTGACCAGACGAGGCCGGTTCTGCAACACCAGCGGTCGGGGGATGCCATAAGCACGCGCAAAGAACTTGGCGCGAGCATCCGTGGTCGTGATGGTACCGACCGCCTGGGGCATGATTTTCTTTTCTAGCCAACCAACCAACCCACGAAAGGCCTTGTAACCCTCGCGGTCAGTGCTGATCTCATGCGCATCGTAGACCAGCGGCACCCGCAACAGCTTGGCCGCGAGCCAAGCCGTGGACAGCACATTGACGTCATGCGCGTGGATGACATCGGCACGTGACCTAACCAACCGCCATGCCAAATTGGCGTGCGTCCAAAGCCTGGCAACCAGTTTTAGAAGCTGGCGCAGCGGCGTTTGCGGAGGCGGAGCAGTTGCTGGCCGGGAACTCGCTTTTGCCTGTTCCCCCTGCTTGCTGCCGTTCGCTATACGCAAATTGCGCTTACGCAGCTTCCATAGCGGGCTGCGAGCAACACGCACCACCCTTACACCCGATTCCAAGAGTTCGCACTCCTGAGTAACCCCAGGAGTGTGTAAAGCGTGAACGATAACTTGATAACCGGCAGCTTGAAGAGTCTGCGCCTCTTTTAATACGCGTGCATCGTTCAAGAACTCGTTCCAGACAATCATGGAAATAATGGGCAAAACGGTGCTCCTCAAAATTATCAGGTCGATGCACCCGACATATTAGGCTCTTCTTCCAAGCATTTTAGAACCCTAGGAATCAAATCCAAGGCCATAACAAAATCTTGGCGAACATAAGACTTTTCCAACGAAAAAATTAAAGCCGTAATGCACGCGTCAGCAGCGCTTACTTTATGCAAGGCACGGCGTGATAGTTTAGCCCGATCTAATGCACTAGCTAACAGGTCGAGTTGTTTAGGATGTATGGGCCAGTTAGCCCCAACAGGCTCCAAAGCCCAGCGTCCCCATTGTGCCATTAGCAGTTCTCCTTCTTCCGTTTGAAGAAAAGCATCAGGCCCTTGATCCGGATTTACTATAACCAAAGGCAACTTACTCAAACGATCTTTAATAACATCGTGAGCCTTTCTAAGGCGCTCCACATTTTCCACCTGAGGAGGACCCATCATTTCCGCCACAGTGTGGAGACGCTCAAACATATGAGCATCAATACGTTGCCAGATAGGAGGACGGGAACGCATAAACTGGGATGATAAGGTCTTATTAGGCTCGATAGCTAAAAGTATTTCTAAAGCTGCCTGCCTGGTTTCATTTATCTGTTTCAGTGGTGGCTTTTCAATAGGCAACCACTCAAAAATGTGACAATGTAGATCTCCCAACGACTCTACGCCTTTTAAAGGAAGTGCTGGAAGCTCAGCATTACCAATAAGCAAAGTAGCTTCGTGCTTAGCTAATGAGCCACGATTACTATTAAACAATTTCACCAAATTTTCAGAAACCAGAGCCCCCTCTTTATCGAACCCCTGGACATGAAATGCCGCCACATCTAAGCCACCCAAGTGCCACCAAGAAATTTTCACTTCATCTATAGATGAAGAGACTACCTCTCTTAACATACTGAGCATCCACTGCTCGCGCTGAGGGAATTTTAGCAATGACCAAAAATTGGTTTCGTGTTTACGAGTCTCGTTAACAAGGACATGCCCATGAAAAAAAAGCGCATTAAGCTTTAAACGTTGGACGTATAGCCCTTTCAAGTCATTAACAACGCCAGCAATGCGAGTAAACCCCTGACGCATAAGAATTAAAGAAATAATAGCTATCAAAAGCCCAGGAGGAGTGCCCCACAAAAAGTCCCATACCATGAAAATAAATGAGCACAAAAAACCTATATTAGTTGCCGTACTAACAACTTGGCCTGGAACCTCATCCACAGCTACCTTTAGCTTTCTATTCTTGGAATAGAAGAAGGCAAGTAGCATAAAAGCCACTATTATATATACAACCAACACCCCTAACAACTCAGGGTATAAGCATGCCATAACTACAGCGACTAGGCCTAGGAATACGCTGCCAGCAAGGCTGCGTGAATAGCGTTGATAACCTCTGCTAGCCACTTCGTCCTGGTTTTCAAAAAGGATAATTTTTTGACTTCTTCGCAAAAGTAAGGTGGCCCCTCGGCTTGAACATATTACTATTGCCTTCTCAGCAATGAGAAAAAGCATGTAAAAGACTACAGCTGACATGCTGAGGGACAATATTAGGAGTTCTCTATCCATATGAGTGAACAGAGAAGGAAAGTAATGAGGAATTTGGCTCGACCCAAGCAACATGAGAATTTTTAGAGGTAGCAAAAAAGCCAACAATATGGATATCTGTGATACCAATGTGGCAAAAACTATTAACAATGTCACACCAGGAACCACACGGGAAAACTTATTCCCAATAGACAGTGCCCACCTTAAAGCAGTCAGCATATTATTCAGCAAAACCCTACACTCCTACCCGTTAGGCTTAACAAGTTCGTTGCTTGCGGTAAAAACCAAACACTATAGCTCTAGAACTGCCTTATGGCACTGAGACTAATTACACAAATCTAAATGTAAAGTGCGTATTAACCGAAAGAGTTACGCGCTCTTTAAATAGCACACGCAATACTTGGCTAGGCTCAGCACGGTTTGCTTTATAAGACACATAACTAAGTATTTTATTTTCTTTCTTGCCCTTTGCAATAGAAATACTATCCGGTACATCTCCTACAAATTCCACGGACAGAGCGCTCCCTGATGCAGAGCGAACCTCAACCTTGTTTTCCCCTATAGCGACATTCTTATTTACAGGAATATGCCATTGGAGTAAGATATTATGTTTTTTGTGATCTTTAGATTCGATATTGTCTTGCACTTCTAAAAACGTGTTCTCCGCGTCAAAACTAATAACACGATTATGCTTTACTTGCTCAAGCATATTCAGCTGCATATTAACAAAAGGAGCGCTTGGCGCCTCATCATAATCGAGCACCTTCCAAGCCCTTAGTCGATGCTCAAATTCTTTTGCGTAACTAGTGTCCGAAATAATAGGAACATTGTGCGCTTGTCTGCTACGCATATAGCGACGCATTGGATCCTTGTTAATATAATTATAAAGCCCTGAATCAATTAACCAGTCCTCGCCGCCCGCATAAACACTTATGTGACCTTCATCTTGCTGATGGTGATACCGGCTAGAACACCCTGCTTTAACAGTAATGTGAAAGGCATTTAAAAAACCAGTCTGATCAGGCCATCTATTTCTAAAAATCGCGTAGCCGGACTGTGGATAGACAACGTTTAATTTATCAGGGCGAATTCCCTTCTCACCTTTCGTCAAAGCATATAAGAAATGCTGGTATTCGTTGCTTTCACCAAACAGTTCCTTATAGGCATCCGAAGTAGGTAACTGTTCGGTATCACCGATGGGAGGGAGCAATGCATCAGGGCGCAGGATATGCGTAATAAAGCTTAACGCTTTTACAGAAAATTTATCAAATTCTTTCGCCAAATTACCCAGTAAATTAGCCGGGTAATCCTTGATTATCCCAATAAATACTTTGAAAACGAAGATGTGATAAGCAGGGCTGTTCTCGACATGTACACCTTCGTCGGTAAAGGCAAATGCAAGTTCACTGCTTATTCGACTAACAGCAATTTTTCGCCATTCATTCGCCTCCACGCCTGTACATACAGTGCCCAACAAGAGCAGAACACGCGCTTGTTCTAAACCATGATTTGTATGCTCGGAATAGAAGCTATCCTTAACTAGCCATTGGCCATGGATGTGTAAAGCTTGCTCAATATAGTCTTGAAATTGCTTATTTCTATTCAACCACTCTTGAGCAAATTTTTTACAATAGTAATATATTAGAATTAATTGCTCGGTTCGAAGTGCTGTAGCATGGTCATGCCAGACAAATTCAAACGGGTACGCCTGATCTGTAGATAAATATTCATCCAACCATGACTGCACCCCATCGCATGCGAAATCTAGAATATCATCATTCTTTACACTATAATGATAAGCCAATAAATAAGGAATAAAAGAAAGCCAGTTCAGCCGCCACTGCCAGCTCCTGTTGTTTAGAGGGTCTTGCTCCCAAGCCCCCCAGCCCTTAAAGGATACGGCCTTGAAGGGAGCGAGTTCCAATTGACCGTCGGCGTGTAGCTTCTCCCCTAAGGATATGTTGACTTTTGAGTTAACAATATTGCTAAGCTTTTTACTCACGCAGTGATCTAGCGCTGACGATTTCACTTCTTTGAGTTCCATACCTGTCCCCGGCAATGTATTTATATTTTCTTTATAATCAGCATGAATTTTTATAAGCCTACATTTCATTTTACTAGCTAAATCTTTAAGCCTGACGTCATTGGCACCAAGGGAAGGATTGAGGCCGCATTCAACCTCGTCTAGAGTCCTTATATCCAGAGCCATAATATCCTTTGTCTTAGCCCGTCCAGCCAAGGCCCGCGCTGTATTGCTAGCTAATTGGGAACAATCACTTAATACGCTTAGCCAAGCATTGCGATCATCAGAAGAGAATACTACATTATTGATCTGGCGAATCAACTCAACCTCTTCATCTTTTAAGCTAACATTGCTGGCAGGAGCTTCATTAATTTGCATCTGATCGCCAGTTAACCAGTATGCAAAATCACGCACAATCTCAGAAGAATAGTCGAATACCCTTACCGTGGCATTAGAGAGTTTCGATAACTTACCAATGATAGCTTCGGAGTCTGACAGTTGTTTTATGACATCCAGTTCGCAGAAGTCGGCGAGTGTCAAAGATGTACCGTAATAGCTTACCAGGCCTGACGGTTGATTAATTACCGCCTGTTTATAATAGGATCTCTTGAAGCCTTCCGCAGGACGTCGAACAATAACTAACTCAAGCACAAATAAGGATTTAAGCGCGTTAAAGAAATCTCGCCAGGCATAGTCCTCAATATTGTTCAGCTGATTTACAATGGACTCAGTGGACAACACAACAGTCTGATAGTTTTTATATTTTGCAGTTAAATCGCGCAACAACTTACTTACTTTATGCATCTGACCAAGACGAACAAGCCTAAAGAGTTCTTCATGTTTAAATGTCCCGGGGCTTATAAATAGACTTGGATAAATAACGCCATATCTATGCAGATCTGCCTGAGATTTACAAAGAGTTTCCTGCAAAGAAGAAGACCCCGCTTTCGGGTAACCAACATGTAAGACTAGACGGGGACGGTTAGACACAAGTCACCTTATTCAGAAACGATTAAACAGTATTTAAAGAGAATAACCAAGCCGATCGATCTCATAAGAATGAAGCTGTTTGATCTTCTCCATCAAGATAGGATGGCTGTCATATACCTCTCTCAAATCTCGCGATTTTTCATGCCTAATCCCCGCTTTAGCACTAAGGCCCTTAAACACCTCGTACAGTCCGGAAAATTCTGGCCTTTCTTCTTCAAGCTTAAGAATATCATATTTAAAGTATTCAAAGCGCAAAAAACGATCAACAGCAAGCCGCCCGTCGATAAAATACTGTTGATTATTCAACCCTAAGAACCTAGCGCCTTCTCCCTCTAGATACCACTGGGAAAGGGTCGATAGATCAGCATCAGGTCCCTGCTTATAGTAAAACAACGAAAGCGCCACATCCCAAGGATTTCTTACAATAGAAATTTTTTCATACTTACACCAATCTTTGCCAATAATCTGCCGGCATGCCTTTGCTGATATATGATTGCTAAGCTCCCTGTCGCCTTTAACATAGTTTTGCGCCCCCCTAAAGCCCAACTCTTTTCTCTTATTTTCATCATCTGGGGATATGGGGGTTATAATATCTGACGCTGTAAGGTACTTTGAAAGAGCCATTTCAAAAGAAGTTCCAGCCACCTTCCTAGCTTTAAGAAAAATAAAACGATATTTATCAGATAGTATCATTTAAAACAAAGCCTTTAACACACCAAATTTGGGCAAACTGAATTAAACTTTAAAAGCAATATGTCACCCAAAGCTCAATCAAATTTCATACCATGGAAATTAAGAATATAGCTTAACCTTTTGACTGTATAATCTTTTGCCCATGCATGCTCATGGTGTTTTCCTAAATAAACATTCGTCATCGCTTGCTCTCCCTTGCTGACGGAATCTTTAACCGCCTTTCTGGAAGTCACATTTACAGCATTCATCAAATTCTGGTCGCTAGCCTTTAACCCTATAATATCGGCTAGAGCTTTTAAGCTTTCCAACGGTTGGTTCTCGAAATCTTCATACTTTATTATAGAGTCGAAACTATCGTAATTTATATTCGCATAAAACTTTTCAACGTATGAACAATTTCTTTCCAAATATTCTTTGTCGCAAGAATTGGGAGCAATATCTTTTTTATACTCATCCTTCCTAAAAGTTCGAGACATAACAACATCAACTGGATTTCTTAACAAGAGGACCACTCTCTTGTTAGGGCTAAATTGAGATAGCTGTTGATGATTTGCTAAATGTGCTGAGTTGCTTAGAGAAGCTGTAAGAGAATCATCAAAAATTCCGCCGGCGTGTACTAAATAAACAACATCTAAAAAAAACTCGGCATCTTCAAGCTGCAGTGTCGAGAGGTACTCCTTGACATCTTTTGGCAGGTAAATTTCCCCACCGTTATGGAAGTCTGCTAACAGACTTAACATGGCTTCAATCCAGTGAGATCCTGAACTACCTGGGTTAACTATATATACATGCTTATTATCAAACCTTTTCCTCAATTGTCCCAGCTTAATTATATCATCAATGTAGCTCTTGGGGTTCTGGCCGTTTGCTGCACATCCTGTCGCTACAAACCTTTTTACTTTATCTGCATTCCTTAAATGTGACTTCGGCCAGAACGACTCCGGTCTCAACAAATAATTTTCGAGAAATGAAGCTTCCATATTAAGCTCTCTGCACCCAATCAAGAGATAAAGGTTGCTTGAGTAATAACCTATGGATTATATCAAGCTCTTTATGGCGACCTACTGAGCCATGGCCAGAAACAGGGTCATCATATTCGTAGAACCTTACCCTAGCTTCGGTTGAATTATTAGCAACCCAGTCTTTATACGCTTTATAATGCTTTTTATAGTGCACGACATCACTTGTATTCTGGAAATAGTGAACATTATAGCTGCCGTCCATTTTTCGCGCATCAAATCGCTCGTGAAAATCCCTGATACATTTCTCTTTATCAAACTTAGAAAATAATACAGGGAGCATTTTATTAAAAGCAGGGTGTATGCTTGCATCTACCTGTATATTACCTACCCACACCGTTGCTCCGGGCAAGCATTGAGCAATTTTAAGAGCAGGAAGTCCCCCTGCGGAAGTTCCAAATAGCACAACATCCTTATAATCTGCTCCTTTATTATCCAATAGTTGCTTGATTATTAATGACACATATTCAGCATAATACCTTGAAGGTGTGCCACAGAACCAAGAGTTAGTTAATTTGTTGTTAAGAAAAAGCCCGGGGTCGAATATTGATATAACATTTGCCGTCAAACTACTACTATAAGATGAGCGCTGAAATACAGGCATCGGCTTGGCTCTTGAGCATGCCCCAGGTGTAAAGATGACCCAATCTTTATGGCCACCATAATTTACGTATATCGGAAAGAACACAGTACGATGTATTACAATAAAGCTATGGTCGCTAGAGTATTTCAATGCTTCAACAATGCTATAAAAAAACTTCAATGAAGCCACCTTGTAATTAAATTAAATCGGCAAGAAGGGAAATGACTTCTTAGCCCTCCCTAGACCAACCCTTTTATCACCTTGTTTCCTGTATTCAATATTTAACCTCTTGCTTCGCAACTCCTTATCCACGAGATACATTCGATCCGACAGTATTGTGTTTACTCTGATAAATGCATGTTTTTCTTTGTAGTCTACTACCCTGTAGTTCTTATCTATTTTTATATGATTCCCGCACTTATAGATATTATCATCGACAACTTCTCTGCTATTTGAATACGTTCTTATGTATGCCAAGCCAAGCGCAATTTTACTATGATAGCATTCCGAGGCTCCCACAATGTTAAAACCATCTAAATCAATATACAAATTATATCCCAAGGAGAAGCTTATAACTGTATTCTCACTTTCCGTGTCTAGGTATTTAGAAAGAACATTAATATAATCTTTGAACAATGCATCATCATCGTCTAGCCGAGCTGTCGCGCAAATCAGTTGTTGTTCCGGATAATGAGCATCCAGAAACAGTTTCATTTGATAACCATAGTCTACGGCGTCAGGGGAAAGGTAACTAACATGCAGCCATTCGTAATCTTTAACTTTTTGTTCTAAGAATTTTTTGTTTTTCCTTGGAAGTTCTGTAGAAGCCATAATCAACACATGAAAATCAACATCGCTTGTACTATTCTTATACGCAGCATCAAGTGATGCTAGTAAATATTTTTCGAAAAAATATTCCCTCATCTTCATTCTTTCATCGCTAAAAAGTCCTGCTTTATACGATAAATAGTCTTCTTGAGCAGCGGACATGTGAAATCCTTGAGTCCTCTCACTGAAGAGAATGCTATACCGAACGGTGACCAAAATGCATTTTTTCATCACTTGTCCTTGCACTTACGCCTCGCGTAGTTGAAGCTTTGCCTTATTAAATAAAATGTTATTTTGCCAATCAAACACTTTTCTGTTGAAGTGAAATGGGGACAAATCCCACTTATGGTTACTATCTGCATACAATATATTAATTGGATATACTATAAAATTCTCTTCAGGTATGAATTTATTTATAAAATCATACATCGCATCGAGCTCGGCATTAGCCTTTTTTATTTTTTCTATTGTATAGCTTCCCACCATGTCTTTTGTGTTGCCAAAACTATCAATGTCGCTAGTGTAGAAAACTTTATTGATGTACGTTTTTTCTATTAATTCGTTTCTTTCCAGGAAGTCGAATAGCCTGTTCGCCCCTTTTTTCCAGTATTCAAATTTTTCATCCGAATAACTAGGAATTAGTTTCATCTTCCTTCCTTCATTACCTTTTTTATATTCTTTTGATACTGTATGAATGACACCATTTTTGATAGTTAAGTTAAACCGCTCATCTATTAAGTCTATTAGTAGAGCGTCAATATCGTTCTTGCTTCTCTCCAGTTCTTTAAAAACTGTTTTTGACATATCAGCACATACCATTTTTCTTTGCCAGCTAGAAGGGATTCGACTTAAAATTTCCTCATCGATTTCTGGCTTGGATGCCAAAGATGCCAAGCTTGAGCGCGCATAATAATTGATCAATTTTAATTTCCGAGGATCCGCTATCTCAAAAGGATCTCGTGAAACGCAGCTACCTAAGACAAAGACATTGACCGGCCTTTTGACCACCTCATCTGAAACAACACTTAAAAGTTGAGTGCTTATTTTTTTAATGTCAAAATTATCGGCAGCTTTTTCCTGCAACAATGCCCTTTCTATTTTTAGACTGCTGAGAGCCTGGGGTATTTCATCTATATTCTGATAAAACCATTCCTTAGGATAAATTTCACAAGCACCGGGCCAAGGCAAAATTATTGGCATACATCCCGCTGCAGCACCATCAGCAACTGTTAAATGAAAACTCTCGTGATCACTTACTGAAAGTACAAAATCAATCCCTGCATACCATGCAGGCATATCATTGCCATGAGGATCGAAAAAGACGGCATTCTTCAGTAAGCTATCGTCATGGAGACGATGGTATTGTGTTTCATACCAGGCCATTTCCTCTGGCCGATTAGCCATCCAAGGGTACTCTTCGGGACGCTTACCTTTAATACGCAGAGTGTAGCCAGTGTCTTTTTTTCTTAGCTCACGGAGTATATCCAAGGCACGATCTAACCGCTTACTCTGTGGCACAATCCCCACCATCCCTAACACTTTACCGTTAGTCGATTTGCGAGGCACTGCCTGAAGAGCGTCAACGTCTACCCCGTTGTAAATAACCGTACTATTCTGACCAAGTATAGGGTTGCGTTGCTGAGCTTCACGCAAAACGTGAGGACCAACGAAGATAACTTTTTCGAATTGTTCAAATGAGATTTTTTCGAAAAGTGGACTGCGCGTTTCTTGTGCATGCAGTCGACCCACCAGCTTTTGCCCTTCCCGTTTATGCTTGCCGTACCAGATGGCGTTTCCCAGCATCCACTCACAGAAAATGGTGTCCGCCTGACGAACCAGGCGCTTGCTGGCGATCTCATCGTGCTGGTTGTGACCGCTCCAGAAGTCGAGCAGGATTCTGATACCCGCCTGAGTAAAGTATGGATAAAAAGGCT
This sequence comes from Halomonas sp. HP20-15, assembly GCF_033446685.1. NCBI lineage: Bacteria > Pseudomonadati > Pseudomonadota > Gammaproteobacteria > Oceanospirillales > Halomonadaceae > Halomonas > Halomonas sp. HP20-15. Next base: position 8,461 of record NZ_JAWQLY010000021.1, on the reverse strand, counting down.
TGATAAATTTGAGATCGTGCCCGGCAATCACCATCGTTTTCTTCGATGGGACGTTAGGTGCTTGCTCATGGATGCGCGCGGGCTTACGCAGAGCTAGCGTCGGCTGCTGCGCTGCCCAACCATTGAGCTCGTTGGTTGTTATATCTGTCGGGGCGCAGATTAGTTGAAGGCCAAGATCAATATCCTGACTTTCAAGTGCGACTCCAGGCCATTGTTCATCTGCCAATGCTGCCTCACGGGCAAAGCCGATGCGCGTGTGAGGTGCGTAAAGCGTGGGCCAAGCCAAATCCTCGAAGTCTTCGGGCTCCATGGCCTCCAGCGCGCGAGGATCAGCTAACAGCCAGAGATTGCTCTCTTCGATATTTAGGCCCTCGGTAGTCACACATTCGATACCAGCCGCTTCCAACTGGGCCTTGGCTGCAGCCTGCCATTGATGGGCAACAATACGAATAGGGCGCAGTGTCTGGGCTAACAGGGGCTTGATAGCGGCTTCAGAGATTTCGCTGCTCACCAGTTGAAAGCAGGGTGCCTCAGGCGCCTTCATGATCATACCGGCGGTACGCAACATCTGTACTAGGCGATGCTGTGTAGTATGGGCACGCATGATGGCCCTTGCCCCTTTCAGCGCCGTCCGCCAACGATAGGCTGGATGGTAAAGCAGGTTTTCCAGCGCCTGGGCGGCTTCGCTTTCCGTCCGCACAATGAGCCCAGTGTTCTCGATGTAACGATTCATGCCCAACGCGGGCCCGGAAATTATCGGCGAGCCACAGGCAGCCGTTTCTATAACTCGACGCGAGAACATAGTCGGCGAGTCCAGCACCGAGTTGACGTTGATTTGTACCGGGTGAGCCTTGTATGCCTGGATCATCTCTTCGTAGCTAAGACTTCCGGCCACATGCTCCCCCAAGCCGCCTGGGTACTTGTAGGGTGAGTTTGGATCATCATGTTGTCGATCATAAATAGTGAGGCCAAGTGGTGCGGCTGCACTCATAACCTTGTCCATATACTCGGTACGTTCTGGATACCGATTACCGTAGTATGTACCGCCATAGGCCGCCGTAGGCTGCCACTCCCGCCTTGAGGGTAACAAGTTATGAATCTTCGGTGAGGCATAGAAAGGACAACTGCTGGCAGTGCGCGTCAGCGTGCCCGGAGTAGCCAGGTAGGGAATGATTCGACCACTATCCGTAGTAAATACGTGATCGCAGAGGGTGGCAGCTTTACTGAATCGATCAAAGTGAATGGGATCTTCTTTGTTCCAGAACAGCGAGGGAATGCCTGTATCGCGGCAGTATGCTAGTAGCTCGAAAAGAGGCGCAAACTCATCTTCGCCGTAGTAACCAACCTTTCGGTGCCACTGTTCCTCATTACCGTTCCATGCAGACTCCACAAACATGGCGTCAATGGGTTGTTCCGCCAATTCTTCACGCCAGTTATCCGGCGAAAGGGGCACCACCTTGACGGTGCTTGCCAGGGTATCAGTGGTGAACCGATCGGCTATCAGACCTAGAGTAATTTGCTCCAATCGCTTGGCCGTGATGACTGAGTCAGTCGATGCCGGGGCGCTATAGCTGGTCCGCACACGCTCCAGGGCCTCAGCGTACAGGCTGGTCACATGATTCCAGTTGCGCTCGTGCTCGATCCAAGCGCGGGCCGCCTGGCCTAGGCGCTTGCGTTCTGCAGGACTGTCAATCAACGCCTTGAGCACTCGGCAGAGATCGTCGGCGCTATCCTTAGTGAACAATTGAGCGCGCTGGTTATCTCCCGCCATGATCTTGTGAGGGGAGACATCAGAAAGCACCACTGCCTTGCCCATGGCCATAGCTTCCAAGGGTTTGAGTGGCGAGACCATTTCGGTGACGGCAGACGAGAGACGCGGCACCGGCATGATATCCATACAAGATAAGTAGCGCGGGACTTCATCAAACGGCACTCGGCCAGTAAAACGGCAGTTATCCTGAACGCCCAGCGCCTTGGCCTTGGCTTTAACCGTATCAATTACTTTACCGTCACCAACCAGAACGAAGATAAAGTCTTGGCCTTGATTTTTAAGTAAGGCCAACGAATCAAGCAGCAGTTCCAGTCCCTCGTAGGCTACGGCGCTGCCAGCATAACCGATCACCGGTATGCCGGGCTTCAGATCAAGCTCTCTAGCCACGTTGGCATCAGGTAAGGTGGGCTGGAAGCGCTCGGCATCTACGGCGTTAGGCACCACCACGATGCGCTCGCGTACCACGCCCCACGACGCCAATTCATCGGCGAGCTCATCGGTTAGGGCAATCACCAGATCCGCTTCATGGGCCGCTTGCTGCTCTAACTCGCGCATCAAATGGTAACGTTCGGAATTTGCCCATTCCGGCTGGGTCGACGCTTGGGTTACTTCCCATAGACCGCGCATCTCGTACACGAAGGGCAAGCCAAGGCGCCGTGCTGCCAGCAAGGCTGGCAGCGCCGTAATGTGGTTGGAAGCAGCGACGATCAATTCAGCTCCGCTCGTTTGAGCTTCACGGAAATAGTGGTCAGCGGCTTGTGCCAGGTAATAATCCAGGGGAGTTTTGTTTAGATTCCAACCCGCTATAGCTGCATAGGTGACGCCATCTACCTCGGCCTGATGGTAGCCTTTATTAAGTCCTGCCACGCCAGCATCCCACGGGAAACCAGGCCGTGTAGTGGCACGGATCTCCCAGCCGGAGTTCTTCAACCCGACCGCGATGCCATGTGAGCGAGTTGAGTAACCGTTTGTGGCATGTGGCACAGACTGGTGAAGGCAATAAAGTAAGCGATGTCGCTGGGTAAAAAGACCGGCATTTGGCTGCCGTGGTGGAAGTGCCCATCCTTCCTTTAACCGCAGCATGCCATGCAAGAAGGCAAGAAAACCCTTATCCTTTTTGCTAAATATTGCTCCTTCTCTTTCAAGCTTTTCCAGAATATTTACTGCAGATGTTATTTCGCCGCGCTTATAGAAATGATAACCAGCCTCATCGAAGATCTTGCGATGCTGTTTAGCTTTTAATTTTGCTACCAACAAGGATGGTTTCTTTATAAATTGCACGGCCCTGTTCGTTTTTTTCTTTATTTTTACCAGCGTTTTATATACACCCAGGATTTGAGATCCTTTTTTTATTACACTCTTCCCTTTATTGAACACTCTTCTTTGAAAGGACATAGCAGATTCCAGCCGTCATAGTGGATGAAGCTTGTAAATCAAACCGAATCCCACACTCCCCGGCTATCCACTAAATACTTACTTATAACTTCTGCTGATGGGATTTCCTTAAACTGCTTATGGTCAACAAGCAATACAATAATATCGGCGGCATCTATCGCAACTGAGCATTCGACTAGAGTCGCGCTTCCCAGTTTTTCATCTGGCAACTTACCTATATTTGGTTCTACTATAAGAGACTTACCAGGGTTATTTAAGACTATAGACTCTGCAATTCGTAGAGCCGGACTCTCACGCAGATCGTCTATATCAGGCTTGAACGCCAGCCCAAAGCAGGCAATCGTCACGTCCTTTGCGGTTTTTTCAGGGTTTGCAGATAAATACTTACCGACGGCTTCGTTGACCTTGTCGATTACCCATTGAGGTTTGCCGTCGTTCACCTCGCGAGCGGTGCGGATCAACCGGGCCTCATCCGGCGTCTCGCTGACGATGAACCATGGGTCCACGGCAATGCAGTGCCCGCCTACGCCGGGGCCGGGCTGCAGGATGTTGACGCGGGGATGGCGATTGGCGAGACGGATCAGCTCCCACACGCTGATATCAATCTTGTCGCAGATAATGGAAAGCTCGTTGGCGAAGGCGATGTTGACGTCGCGGAAGCTGTTCTCGGTAAGCTTGGCCATTTCCGCGGTGCGTGCCGTGGTGGTGATGCACTCGCCTTTCACGAAAATCTTGTAAAGGTCAGTGGCCGCTTGTGAGCATTTGGCCGTCATGCCGCCGATCACCCGATCGTTCTCCACCAATTCCCGTATCACGTGGCCCGGGAGAACCCGCTCGGGGCAATGTGCAATGCGAATGTCGGACTCTTCCCCATGGGTTTGCGGGAAGGTCAAATCCGGCCGCGCCTCGGCCAGCCATCCAGCCATGCTCTCCGTGGCGCCGACCGGCGACGTCGACTCCAGAATTACAAGGTCGCCCTTCTTGAGTACGGGCGCGATCGATTTGCTGGCCGCCGCGATATAGCTGAGGTCGGGCTCGTGGCTGGTGTGTTCGGGGTTGGTCTTGAATGGGGTGGGCACTGCAACGAGGAACGCATCGGCCGGTTCGGGTGTCGTCGTCGCCTTTAGATAGCCCTGCTCGACGGCGGCATGCACGATGATGTCGAGCTCGGGCTCGACTATATGAATCTCGCCTTTGTTGATCGTATTGACCGCATGCTCATTGACGTCGATGCCAATCACCTTCTTGCGGCGTGAAGCGATGACGGCAGCCGTCGGCAAACCAATATAGCCCAGGCCAACTACGGAAATTTTATTGAATTCCATGTGCTTCCAATCCATGTGTACAAAACTGTGAGCGGATGTACGAAAATGCAGATGCTGTGCTTTTAAGGCTGTCTGTTTGCGAGTATCTCGAGGATGCGTGAGCAGGCCTTGCCATCGCCATAGGGGTTGTGGGCGTAACTCATGGCTTCGTACGCCTCCTTGTCGGTAAGCAGCACGTTCAGTTCGTTCACGATCTTGTCGACGTCGGTACCCACGAGCTTCACCGTACCGGCCTGCACGGCTTCCGGCCGTTCGGTGGTTTCACGCATGACCAATACGGGCTTGCCGAGCGAAGGCGCTTCTTCCTGTATGCCGCCGGAGTCGGTCAAGATGATGTGGGCGCGATTCATCAGGTAGACGAACGGCAGGTAGTCCAGCGGCTCGATCAGGTGCACATTGTCGACGTCACTCAGCAATCGGTTTACCGGTTCACGCACATTCGGGTTCAGGTGTACCGGGTAAACGATTTGTGCCTCGGGGTGCTGGGCAGCGGTATCATGCAGGGCCCGGCATATGCGATCGAAGCCTTCGCCGAAGCTCTCGCGCCGGTGCCCCGTCACCAGGATCAGCTTTCGCTGGCTATCCAGGAAGTCGAAGTGCTTTTCGAAGCGCTCCCGATAGGCGTCGTTACCCTCTAGCTTCTCCACTACCTCGAACAAGGCATCAACGACGGTGTTGCCCGTCACATGCACCTTGTGGGGAGAAACGCCCTCTTCCAACAGGTTCTGGCGTGAACGATCCGTCGGGGCGAAATGCAATTCGGCAAGCGCACCGGTCAACTTGCGGTTGGCTTCTTCGGGCCAGGGCGAATAGATATTGCCGGTGCGCAGCCCGGCTTCGACATGCCCGACAGGGATCTGCTGATAATACGCCGCCAGGGTAACGGCAAAGGTCGTGGCCGTGTCGCCATGCACGAGAACGATGTCCGGCTTGATCTCATTGAGCACGTCCCGCATCCCTTGCAGGATGGTGGCGGTCACATCAGTAAGATCCTGCCCCGGCTTCATGACATTCAAGTCATGGTCCGGCTTGAGGTCGAACAGGGCCAACACCTGATCGAGCATCTCGCGGTGTTGGCCGGTAACGCACAAGTGGGCATCAAAGCGCTCGTCGGCGGCAAGCTGCAAGGCAAGAGGCGCCATCTTGATGGCTTCGGGGCGGGTGCCGAACACGCTAAGAGTCTTGATGGGCATATATGTCGTGTAATAGTCGTTTGTATTAAAGAAAAAAGCAGTACGGACCTTGAGCCCGGCTACTCACTCGACGGTAACGGTTTTGGCGAGATTGCGCGGCTTATCGATGTCGGTGCCCTTGACCCCAGGCCGACGTGAGAGGAAAGCAAGCTGTAATGGCACGCTATATACGCTGAAGCTGCCCTTCGGCTATGCAGGCGATACCCGCCGAGTCATAGCCTCGGTATTCGAGGCGATTTAATCCTTCAAGCAAAATCGGAGTGACGTTACGCAGACTGGCTGCACCAACAATCCCGCACATTACAGCACCTTCAGCAGTTGGCTGATGATTTCACCCTGCGCCATTGTCTCGGTATTGACCGACAATTCCGCCGCCCGGGGCACTTCATAGGGGCTGTTGATGCCGGTGAAATCCTTGATCTTGCCTTCGCGGGCCTTCTGGTAAAGCCCCTTGGGGTCGCGTTGTTCGCATACATCGAGCGGGGTATCGACGTGCACCTCGATAAAGCCGTCTTCGTCGAACAGGGCGCGCACGTTGTCGCGGTCCTTGCGGAACGGCGAGATGAACGCGGTGATGACGATGATCCCGGCCTCGGCGAACAACCGGGCGACTTCGCCGATCCGGCGGATATTCTCGGCACGGTCGGCTTCGCTCATCCCCAGGTCCTTGCACAGCCCGTGGCGGATGTTGTCACCGTCCAACAGCATGGTGTGATAGCCGCGCCGGTTGAGCTCGACCTCCAGGGCGTTGGCCAAGGTCGACTTGCCGGAGCCCGAGAAGCCGGTGAACCAGACGCACTTGCCTGCATGCCCCTTGATCTGGGCGCGCATCGCCGGCGTCACGCTGGCGCGATTCCAGACCACGTCGGCCTTGCTGTCGTGGGTGCGGTATTCGTAGGGCAGCTCACTGTCCAGTGGCTTGTGGATCATTCCCGCACCGACGGTGACGTTGGTCAGCCGGTCGATGACGATGAAGCTGCCGGTACCCGGACTGGTACGGTAGTCGTCCACCGGGATCGGCGCGGTCAGCTCGACCCGGCAGCGGCCGATGGCGTTCAGATCCAGGTATTCCGCGTGGCGTTGCTCCAGGGTGTTGACGTCGACCTGATAGTCGATCGCCGTCACCTTGCCGGCGAGATCGCGGGTGGCGAGCTTGATGTCGTAAAGCTTGCCGGGCTCCAGCGGCGTTTCATGCATCCATACGATGTCGCTTTCGAAGGCCGAAACCAGCGGCACTTGCTCTTGATCCCCTACCAGCCAGTCGCCCCGCGAGATGTCGATCTCGTCTTCCAGGGTGACGGTGATCGCCTGGCCCGGGTAGGCAACGTTGAGGTCGCCGTCGAAGGTGACAATGCGCTCGACCTTGCTGGTCTTGCCGGAAGGCAAGGCACGGACGGTCTGGCCGGGACGCAGGATGCCGGCGGCCAGCGTGCCGGCGTAGCCGCGGAAGTCGAGGTTGGGCCGGTTGACGTACTGCACCGGCAGGCGCAGGTCGGCGAGGTTGCTGTCGTGAGAAATCTCGACGGTCTCGAGCAACTCGAGCAGCGGTGTACCCGGCTGGCCGTCGTCGCTCCGGTACCAGGGCATGCGCTCGCTGGCATTGACGACGTTGTCGCCTTCCAGCGCAGAGATTGGCACGAAGCGGATATCACGAGCATTGAGTTTGTCGGCAAGTGGCTGGTATTCGGCGACGATCTCGTCGAAGCGCGCCTGGGAATAGTCGACCAGGTCCATCTTGTTGACAGCGATCACCAGGTGCTGGATGCCCAGCAGGTCGGCGATGAAGCTGTGGCGTCGGGTCTGGGTCTGCACGCCGTGCCGCGCGTCGATCAGGATCACCGCCAGGCTGGCGGTGGAGGCGCCGGTGGCCATGTTGCGGGTGTACTGCTCGTGCCCCGGGGTGTCGGCGATGATGAACTTGCGCCGGTCGGTGGAGAAATACCGGTAGGCGACGTCGATGGTGATGCCCTGCTCGCGCTCGGACTGCAGACCGTCGACCAGCAGCGCGAGATCGACCTTGTCGCCGGTGGTGCCGCTGGTCTTGGAGGCCTGGGTGATCGCGGCGAGCTGATCCTCGTAGATCATCTTGGAGTCGTGCAGCAGCCGGCCGATCAGCGTCGACTTGCCGTCGTCGACGCTGCCGCAGGTGATGAAGCGCAGCAGGTCCTTGTTCTCGTGTTCCTGCAGGTACTGCTCGATATTATCGGCGATCATCGGGGAGGCATGGGACACAGTTTTTCTCCTTCTGGGGGCACATGCGCCACGAGCTTCGAACTGCGAGCTACGAGCAGGCCGTGCCGCCCTTATGTTCAGTTGTTAAACGCGAGAACTAGTTGCCAGTGATTTGAGCAAGGAACCGAGCATTCGAGACAGCGCCATCGCTTCACTTCGCCATTGCTGCCCCACGTCTTCGGGAATGTAGCCGACTTCAATACCGATCAACGTCTGCGTGGCAAACTCACCACACGAGCCTTTGGCGATAGAAACGAAGCGGAACTTCTCCCGCTCGGTAAAGCGTTCGAAGCCTTCAGCAATATTGCTGGGGATCGAAAGCGCAGAGCGTGTGATTTGGTCCTTGAAGCCAAAATCTCGGAGGCCACGGAGTTCACGATAAACATCGACACTGAGGCGTTTGCTACGCTGCCAGACTTCCATCTGTTCGTGTCGCATGGCCAGTTTCGCTTTGGTTGTGGCTTACCTTAGCTCGTAGCTCGTAGCTCGTAGCTCGTAGCTCGTAGCTCGTAGCTCGTAGCTCGTAGCTCGTAGCTCGTAGCTCG
>NZ_JAWQLY010000020.1:0-36061 GCF_033446685.1 Halomonas sp. HP20-15 | reverse complement strand
AGCGGAGCGAAGCGGAGTCTGTTTGCGCGGGGGCGGTGGCCAACAAGCCCCCGAAGGGGGCGCGTTAGGGTCCAATAAGGCCATGCCCGCGAAGCGGGCCGGCAAGCCCCGAAGGGGCGCGGCAGGTGTCAGCAGGCTTCCAGGGCCACGTCACAGTCACCACAGATCAGATTCAGCGACGGTTTCCCCCAGGCATTGGCTCCGCAATCCGGGCAGGTAAATTTCACCCGCGTTTGCTTGTGTTCTGTTTCCAGGACAAGTTCGCCACCCTCTCCTATCTCGACACCCCAGGCGGCCAGTTCCTCGCTCATTTCGTCCACTGTCCCGTCAGCGATGGCCGCCTGGAGCCTTTCACGGGCCGGAAACTTGTCCGCCCAGGATATGCGGAAGTTTCGGGTTAGCAGCTCCTGGCAAGCATCCTCGAAGGGACCGCCCTCGATGATGTAATCCGCCATCTTGTCGCCAGTCTTCGCCCCGCCAGGCTTTCCGGTCGAAGATGGCATGAGTCCGATTTCTTCCATGCGCTCGGCCCACTCTTTGTTGTGGTAGCCCCTTCGGCCTGGCTTGCCGAAGTGGTGCTGCCACAGGTGGGCCATTTCGTGAACCAGGGTCTGCATGATTTCTTCCGGGGGGCACACTGCGAAGTAAGCCGGGTTCATGGCGATTTCGTCAGTGGTGCCGCCGTCCCGACTCACGAACCGTTCAGCGGAAAAATAGCCGTAGGTCTGTTTTTCACGCTGTAGGGTGATCAGGCAAACCGGCAGCTCAGAGTCGAACAGCGCATCATTGAAGTGATCGAACGCGGCTTGTAATTCCTCGTATGTCGTTTCGGTGGGTTTCATGGGCGGCCCTTATTTTTGGATTGTACAATCCAAATTATAACCCCGTTTTTGGATTGTACAATCCAAAACTTGCAAGAGCCCGGACCAAGCCGCCACGGCGGCGCGGGAGCAGTCGGGCAGGCAAAAGCCCGCCTGGCGAAGCCAGCGGGCCGGCGAGCCCCGCAGGGGCTCGGCCCTCCGGGGGTACGGCGATTTCGTACGCACGAAAAGAAATGGGGGGTTTAAGGCTAGGGCAGGATTCGCAAAGTGCTGGCATTTGCCGGCACATTTGCCTATAATTCCCCCCAAGCCCCCCATTTCATCCATCGACCAAGGAGCAGTCATGAACGACGCCAGTATGGAATCAGCGGCGATTGAGGGCGCCGCTTTCAATCAATACCGCCTTTCCTGGTTGGCCTATTTGCGGCCGCTAGTCCTGTTCGGCGTGATGCTTTTCCTGGCGTTCCTGCTCGGTGGCATCCACGTCGCCGTCATCTATGCCGGCGTTGCGTTGGCCGTGGCCGTCCTGGTCTACAAGATCATGGTCCTTCGGAGTGTGGTCCTGTTCGTCAACGATGAAGGGGTGTGGGTCTATAGCGGCGTCCTTCCCTGGTCCAAGGGGATAGGTGGCGTTCGCTGGCGTGACGTGGAAGACGCTCGTTATAACCCTGGTTTCCTTGGGTGGGCGCTCAAGTCTTATACCGTTAGAGTCGGGCACCGCTTCACCCGTGGAAACGAAATCGTCCTGCCCAGCGTGAAGCAGGGGGACAAGGCCGTGGAGCAAATCAACGCGCTGCATGGTTCCTACCTTCGGAACGGGGGAGGGCAATAGCACTTATGCCGCGAGCTGAAACACGCCTATCTGAGGAAGAAAAGCAAGCCTGGGTGGACTTCTGCCAATTCGCAGGAGAGCCCGAAGCGAAGATGCTCAGAAAGATGATCCTCAAGGTGTCCGGTGGGGCAGAGGCCAACCCAGCGGCGAGCAAGCGCGAACCAAAAACGGGGAAGGTCACTGTTCGCCTGACTGAAAGCGAGCGGGTTAAGCTCCTGGAGAAGGTAGAGCGAGAGGGCTACGAGAATCCCACCAAATGGACAACGGCACTGGTTAGGTCGGCGCTTCATCGGGAGCCAGTCCTAACCGACGATGAAGTGGCCGCACTGCGGGAATCCAACCGAGAGCTGGCCGCCATCGGCCGAAACCTCAACCAAGTGGCCAGGGCCTTGAATATCGAGTTCAGGGAAAGCGACAAACTCAAGAGGGAGGCCATCGAAAAGCTGGCCGAGCGGATCGAGCAGCACAAAGACCAAGTGGCGACGCTGTTGACCAGGAACATGAGCCGCTGGGAGGAAGACGATGGGTAGCCTGGCCAATGACACCATATCGGACCTGTTAGATGGTGACGTAAAGACCAAAGCGAACAAGACCGGCAACCTATCGCGAGCCAAGCGGATTGCAGACCGTGCGCCGGAGGTCATGGTTAAGATCAGCGGCAACACCAAAGGCGCCGGCCATGTCCAGGCGCACTTGGACTATATCAGCCGCAACGGCAAGCTGGAGATCGAGGACGAGCGGGGCGAAACCCTCAAGGGGAAGACCGCCGTTCGTGCTTTGGCCAAAGACTGGTCGCAAGACCAAGGTAAGCGCCGAAAGAATACCCGAGAGACGACCAATATAGTTCTGTCCATGCCGGACGGGACAGAGCCCAAGGCCGTGAAGAACGCTGCGCGGGCGTTTGCCAAAAACCAGTTTGGCAAGAACCATCAATATGTCATGGCATTGCACACTGACACTGATAGCCCCCACGTCCACCTGACCGTCAAGAACCTGGGATATGACGGCCGGCGCCTGCACGTCAAAAAAGGTGATCCTCAGATATGGCGAGAGAGCTTCGCCGCCGAGCTGGAGCGTCTAGGCGTAGAGGCAGAGGCGACACCGAGAGCGACGCGGGGAGTGATCAAGAAAGGGATTAGCCAGGCAATCAAACACATGCGCGACAAGGGCATGACGCCGGCAGTGGACCAAGCCAAAATCCGCGAAATCATCGAAGACTTTAGCGCCGAGAGGGCAGGGAAAGAGCCCCGGCCGCGCCCTTGGGAAGACAAGATCAAAGACCGCCAGACCTATGTTCGCAAAGCCTGGCTGACGGCGGCCAAGGACTTGAATCAGAGTGACAACGCCGAAGATCGGGAGTTAGGGCAGAGCATAGCGACATTCGTCAAGGATATGCCGCCCATGAAAACCGAACGTCACGAACTCCAGGAGAAGGTGGCAGCGCAGCTTCAACAGCGTGGCAGTGGCCAGCGCGGTGGCGAGAAGGGAAGGGGGCAAGACCAGGAGCAAGAGGACGAACGTTAACCAGCTCCTACCAGGCAATAAAAAACCGGCCGATGCCGGTTTTTTTGTGCCTACTGAAAGGTGCCGTCTGACTGAAAAACTATGCCATACCGATCAAATAGCTTCATGATTTTGTCCAGCGTGGCCCGCCGAGGGGTGGACTGGCCAAGCTCGAATTGTCGAACGGCCGTCTTTCCGGCGCCCGATGCTGCACAAAATTCGTCACGGGTCATACCTAGATACTCGCGGGCATGGCGGCATTGAGCGCCGCTGATGGCGACGCTGGGCGCCGTATAGCCTTGGCGCTTTGTCTTGATGCCGAGCTGGTTCGTCCATGCCGACGCAGTAGCGTAGGAGATACCCAAGGACTTCGCCATGTCAGACAGGTTGCCGGCCTGGTCGTATGCTTCACGAATTTGATCAACCGTGAAGTTGTCGAGCTTTACCCGTGGCATGAATCACCGTTCCAGGTCCTGGTCCTGCTCTTGCTCCCGCAAGGCCTTGGCCTTATCTCGAAGTTCAGTCAAGATTGCCCGTCCTTCATTGAGCCGGAACGCTGTTTGACGTTGAAAGGTGGCGGCCGGCTCAGACTTCATTCCGGTATCACTGCGGCCGTAATCCTTATAGATGGCCAAAAGGGTATTGCATGTATCTTCGATGATTTGCAGGTTTGATTCCTGGAGCGCGTGACCTAGCCGCTCGAAATGGTGCAGGGAATCAGCCAGCCACATAACATCGTCGGCGTGATGCGGTGCCCGAGGGTCATAGGCGCCGTTATATGGTGTATTCATTCTGATGGCGATTGCCACCCGTCCGACATAACCGAGTAATCGGCCAGCCTCCCAGGTGAAGTTAGGCATAGACATAGAAACTCCTTAGCGTTTCGTGCGCACGAAAAATAGGGAAGGGGGCCGGGATGCCCCCGGCTGCTCACCACTTGGCAGGTGACGCACCCGCTAGGCCGAAGCGAGCGGGCTTCATCCATGAAGCGTTACCGCTCCATGTCCGAATCGCCTTTGGCTGGGGCTGATTCCCTGATACGAATATCCGAAAGCTGTTCCGCCCCCTGGCCTAGCCGTTCCTGGACCCGTTCCATGAATCGGGCTCGATCTGCGTCACTTTTGAAGCCCTGGGCGACCTTCTCAGCGAGCTTGAGGGAGAGGGCGCTACCATCGCCTTGCTCTTGGGCCGTTTCGGCGTCATGGGACTTCTGAGGCGCTTCCTGGTAGCTGTTCGACTGCTGGGAGGCTTTACCCTGTTCGTGTTCCTGGATGGCCTCGCGCAGGTGTCGCGGCTGGCTTTCGGAGTCGTTGGAAATAAACGTGGACAGGCGGCGGCCGTCGATGAAGGTTTCCAGCTTGCTATCGGCATACATATCGGTGCGGATGCCGGTCTGGTCGCCGTTGCGGTCCTCGTAGCCAATGACAAACTGGCTGGCGAAGTCGTCCCGGTCCTTGTTCACGTCGATGCGAGCGGTGTAACCGTGTTGAGCGGCTTCGGCCTGCATCATCTTCCAGCTTTCCATCGGGGAATAGCCTTCCACTGCGTCCTTGTCGAGCTTGTGCAGCTTCTCGGCGGCGGCCGGCGTAATCGTCGCTTTCTGGCTTTGCTCCTGGTGCTGGTCACGGTTGGGCTCGTATCCCATCACCATGTCGCGGATTTTGTCCGCGTCGCGGGCAGCCCTAAGAATCTCTTTCGGGTCATCCTTGAGCACGCGAACCCAGCTTTTGACATAGGCCGCGTGTTGGCCAGGATCGTGTCCTATTTCCAGTTCTTCGCCAATCATAAGGCTGCTAATTTCCGCCCTAAGCTCCTCTTTTGCATAGGATTCGCTGCCGAATCCGCCGGACAGGTCGCGGTCTAGGCGGGAAGGGTGGCCCGTCCAATGCCCCAGCTCATGCAAGGCCGTGGAATAGTAGCGATCGGCACTTTCAAACTGGCCCTTGTCAGGTAGGTGGATCGAGTCGGTAGACGGGCGATAAAAGGCCCGGTCCCCTTGGTCGTGGTGCAGGTCCGCGCCTGATGCCTTTAGGATGGATTCGGCACGTTCGTGGCGATCCCATGCCGGTTCCTTCTTGGCTTCAAGGGGCGGAAGCCCCTTGATTTGCTCAGCATTGAAGACAACGGAACTAAAGACCTTCGGCTTGTCCAGCTCGACGCTGACCATCACCTTTTTGCCCTTGTCGTCCAGGACGGGTTTGCCGTTTTCGTCCCGTTTCGGGACGCGATCCCGGAACTTCCAATATTGGACCGCCACGCCTTTTTCGCCCTTGGATACCTGGGCGTTGACGCTTTGGGCCTGCTTGTAGGTCATCCAGCGAGGGTCTGACCGGCCTTGCATGGCCAGCCAGATAGCGTTTGCGCCCTTGTACCTGGTGCCGCTGACCGGGTTATGGGGCATTCGATGGGAACCAGGCTCCCATGGCTTTTGCCATGGGGCCGTGCCTGCTTCCAGTTGTTGGATAAGCCGTTCACTGATTTGCTCGTAATATGGCTTTTTGGTGTCCTTGCTCCCGGCCATGGGCTAGTCCTCCTGTTCTTCAATCGCCTCCTGGGCGTCTTCCTCGCTCAGCGCGTCTTCTTCGAAGGCGCCCAGCTCGGCCGCCTCTTCCTTGCTCACTTCGACCACCAGGCCGGGGGTGTTCAGGTCCAGAATTTTATCGCTCATTGTCGTTCTCCTTCTCGGTCACTCGTTCTTCGCGCAGCTTCACTTCCGGGGCCTGCTGGCCCTTGGATACGTTGCCGGCGACCTGGGTACGCACCTTGTCCATGAAGCGTTCGCGGTCGGCTTCGTTGCTGAATTGCTTTTGGCTGAATTTCTCGGCCACCTTGATAGCGGCAACCTCGTTCACCAGGTCGGGATGCTCCCGGACCAGCTCTTTAGCGTCGCGCTCCCGGTCTTGGAGTGCTTCGGCCTTCACGTCCCATTTGTTGCGGTGCGTATTGATTTGCTCGGTGCGAACCACCTTGCCTTGTTCATCCTTCACAGGACGGTTGACTGTCACCGGCTGGCGTCCCTGGTTCTCCAGCTCGACGGTATCCCCTTCCTTGGCGCCGCTTTCTTCCATGGCCCGTTCCAGGTCCACGCCCCAAGTGGTGCTTTTCTCGCCGTCCGCGTTCTCTAGGGTGACGTAGTAGCTTTCCCGGTTGTCCTTGTTGTGTTCGTAAGGGGCCTTGCCATGCTCCACCACCTTGCCCGCTAGGCGATTGACTGGCTCGCCGGCTTGAGACTCCTGGGCCGCTTGTGTGGCCTCCTGAGCCCGTTCCTGGGTTTGGCTGGCCGCTTCCCTGGGCTTAGCCGCTTCCGATTGCTGACGCGGCCGGCTCGGCTGCCCCTTGTTGGTTCGGGGCTGGTCTGCCTGCTCCCGCGCCTCGATCTCGTTTGGCTGGCGTTCGGTGGCCAACTTCTTGAGTCGGGCCAGGTCTTCTTCGCGGGGCTTGTAGCCGCGCACCTCAAGGCCTCGGGATGCTGCTTCTAGCCAGGCTTCGCGGCGGAAGTCCTGCGTTCCCTTCACTTGGATTTCGGTCCAGCCTCGGGACTCGGCAATATCGACCATCGAGCCGGCCACCTGGGCATTGCTCAGTTTGGTTTGCAGCCGGGCGCCCTTGTCCACGAACGCCAGCGAGTCGGGGCGGCCGGCGAAGTAATACTTGCCTTCCACCTCCAAGTAGGACTTGGCCACCTTCTCGGGCACCACTGGCTTGAAGGTCGTCTGCTCCTGGTCCGCGAATGGGTCATCCTGCTGCGCGGCCGGCGCGGGCTTGCCGACTTGCAGGCTGGCCGGGTCTTGGCGGTTTTCACGGTCCTGCTGTTCGCGCCGCGCCTCGGTCCTTGCTTCTTCTTCGGCCAGCATATCTTTCAGCGACTGGCGGCGGCTGCTTTGGAGCCACTGGCGGGCGTCGTTGTCGGCCTCGGATTCCTGCTTTTGCTCGATATGCGGCTCGATACTGTTCTCGCCGTCACCTTCCTGCTGATCGGCCGCGGCTTCCTCCTGGTCCACCTCCGGCGCTTGCTCCTGAACAGGTTCCGCCTCTTGCTCGACCGTCTCCAGGGCTGGCTGTTGAGCGCGTTCCTGGTCCTGTTCCTGTTCACGGTTGAGCCCCTGATTTACGTACCGCTCGAAGTTTTCGCTTATTACCGGGTCGTTAGTCTTCTCGTTCTTTTCTTCGCTCATGTTTTCCACCTTTGCGGACTGCGCCACGATTTGTTCGACTTGCTCCCGCACAGCATCGAGGCCGCGTGATTGATGCAGGTCGTTGAAGTCGGTCAGTCCGGCTTGTTTTTCCTGGTCGTTGAACTCTGGCACACGAAACGCGCCGCTGGTCAGCGTCGCCGCTTCTTCCGCTTTCTCGCGGCCCTTGTTCACCTTGTTGTCCCGGTCGTCGTCGCCTAGCACGATGTGCGAGCTGGCCGGGTATTTGTCTTTCAGCTTCTCGGCCACTCGCGGCAAGTTGCCGGCGTCCACAGTCATGACCACGGGACGGCCGGTGGCCTCGGCAATGCTGGCCGAAGTCGAATAGCCTTCCGCGTATAGGATCGGCTCGCCGTTTTGCAGCTCGCGGTCGCCTACCACGAAGTAGTTGCCGGTTTTCTGGCCGTTCTTCTTCAACGACTTGAAGCCCGTGCGGTCGATTCGTTGGAGCGTCCGAACCTCGTCATTCTCATTTTTCAACGGCAGCACCAGGCGGCCGCGCTTGTCCATTTTGGCACCAGGGAAAGGCTTCACGCCCTTGTTCTGCAAATATCCCTGGTCTGGCGTGGCGGCCGGCATGAGCGCGTAAACCTGGCCAGCGCGTCGGGCGTTGTGATCGTAGGAGCGTTCCTGTTTAGCCTGGCGTTCCATCTTTCGTTGGAGGGCCTGGGCGCGGAGGTGCGCTTGGGCTTCATGGTCCAGCTTCTGGCCCGTTGCTTTCCACTTCACCGGATCTTCATGAACCCGGTGATCTTGATACCAGCCGGCCGGGACTCCATCGAGGTATCCGACATAGACGCCGGTGCGTTGGCCGCGCTTGTCGTCCTGGGTCTTCACCCGATGCCGGCGCCCGTCCATTTCCGGGAGGCCATCGAGCACGAAACCTTCGGCCTCAAGGGTCCGGGCAAACTCCACCTGGGGGTCATTCTCGGCAGACGTGGAATTGGCCTTGGCCGGGTCTGGTGCCCACTGCGACACCTTGGACAGGTCGGCGCCTGGCTTGGCGTACCACAGCTTGTTGTCACCATCGAAGGTGATAGCGTTCGAGCCGTCCGGCAGCTTACCGGCCGCTTTTACCGCCTCGTCCTTTTCCTCGAAGGGCACCACCAGGTAAGTGTTTTTGTCGGCTATCTGTTCTTGTGCCATGCCCGCCTCCCTACGCTGCCATCACATCGAAGAAGTCATTAACCAGGGCGTCCATCGCCTCGTCGTCAATGTCGCCTTTCGGCACTTCGATTTTCGAAAAGTCACAACTGAAATTGTCCAGGTCCAGGCTGTCGATATTCTCAATGTCCTGGGCTGTAACGGGACGCTCGATCACCGTCCGATTGGCTTCCGACACAGTATTGGAACGAAAATCAAGTTCGCCCATCTTCCGGCTGCTCGGGTCCAGCTTCGGCACTTCCGGGCTGGGCCATTTGATGGCATCCGGGTCGCCTTGCTCCAGCGCCTTGAGGTTATTCCCCCGCTCGCTAAAGACCTTCTCCTTGTACCAGGTCACTTTCTCGCAGCGGATTGGCGGGGTGTTCTCCATGATGAGAATTTCCGCCTTCTCGCCAATGCCCTTCACTTCCTGGGGCAGCAACAGGGCGCGGCTATGGTCGCTTGCGTTTTCCGACCTGCTGGCTTTGCCGACCAGTTGGCGAGTCCGCGACTTGTTCTTGACCGTGGTCGTGCCCAACGTCTCCGAAATCTCTTTGGCCACTTTGATGTTCTTCGGCGCGAAGATGATTTGAAGCGCGTGGTTCTCCATGAAGGTTTCGGTAGCGTCGGCGCCGTAGACTTCTCGGAGCTGGGCCGGCGACTGGATGATGGGCAGCATCCGCAGCCCATAACCAGCGATATAGCTGATGCTCTTGGAAAGGATGCCGACTTTACCCATGGCCGTGAACTCGTCCGGCAGCAACAGGCACTGATATTTCAGCTCGGGATTCTGCTCGGGCAGCTCCCTGGTGTTCTGGTCGATCACCTGCTGGAAAAACAGGTTTATGAGAGGGGCCAGACGGTCCAGGTCATCGGGTGTGATCGCCACATAGACCGACATGCGCTTTTTGCGCAGGTCGCGCAGGTCGAAGTCGTTTTCTGCCGTGGCGGCGTCGATCATCGGGTTATAGAACAGCTCCAGGGCGGCCGTGAAGCCCTTGCGGACTGAGCCCCGCGTTTTGTCCGGGGTGTCCAAGTATTCTTTCAGCGCCAGGTAACATTCGCGGGACAGCGGGTTATCACTCTCCTGGCGTTCTTCGATGATTTCGGCCAGGCGTTCGTCGCCCATGGTGAGCTGACGCAGTGCCTCGCCCATGGTAACGGGCAGCTCGTCAGTCTCGATCAGATACAGCACGATGCCCAGCCACAGGGACCGCGCCGACGATTGCCAGATAGGTGCCTCGTTGTCGATCTTCGGGAACAGCATCTGGCCAATCTTCTGAATGTCGTTGATGCGGAACGCTGGATCGTCACTGATGTAATAGAGCGGATTCCAGCGGTGGGTCCGATGGTTTCGAGGCGCCAGGTTCAACAGGTAGCAGTCCTGGCCATGCGCGGAGCGAAAGCCGGACGTTATATCCCAGTTCTCTTGTTTGAGGTCGAGGATTACGGTTGAACCGCTCCAGGTCAGCAAGGTAGGTATAACCACACTCACGCCCTTACCGCTTCGCGTCGGTGCGGACATAAGCGCGTGTTGGTTTCCACCGTAGACCAGGAATCGTTTAGACAGGCCCATGAAGGACGTTTTTTGGCCGACTATGATGCCGTCATCGGCAAACAGACCGGCCTTTGCAATGTCCTTGGTAGTGGCCCATTTGGCATCGCCAAACAGTTTGCGCTTGGCGGGTGAGAAGATCACCAGGAGGGGAAGGCAGACCACTATCAGGCCCCCAAGGCCTGAAATGGTAAGCCAGGATTGTGTCGCCTTATCCTCGCCGTAGTAATACCAATATTGATAGAGAGTCCAAGGAGTGGCGGCACGGCCATCGAGGCCGGCCAGCTCCAGGTAGAAATAGCCGCTAAGCCATGCCCAGCCAACAATGGCGATAATGGGCACAGCCAGCAGTAACACAATTTTAAGCCATTTGGCGTCGCTTAAATTCAGGGTCATAGTAAATCTCCGTTACCACTCGCTTACCCCGCACGTTTTTAATCTGCACGATTATGTCAACGCACATGAAAAGCAGTTGTTTAATGTCTTCGCGGGTCATGGTCGCGCCGCTGCTTGATTCCTTGAGGAATAGCACTAGCTGTTCAATGGCCAGCTTTGCGCTGTTGGCGTGCATCGTGGTGATGCTGCCAGGGTGGCCACTGTTGACGTTGCGAAGGTAATAGAACGCTTCATCGCCCCGGATCAGCTCGGCCACAAAGATGCGGTCCGGCTTCATCCGCAGACTGCTTTCCAGCAGTTGTTGTTGAGTGATCGGAGACACGCCCTGGCCACCGGCCGAATAGAACAGGCTTGTGGTGTTCTGATGGGTCTTGTATAGGCCCAGCTCGTCCACGTTCTCGATGCTCAGCAGGCGTTCGTCTTCCGGGACCAGCTTCAACAGCGAGCGGAAAAACGTCGTTTTGCCGGACCCGGTAGAGCCAGACACGATGATGTTTTTCTTAGTGGCCACGGCCAGCTCCAGAAACTCCTTAAAGCGGCGGGCCTCTTTCAGCTCGATCAAGGTTTTTTCGTCCTTGCTCAGCTCGTCGGTGAAGTCCTCGCACTCGTCAAAGAACCCCTGTTCCTGGTAGTCCTGCAAAGTGAAGTCGATAGTTGACGGCTTTCGGATGGTCAGGCTGATACGGCCGTCCAGAGTCGCGGGCGGAACCGCGATCTGGATACGCTCCCCATCGGGGAGCGTGGCAGACAGTAACGGCTTGCGTTCGTCCAGGCTTTGGCCTGAGTAGGTCGCCGTCAGCTTGGCCAGGCGTTCACAACAGGCAAAGTCCAATGCCGGCACATCGTGGTAGGTCCAGCCTTTCCGGCTTTCGGTGATCACCTGGCCAGGCTTGTTCACCACGATTTCGGTGTTATCGGCGTCGTCCAGGAAGGGCCGGAGTACCCCCAGGTACTCCAGCAGTGACACCGCTTTGCGATCAATCGGCTTTGAGGTCATATACCCCCCTAAAATCGAGGTCACGCGCCACGAAGACGTTGATATGGTCGCCCTGGTGCTTGACCAGTGTCGGCGGAATGTTGATTGAGTTCTCCAGGGCAATGCTGGAAGCGTTCTTGGCTGCCTCGGCAGTGCCGCCGAACTGAATCTGGTTGCCGCCAGAACCGGAGTCTGACGCCTCGTTGGCCACGTAGGTGCCCACATCGTCGATCAGGCTAAGCATGATGGCCCCGCCGAAGCGTTCCCAAAAATGCGTATCCACGTAACCGGAATGGCCAGAGCGGCCCAGGGCATCGGTGCCCGGTGAATCGAGGTTGACCACTACGCCAGTAGGTGTCTCGATGCGATTCCACAGGACAAAGATTCGAGCCTGGCCACGTTGCAGGCCGCCTTTGTACTGGCCGACGATGCGCGAACCGCGTTCGAGCAGCAGCACCTTACCGCTTGTGCTGTACACGTCGCGGGTCAGACGGCAACTGGTCATGCCTGGAACGTCTGAGCTGATGGCCGTCTCCAGGGCGCAATCCAAGAACGTGCCTTTAGTCACGAACATATTGCGGTCTGCAATCAGGCTTGCCCGTGCCCCTTCAACTTGGGTTGGCTCCAGTGCGGCGCCCAGGCCGTCCGCTCGTTCAGCGTCGCCACCCATGCCGCCCATCATCGAACCACCGTTACCCTGGCCACTGGTTTGTTGTAGGGCCATTTGGCGGGCGCGTTCCTCGGCCGACATGCCAGACTGGCCACCTTGTCCACCACCCGACCGCGATACATTGCCAAACGCTAGCAGCGTAGACGACGCTTTCCGTTCTTGTGGTGTCGGCGGCTGGTCCTCTTGACGCCGGTTGTTGGTTGGGTAGCTAGGAGCAGGCGGCGGGGCCACCTGGCCGGTGCGGATGATTTCCGGTTGTTCCGGCTCGCTCCTGGTCGGTTCCGGGGGAGCGGGCGGAGCGGGCAGCTCAGGGGCAGGCCCCAGGCGATTGCCGATGGCATCGCTCGATGCCGGCGCTCGTTCTTCGGGCTTCTCGTCCGAGCTGAAACCACCATTCACGGCGATCAAGGCAAGCACCACCACAATGGCACCACCTACCGCGACCACCTTTTGCATCATCCCGCCGCTAGACTTGCCGCGCTGGTTGATGGACGGCATACCCCGGTCGGCATCATCCTGGACGCCTTCATGGTCCAGATCGTCTCTGTTCTCAGCCATCATTGACTCCCTCTAATTACTCGCTCAACGCCGGGGATCGTGGTTCCAGTGTCGTTTGTCACTCCTTCCGGGTCGTAAGATTCGTTGAAGATGCAGGCCACCGAATTGCCCTTGCGCATGACAAGTTGACGGGCAACCTTGTGAACCACGATGGTGTCCGGGTTTTCCGGGTCGATATGCGTGTTCACCAGACTTTCGGAACCATCCGGGTTCACAACGTAAATGGCCGGCATTTCGGCGTTGTTGTCGAACGTCAGGAACGTGAACTGGTTGTTATCGAAAGCCTTGCTCGGTGTAACTTCCTCGGAGCCTTTGGCCCAATAGTTCCAGTTTGCCGGCACCGGGTTGTCAGACTGGTTCAAGCGGGCTTGCAGTCGCTGGGCTTCCGCCTCGCGCTCTTGTCGAGCGGCGATTTCATCGGGGTAACGGAAGTTGACCTGGAACAGCATATCGTTGGGGTGCGGGTGCGCCCCATTTTGCGACCAGTGCGCTGACAGCTCGAAGTTGTAAACGCGGCGTGACGTGATAACCGTCATGTTCGTGGTCGCATCATCACCCTTCGGCTTGATGAAAATGTGATTTCCGACCGGCGCCACTTCCCAGGCGTCTTTGTCGCCCATGGCAATTTGTTGGACCGTCTCGGACGGGCTGAATTGAATATGCGTGGAGAAGCCAAAATGGCCGACCAGTTGGACGACTTCCGCCGCCTTGTAGTCAATGAATCTCACGCGCTGATCCAGCGGCCCACCGTGTGGAATCTCCAGGGCGTAAGCGTTGCTACCGAACCCCAGGCAAACGGCCAACGCGATACCAGATAGTGATTTTGCTCGTATCATGTCAGCCTCCGATGCTTTCCTGGTCGTTGCGATACCCGACCACCTGGAAGCCAAGCGGGTTAAGCTGCCGGCTCTCGATGTCCATTGGCGAGTTCAGGTAGGTATAAGTCACCGTGGCCGCCCAATGGGTCAGCGGGCTGCGCTCCCCTGCCCTTTTCACCTGTTTGGTGTATCGAACCAGGGCCGTTGTGCGCGTTTCACCGTCCACCGTTTCGGTGTTGATGATGCTGATGGCTTTCAGGTTGGTTTCCACTTCGGTGTTGCGACCGTAGACGGAAACAGGCGCCCGCTGGTTCTGGCGCGGGTCGGTATATGCGGCATAGGCTTGTTGAACCGATGCGCTGGACATGAGGCCGACCAGGTTGCGGTCATACTCGCGGGTTTCCCACTGATAGCCCTCGCGGTGGCGGATATATTGGCCCAGCCAATATTTATCCAAGGCCTCCTGGGCGTCCTCGTCCACTTCGCCGGCCGTGTCGGTCAGGGTCGAAACCACGTCCACCACGCCGGTATTGTTATCGACGCGGATGACGAACGGCTCAACGGTCTTGAGGGGCGCCAAGCTGGCCAGGCCGATAGCTTCCAGAACGGCGATCACCGCGACAGCACCGACGATGCGCCACGCTCGTTTCTCCGACCGCTGGATGCGGTCTGTCTTGTCTTCGTCCCAACTGCGCGCCTCGTCAAAATACTGCTTTTCCAAGGCCGCCTTGGACGGCTTCTTTTCCTTATCGGACTTCATCAGTGATGGCCTCCATTCCTCGGATGACCAGGCGGAAGCTGGTTATTCGGCTTCGCCTGGTGTGCGGCGCGGTGCGCGTTGATTTGCTCCTGAGTGAGCATTTCGGGGTTGATGGGCTGCATACCCTTCCCGTTGTCCTCGCAATGAGGCGGAGGCGGCACAGACGCACAGGCGCCCAGGGAAAGAGCCATTGCAACAACGCTTAGTGTTTTCAGGTTCACTCGAACTCTCCTTGATCAGTGTGTGTTGGCTTGATAATCAAAATATAGCATTTTGATTATCAAAATACAAAACTTTGATATGGGCTAAAGCCCAAAAAATTGCCAAATATGGGGAAATGGCCGCACCGGATGGTGCGGCGGAGTCCTTTCCCGTCAGTCCTTACATGCCAGTGATCGAGTTGCCGGAACCAAACCGCTTCTGATACGCGGCATAACCGGCCTTCGCGCCACGGTATGGGCTTGCAGCAGCACGGCCGGCATAACGAGCGTCGCGCTGCAAGCCGCGATACTGGCGGCGGATCGTGGAAGGACGCATGGCATTCATGGCGGACCCGATAGCGCCTTGCGTAGCCAGGGCCACGCCGCCACCGAGAGCGGAGGCAACAGAGGGAACCTGTCTTACCACCAGGATGCAGAGGGCAAAGACGATGCAGAGCATGGACGCGTCGCCCAGGTTGGCCAAAGCGCTAGCGTTCGCGCCCATGGAGCTGATAAAGGAATCAGCAAGGGAGGTCATTAGCTGGCCAATCGCTGCCGCCAGTATCAGGATGAATCCGAAGTTCATCACCATGCCTAGCCAGCTTTCAAAAAACCGCTGCGTGGAGTTGAACAGCAGCATGATGATGAACAGCGGGCCAATCGCCAGAAGGACCGTGGTCATGATCTTGCTTAAAAGGATAAGGAACGCCACAACGAGAGACAGCGCAGCACCAACGACCAGTACAATGATCGAGATAAGGTACATCCCGAAATTACCGTTCATGATGCCGCCCTTTTTCCAAGCTGCTTGTGACACCTCGAAAACCTTAGAAAAGAGACTATCCAGGGTTGCCGCTGACGTACCCGTGGGGGAGCCGGTAATCACCGAGGCGATGGTTTCCGGTCCTTTTGCCAGGAAGTCCACCACCAGGTCGGTGTAGGTGCCGACAGTCAGCCCCAGGGTAATGATGAAGCCAATTCGGAGGATACGAAAAACGCCATCCTGCAAAGGCTCGCTGGCCTTGCCGAACATCATCATGTAGCCCCAAATGGCAATCCAGATAATCAACAAACTGGTGAATATGGGGGTTATAAACGAAATAATGTCCCCGGCGGTGCTGGTTATATACGTATCCAGCGCCTGATCCACCTTATCGAAAATCGCTTCAAACAGGTTGGTGGACGCCATGACAAATCCCCTTACCAGTTATTAACGTCGTGCAGGGAACCGGAGGAAAGCTGTTTTTCAGCTTCAAGCGCATTTGAACAATTCGGCGTATCTTTCAGCTCGCCGGGGTTGTTCGCGCATTCTTCCAGTGTTGCCTGGCGTTCGTTGTCGTGAGTTTTGAACCATTCCACGTCATGGACAGGGCCGGTTTCCTTGGTGTCGTCAAAGCACCCGGTCAGCGCGAAGCTGACCAGGGTCACGACTGCAAATTTTCGTGCGCACGAAAAATTCATACTCCCTCCTTACCAAGATACTTGGCGCAGCTCGCCGGATGAATCGACGGTCATTTGCTGCACGCGCTGGTTGTGCATGGCCTGGTTGGCCTCGGCTTGCGATCGGAGCATTGTTAGCTTGGCCATCTCGTTTTGCAGCATGACTTCCTCGGCGCCGATGCGGGCCTGGAGGTCCAGAACGTCTTTCTGGTCGGGGCTGTTGTTAACCTCGGCCACCAGGCCGGTCAGCTCGCTAAAACGCTCCTGGGCCTGTTCTAGGGACTTTTGGGACTGGCCCAGCCAGGTCGCTGTGTTCTGGTTGCCGCTGTCGTACAGGTCTGCCATGTCACCGGACAGGCCGTGTTCGCTTGCGCTCCTGATGCCGGCGTCATTCAGCACCTGGTTAGGGTCGACGTTCACGGCGGTGTCATAGGCCGAGTCGATGACGTTGCCCAGGCCACGAACGCCGCTCATGCTGTCCAGCTCCTTGTTGGCCGTTTCGAGCTGGCTTTTCAGTTGTTGGATTTGGTCCAACATATGCTGGACCTGCAAAATATTTTGCGTGAGCCCAGCAACATCAATGACGGGAATCCCGCCCGCCATAGCTGGTTGGGTGACGCCGATAGCAGTAGCGAGAAGCGCCGCGATTGTTGTTTTTTTCATGATGCAAACCTCCGTTGCTTGTGAAAGATGGGCAGCCAGACGGCAGGATCGTCGCCGTGCTGCTCGATGATTTCAGTCATTAGGTTGACGTTATCCGTGGTGCCGGAAATAACCGCCAACTGGTCGTCAAAGCCTTTCAGGTTCAGTTCAGCCACAACGCTATTCTGACCCTGCTTGACCAGGAAGCGACGGGAACCGGGCGCCATGTCTTCCTTGATCAGTTGAAATTCCCGCTCAGTCAGATGGAAGCCATCGACGTAATCGGCCCGGTCCGCCTTCGGGTTAGGCATAAATACATAGGTTGCGCACTGCTCGATCAGCGAGTGGGCAATGGGTGAACGCAGCACGTCTTTAGGCGACTGAGTGCCATAGACCATGATGCCGTTCTGTTTACGGATAACCTTCTGCTTGTTCTGCGCCAGGTCCTCGAAATACTCGTCCAGGAGCAATTTCCAGAACTCGTCCATGAACATTTGGAAGCGGCGGCCGTCGATAAGCTGTTCAATACGGTGGAACAGATACATGACAACGGGCGTCCGTACTTCGGCGTTGTCCAGGAACTCCGTAACGTCGAAACCGAACATGGTGTTATTGTCGAAGTCCAGCGCGTCTTCCGGGTTGTCGAGAACCCAGCCCAGCGAGCCACCTTCACACCATTTAGCCAAGCGGGCATGGGGGCCGTTCTGAGATACCGGGTCCAGGAAGTCGAGGCACCGTCCTATCCGGCGCTTTTCCTTCGATAGCCCCATCACGCCGCGCACAGCCTTGTCGATTTCCTTTTCCTCCTGGTTGTTGAAACTGCCGCCGCAGATTTTCTTCACCAGGTCGGTAAGGAACAGCAAGTTGTCTTCGGTCGGTGCCAGTTGGAACGGGTTAAAACCAGTAGGCACACCGTTTTGAAGTGGCAGATAAACGCCACCACTGGCCCGCACGTAGATTTCCAGGCCTCGGTCTTTGTCGAAGATCACCTGAGTCGGATTGAACTTCTTGCTTTGCGACATAAGGAAGCCCTGGACCACTGTTTTACCGGAGCCTGACGGCCCGATAATCAGCGTGTTACCAAGGGCCTTCTGTTCTTCCTTGGCCTCCAGCTCCTTGAGAGCTGCCGCGCCCTTCTCGCGCTCCAGCTCGGCTTTTTTCCTCGCTTTGGAGCTGTCCAGCGCCTCATGAAAGTTGAAGTAGTACGGCGCCCCGGACGTGGTTCTGAACATCGTCACAGCCGGCCCCCACTGGTTGCCGGTCCGTTCGCCGGTCGGGTAGTTGTGGAAGCTGGAGAAGCCGGCAAAGTTGCGCGATGAAATAGGCGCAGGGCGCGGGCGATACTTGGCATTGCCTGGCAGTTGAGCCCAATAGGCAGCAGCCAGCGCCCAATCTTCACGGGCAACGACCATAGAGCAATCGGCCAGCTCGGAACGTGCCGCCGACAGGTTGCCGCGCAAGTCCCTGGCGTCTTCACCAAACACGGTCAGCGATAGGTGATGTTCCCCGTAGACGATACGACCAGAGGCCAGATCGTCCAGGCCATCGTCGATGGCTTCGACCTGAGACACGGCCAGATCGCCGGTTGTTTCCAGACGATTTTTCTGGCGGCCCAGCAGCTCGATAGCGATAGCCTTGGATAGGAAATTGAAGCTCTGAGTTAGCACCAAAGGGAAAGGTGCCGACAGCAACGCATTCAGCAAACCCGCTTCGGTGCCCTCCGGGTATTCAGAAATACCCAGGACCGCGCCCATTCTGGAGTCCACAACGCCGCGCAGCTCGAAAGCATCCGCGCCGAAAAAAGGCCGCATCCTGGCCATGCACTCCGACAGCACCTTGCGAGGCAAAGCGCGGGGCATCCAATCACCATTCA
Organism: Halomonas sp. HP20-15; assembly: GCF_033446685.1. Classification (NCBI taxonomy): domain Bacteria; kingdom Pseudomonadati; phylum Pseudomonadota; class Gammaproteobacteria; order Oceanospirillales; family Halomonadaceae; genus Halomonas; species Halomonas sp. HP20-15. Next base: position 17,681 of record NZ_JAWQLY010000020.1, on the reverse strand, counting down.
CCAGGAAGTCCAGGAACTCCAGAACCTCGGAATGGATTATGTCGTTACGCATGTATGTGCTAAGTACACGCGGGCCATAGCGATTAAGTGAACTGGTCGCAATCGAAACGATTTCGTCCAGCTTCTCGATGGCCTCGAATTGTTGTTGGTTCAGAACCTCTTTGTTCTTCTCCATCTTGGAAAAGAACCCCAGGGCTTTAGTGGCCGTTGGGCGGTAGACGATGGTCAAGTAAAGCTCGTTGACCATCATCTTGTTTTTGGTGACGTAGGCCGAATATTTGTCGTTCAGCCCCTTGTCGAAGTCCCCCGCGAACTCACCACCTGGAAAGATGGTGTTTTCACGGCGAACGATGTTTGTCCATAGCGCCACTTGAGGCGATGAAATATTGCGAAGCAGAATGTTTATCTGCTCCTTCCAGATTTCCACGTCTTCCGGGTCGGCGGACTCATGAGCCACGCCGTCCAGCTTGATGACCTGGAGATAATCGCCGCCTTGAGTTTTGACGGTGTTTTCGTTTACTTGAGCCTGGTACGGAATGAACTCAGCCACCGAATTTTCACGGTGCCAAGGCACTTCCTGGACCTTTCTTTTTTCTGCCTTCACTTGGGCATCCTCCTTGTCGCGCGAGTGTTGACCATCGGACTCGCCGTTGATGCTCCCCAATGTCTCCAGCCAAGGGATTTCATCTTGGTGCCGACCCATAGCAAAAGCAGCCTGAACGTCCGAGGATCGCGCAGGCACAGCAGATACATAACGCCATGGATTGGCAGGTAGAGAAGCAACGTGAAGGGGTTGCCGGTCGCAATCATGAAGATTCCAACCAGGCCGCCCCCGATGATAATGCCGTCCAGGGTGACGCCCCACTTCATAGCGGGGCGCGTGGCGGCAACAAATAGCGGATCAGTGCCTGATGCCATCCCGACCTCCTGTTAGGATACGGCCGCGATAATCAGGTCAACGATGGTTGCACCGCCGAAGACCAGAACGATACCCGCGATGTACTTGCCGCAGGCTTCGCCAGTGATGCGTCCAGCCCATGCGAGATAACCGAGGATGGCGATGCCGATGATGGCAACGCTTCGGGCGATGCCGTTAGTGAGAAGGTCCAGGACCCAATCCACCCCTTCTTCAATGGGGTTGGCCATGGCAATTTCCGGGAGAAGTGCAAGGCAGGCCAAAAGCCAGACGTTAGCCATGACCTGACGGAATTTGCTAACTTTCTGGTTCCCCTTTGCCGCGTTTTCGTTCATTTTTTGCGCTTTCATTTTTGCTCCTTAGTTCCAACTGAATAACAGGCACTTGTCGATATTTGGTGTTTATATGTCGGACCAGCCGGTCTAGGCTGGCCCAGGTTCTAGGCTTTTTTCGCTGCGTCTCTAAAAGTTGCCGGCCCTCCTTCCATGTCAGGGTTACGTAGATTCGAAACTTGTTATCTTCCCCCTGGACGAGTGTCATACCCTTTACGGCCTTACTCTCCAGGTTGTCGATCAGCTCTTGTTCGCTGATTGCGTCGTGACTCATATCAAAATGTCCGCTTTTGTTAAACGATGCGGTACATTTTAATGATCTTTCGCGTTTTGTCGTTGGTTTCCTCATTGAGTCCTCATCCTTAAATCAAAGTATAGCACATTGATAATCAAAATGTACAACTTTGATTGCCGCCAAGCTCAAATCTTTGGCTTGCCACCCACGTTGTCGAACTTGGCGTCACAGGACGGGTATCCACTGCATGACCAAAAATCGTAACCCTTCTTGCCGGCGCCGGCCTTGTAGCGTCGGACCAGCTCCTTGCCACACTTAGGACAGGGCGTGTCTGCCACTTGGCGCGGCTTCCGCTTCCCTGGCTTGCCCCCGGCGTCTGGCAGCGTGGTGTCACAGTCGGGGTATCCGCTACAGCCCCAGAAGTAGCCTTTTCCGCCTTTACGGCGAAACAGGGCCTTTCCACAGTTGGGGCAAGGATGCTCTGGCGCAGCATCGACCTTCATGCCGCCCAACTCTTGTTCCAGGCTGTTATGGACCACGCTCACCACTTCGCGGTAGCTGGAGCGGCCTTCGGCCACTTGGTCCAGCCTGGCTTCCATGTCGCGGGTAAAGTCGTACTCGATGAAGCTAAAACGGCTGTTCACCAGGGCGTCGATCACCAGGGCGCCGGTATCGGTCGGCACCAGGTACTTGCCGGCCTTGTCGTAATCGACGTATCCCCTGGAAATGATGTTCTGCATGATGGCCGCGTAGGTGGAAGGCCGCCCGATCCCCAGGCGCTCCAGCTCCTTGATCAGCTCGGCTTCGGTGAAACGAGAAGGGGCGCGGGTTTTCTTCGCCAGCACTCTGCCAGTCTCGGCATCGAGCTGTTGGCCTGGCTCCAGGTGAGGCACCGGGTTGTTGGCCCCTTCCTTGTCCTTCTTCTTGTCGTCGTCGCTTTCGGTGTCGTCCTCGTAAATGGCTCGCCACCCTTCATAGACTAGGGCGCGGCCCTTACCGATGAAATCCACGGGCTTGCCATCGAGGCCATCGACGGGGCGAAGGCGAACCGTCCGCACCGCATACCTGGCCGCCGCCAGTTGACAGCCCAGGGCGCGTTGCCAAATCAGCTTGTAGATCGCTTGTTGCTCGGGCGTGTCGCCGGCTTCTTCCACGTCAAAGTGTGTTGGGCGGATGGCTTCGTGCGCTTCCTGAGCGTCGCCTTTCGCCTTCCATGTCCGGGGCTGGTCCACCATAGGCAGGCCCTTGGCCTGGCAGACCTGGTAAATCTCGATCAGGGCATCATCGGACAGGTTGGGGTTGTCCGTGCGCATGTAGGTGATCAGACCCTGTTCATAGAGCTTCTGCGCGGCCTCCATGGTGGCCTTCGGCTTCATCCGCAGTTTGTTGGATGCGGCCTGTTGCAGCGTTGACGTGATGAAGGGAGCAGGCGGCGCCTTGCTTTCTTCCTTTTCCTCGCAGTCCAGGACTTCAACCTGGCGCAGCGCGGCCGCTCGATCAGCCAGTGACTTGTCCAGCAGGTACTTTTGACCTTCCGGGAGAAACGGCCGGGTATCCCAATCAGCGGTCCAGTCCCCGAAGCCGAGCTGGGCACCGAAGTGGCTTGTAGGCTTGAACGCCTGGATAGCGCGTTCACGCTCCAGGACGATGCGGACGGCGGGGGATTGAACACGACCAGCGGAAAGTCCGCGCCGGCCGGCCATGTCGCCCAGCTTTGGCGACACCATATAGCCCACCAGGCGGTCCAGAACGCGCCGGCCTTCCTGAGCCGCCACCATCTTAATGTCGATCCCTGACGGGCTCGCTATGGCCGTTTTGATGGCCTTTGGCGTGATTTCCGCAAAGCGTATGCGCTGGGGATTGTCCAGGCGCAAAGCCTGCTTGAGGTGCCAGGCGATGGCCTCCCCTTCGCGGTCCAAGTCGGTTGCCAGATAAACAGCGGTGGCTCGCTCGACGGATTTTCGCAGTTTGGCCAGTACGTCTTTGCCGCGCTCGGTCGGCACGTACTTGGGTTTGAAGTCGGGCGCTTCCACGCCCATTTCACGTTCCGGCAGGTCACGGACATGGCCGACACTGGCCTGCACGTCCCACCCTTGCCCCAGGATTTCGCGGATTTTTTTAACCTTCCCTGGAGACTCAACAATAACTAGATTCATTGGTCCTCCCTACCGTCAACCAAGACGGTTTCCCCGGCGCCGCCGTTGGCGAACACGTCCCAGGATTGCGTCTGACTCAGTTCACCGTCCTGAGCCTTGCCGTAAATGTCCCAGGCCTTTGCCTCGGGACGGCGCTCAGCCTGGACGCGAACAGGCGCGGCCTGGTTGCCACTGCCCCCGTTGTTGATTGAGGCGTAAAAGGTGTGGTCCTGGATCACCGCCGAAGGGGTAGAGCCGCCGAAGTGGGTCAGCCCCTCGGAAACCTTGCCGGCCGCTTCACGCTGGGCCACCACGTCCGGGTTCTGGAAGAACAGGGCGCCATTGGTGAGGTCAGGCAGTCGCCCTTCCATGGCCAGGTTGATGATCGTATCGACGCGGGTTTGTTGAGTAGGCGACAGGGCCGGCAGCTTTCGCCACCCTCCTGCCGAGTGGACCGGCTCAAACTGGCGTGGGGCATTGACGACCGCTGTCACGGTGTTGCCCCACTGGCCACTGATTAGCCGGTTTATGATGGTGTAAACGACGCCAGCAAGACCGCTGTCCCCCTGGTTAGCCGCCTCCGCGAATGCTACGCGAGCGATGGCGTCCCGGTCCTCGTTGCTCAACTCGACCGACTGGAGGTTGGCTTGGTAGTCGGCCGCGGCCGCCTCACAGTCTGCCGGACTGATTGGCGTCTCAGGTTGGGGAGCAGCCCCGGACAGGGCCGCACAGGTGGCGAGAATGGCGAACAGGTCCATACCGCCCCCTTAACGCCAATAGTAAGTGTCGCCGGCCTTCGCGCCGTCGATGAACACATCAACATAACGGTACGTGCCAACGCAGTAGCGCGGGGTGCGGTTGCCGTCGCGGTCAACCCGGCAGCGGGTGCCCTTCATATAGCGAGACGGGACCGTTTCCCAGGACACACATTCGCGGTCATCACGCCGGTAGCGGTAACTGCTGCAAACTCGATGTTCGGCAATCAGCGCCGCATAGTTGTAGTTGTACGACATTTGGCTGCCGCTCCCGTCCTGAACAGCGCAGGAGCTGAACGAGGGAAGCGGGCTTTTCATGTCTTTGACGCGATCAATCATGGCCGAGTGCGCAGCACCGCAACCAGATGGAAAGCCTCCAGGCAAACAAATCCAGATAGCGCATTCATCTTGCGACGCCGCGAGGGCAGATGAAGGGGCGAAATAACCGCCAAATGACGCCAGGACAAGACTAGCGGTAGCCAATAGCTTTTTTGGGTTCATTCTTCAATCTCCATATTGATCAGACCGACACGCATCATACTTTAATATGCTGCATCTTGAAAATCAAAATATAGCATTTTGACGCCACAAGGCAAGGGAATGTCCAATTTCCTACCCAGTCTTTGCCGATGTCTTACATTCCCTGTACGAAATCTCTTACAGCTAAATAAGGACGCCATGAAGTGATGGGAAGCCGCTCCTAGAGCGGTCGGGGGATCATGCCACAGCATGATTGCAAAAGCAGGCGGTCCAGGTGAGCAGTTTTCACGGGGTTTGTGAACCGCGTTCAGGTACGAAAATTTCGTGCGCACGAAGAAAAAAGGCTTGATATAATACCGCTACTGTATTATATTAATCATATCCGCAGCGGGCGCCACCACTTAGTCCGGCGGATATTCAACCCTTTGACTATGAGGACTACGAAATGCAAACCCTTTTTTATTTCAACAATGTATCTCAGTTGAGCGACTTTGAATCGTTCGAGGTAAAGCCGGTTTCAGGCGGTCATTCAGACGCGCCGAAACAGGACGAAGAACCTAAGTTCTGGTCCGTTATTGGCACCTTGAAGGAAGAAAAGGCGGAAGGCCTCCAGGGCCGCCAGTTCCCCGTCGCGGACCTCCCTTCGGAGCTTTACGCGGGGCTGTTTGCGAACCTTTGCGAACAGATCACTGGCAAGGCTTAAACAACAAAGGAGGGCGGGAAAACCGCCCTCCCCTGGAGGAATAACCGATGAGTAAACAAACTGAGCAGGTATTGAGTGCCTTCCAGAGCGGCCAGCGCGTGAAGCTGGGCAGTATGAGCGGGAAGGCTTTTGGCAAGCTGATGAACGAGCTTAGGGAGTTCAGAGAGCGCCAGGAAGCGGCGTAGAGAGGTTGGCCCCGGTAGACCACCACGCCTTGCCGGGGCCGGCCGTCCCTTCGACTATGAGGACTACGGCTTTAGTAATTATGCCATTGACACGAAGGTGAATCCATTGAAAGCGACAGAGCAACACAAGCGCCGGGTCGGAAAGCCCCAAACCGTAAAGCCGGAGGCGCCGAACCTGGTCAGCTCCTGGCGAGCGATCGTTACCCGCACGGGCACCCTGACGGAGGCCCTGGAGACGATGAACGCCGCCCTGGGCATGAAACTGACCCATTCCCGCATTACAGAATGGGAACGGGAAGAAAAGGCCCCAAGTACCCGTGTGGTCAACTACATGCTGGCCACGGTCGTGCCGGCGCTACTCCTTGACCAGGGCCTTAACGAAAACAAGGTCCGAGAGCTCGCGGGTAAAGTCCGCGTCCCTGGTCTTTAAGGGGGTGGCATGAGCGAAGGCAAACGCCCGGAACGGGCGCCCTGGAACGACTTTCCCCCTGTCATCCGAAACGGCGACCTCAAGGAGCTGGAGCGCGAACCGGAGTATCAGGCCGCGAAAGCGGGCGACCAGTCCGCCGCCCTGGACATGGCCGAACGCTTGGTGCGTCCCGAGACAGTGGAGGCCATCCGCGAAGTGGTAGGCGACCGCCCCGCCAAGATCGTGCCGGTATTGGCCAGGGAGGCGGCAGGGAATAACAAGATACCGCTGGCCACAGCCGAAGTCCTGGGGGACCGCCTGGGGCTGGAAGTAGAATACAACATCGTGCAGGCCGAAAAGGTCGGGCGTACCAACAAGGGCGCCGATCACCGACTGGCCATGAATCCGACTTTTGACGGTGCCGTGGAGCCAGGCCGGCCCTATGTCCTGGTGGACGATACCCTGTCCATGGGCGGGACTATATCGAGCTTGCGCGGCTATATTGAAAACAGAGGCGGCCAAGTGCTGGGCGCGGCCGTGATGACGGCACACCCTGGCGCTGTAGACCTGGCCGTAAAGCCTAAAATGTTGGCCGACATAGAACGTAAGCATGGCCACGCAATGAACAACTACTGGAAGGAGGAATTTGGTTATGGCATCGAGCAGCTCACCCAAGGCGAAGCTGGACACCTCAGAAAGGCACCAACGGTTGACGCCATCCGAGATCGAATCACTGCGGCAAGAAATGCAGCAGGCTGGGCAATGGATGAAAGCCGAGCTGGCCAAACGCCGGCAACAGAAAGCGAAGGCGTGAAGCGGGGGCCACACCAGGACAAGGCCGACGCCTTCAAGCAGCTTTCGAGCAAGGAGTTACTGGAGCAATACCCCAACGATCCGGCCATCGAGGCCGCAACCGCTGTTCAGGCCGTCGCTGATAAGTTCGCACTGGAGCAAATCCCCAACAAGGACAACCGCGACCGCTTCCTAGAGGGCGTCCGCGACCGTATCGCGGACAACCTGGAGCATGGACGAGAGAATACCGCCCCTCGCATCCTGGACGACCGTAGCCAGGGCCACGACGATCAGGAACGTTGATCACTCCCCTTCCGAGGCTTTGGCGGCCTTGTGTGCCGCCCACACCCGTTTCACGGTCGCTTCACCACAGCCAACCAAGTGCGCAGTGTCCGCTATAGACTCGCCGCGACTACGCAGGGCTACGATTCTGGCGTGCATCTTGGAGTCTGGACGCCGGCCGGTGAAGCGGCCGGCCTCCTTGGCCAGCTCGATACCCTGGCGCTGCCGTTCGCGCCTGTCCTCGTAATCGTCTCGGGCCGTTTGCAGGGCGACCCGCAAAAGCATTTCCTGGACCGACTCCAGGACGATGCGCGTCACCCCGGTGGCGTCTTCTACCAGGTCGGAAAGATCGACCACACCAGGCACGGCCAGCTTGGCCCCCTTCCCTTTGATGGCCTCGATCAGCTTTTCCGCTTCGGGAAGGGGCAGCCTGCTGATGCGGTCCATCTTTTCAGATATGACCACCTCACCCGGTTGCAAGTCGTCAATCATGCGCAGCAGCTCGGGCCGGTCGGCGCTCGCGCCGGAGGCCTTTTCTCGGTAAACGCCGGCAATGTGATACCCGGCCGCCTTCGCGTCCTGGACGATAGCCGCCTGCCGCGTTAGGTCCTGGTCTTTGGTGCTGACCCGTTGGTAAATCCGGGCCACCTTGATTGTCGAAACGGTCATTAGATGGCCCCCTGGTTTATGGCCATGATGGCCACGGTAATAGCGACCAGGTGGAGCGGATACCAAGAGAGACGCAGACCCCGAGGCAATGCAGGAGCGGCGGCGCCCTCAAAGGACAGAGACGGTGCCAGGAGAACGGCACAGCCAGCGGCGCAACTGATGGCCATGTGAAGCGGTGAGCCGCCATTGATCACTGCACACAGCGCCAGGGCTGGAAGCATGGCCGTGACACGCTGGTTATTGCGGAAGGCGTAGACGAACGCCGGCACCAGGAGCAATCCCAATATCTGGTATTCGACAAACGGGCTGACCACGGCGGCCAGAAGGAACAACACAACGCCGGTGGCCATCCTGGTGCGTCGATCCTTCACCTGGTCCAGGAGAACGACCGCAAGCAGCCCGAAAGCCAGGGTAAAGCAGATATTGAGCCTGTCCGGCGTCACTACCCAGGCGTAAGGAACCTGGCTGATGGCCCCGATCAGCAGCAGGCGCAAACCGTACCGCACCGGCCGGCGCGTATTGTGCAGCAGATGCCAGGCCACCATGCCGGCGAACACCGGGAAGGCAATCCGGCCGATGGCCAGCGCCCAGGGCACGAAAGCTGATTCCGGCCAAACGTACTTGGTGACATGCTCCAGGGTCATCGTTAGAACCGCGAGCCACTGCGCGGCCGGCACCCAGGCATTGGATTGTGTGGAGCGGTTTAATACAGCACTTGAGTTAGCCAACATCGTTGGTCCCCTCAGTAAGATTTCTCAGCTCCGCCGCTGGATCGAGATAATAGCGATAGATCGAGGCCAACAGGTCCACAGTTGCCAGGGCGTCTACCTTCGCGCTATGCGCTTCACCCGACCAGGACACGCCAGCTTCATACGTCGCATCGGCCAATGAAATAGTGCCGTATTGATTTGTAGAACCGAAAGCCAGCACGGACAGCTCCATAGCGCATTTAACGTTAAGAGTGCTAAGCCAATCAGTATCTAATCCGAAAGCTCGGCAAGTATTGCGAAGCATGGCCATGTCGAAATCGGAATTAAAAATGACAACGGTTCTACCCGTCAGACATTCTTTTATGGAGTCGATAACTTCGGGCCACGTTGGGCTGTTTGCTAGGTCTTCCAACGTGATGCCGTGGACCTCTGCCGCACCGGGTTCGATGGGTACGCTAGGCCGGACGCGATGATCGACCAGGACCGTTCCCCATATATCGCAGATAGCAATTTCAATTATTTGGGCATCTTCACCTAATCCGGTCGTTTCGGTGTCGAGGACCAAACAGGAGTCCGCTAACCAGTCAGAGGCAATCTTTCCGGCCTTCGCTGCCTTACTTTCGAGCTTCGCCATAACGGCCAGACGTTGGGCGCTGGCCTTCTGCTTTTCGGACCTGGCGGCCTTCACCTGACGCATTGGAATGCAATCAGCGATTCGGTAGACACCAAACGATCTTCCGAAGTCGTTTTTATAGAACTTCACTGGCTCGGCGTCCGGCTTTGGTTTCATGCGGAACTCGTCCCGTAGTCGAGACTTCGAGAAGCACCGATCCGCTTCTATGGCGTCCTGTCTCAGCTTGTCCAGATCGTCACTCATGCTCAAACCTCGCTATCAGTTTAAGCAGCTCCTGGTCCGTGGTTTCGTCCAGGCAATCATTCAGTTCATACCAGAGACTTGCCGGGCACAACTCTTTTGCCTTGGCTTCCAGTTCTTCGCGTTTCATGGGGTGGCCCTCAGTGGCTCAAATAGGTTTAGGTATTTGAGCCATTCTATCAAAGTCAGCTCATTAGGCAATAGCATAGTTAAATGAGCCACCCAATAAAGAGCCACTTAAATGAGCTAACGCACCCCTTCGGGGCTTGTTGGCCACCTTCCAGGAACGAACAGACTTCGCTAGTTCGCACCCGGAAGGCGGCGCCAATCAAAACACCCCATCTTGACAGGTTAACCAAGTCGGTTACACTTACACGCATTGATAGGCGACAGCCAGGAGGTGAACCATGAACATGAAGCGCAAGCCGAAGGCGCCAGGCGAAGTCCTGGAAACGCAGTTCATGCAGCCGAACCAAATCACCCAAAAGGAGCTGGCCAGCCATACCGGATGGACCCGGAAGCACGTCAACGAGCTTTGCAAGGGCAAAGCCCGCGTGACCATCGACACGGCGTTGATTCTCGGTAAGGCCTTTGGCACAGGCCCCGATTACTGGCTGGAGCTGCAACAAGCGGTTGATATTTGGGACGCGCTGCACAGCGAAAAACGAAAGGAACGGCTCGAAAGCATCGTGCCGTTGATGAAAATGGTAGCAGCATAAAAAGCGAAGCCCCGATGCTTTCCAACTTGGCGGGCGGAAAAGCGATCAGGGCTACATCACAGTGTGGGCGGTTTCGTTAGCAACTTGGCGGGAGCTAACGAGGTGGCCGATTGCCTAGCGGGGCATGGGGCACACGTGTCTATTATAGCGCGGGTGCCCCTCTAATCAAGTAGTAGGGGTTACAGTGGCACAACAACAAGCGGCACAACTGGCGCTATTCGACCAGACACAAGAGGCCAGCACGTATCACGACGCCGGCCGGCGCGGGTTCTTCTCGCTGCTCACCAGCAAGGACAACGGCGACAAGCGGCAGTCCTCCCACCCTCTCAGCGAAATGGCTACCGTCCTGGGCATGGTGGACTCGACCCGTGACACCTGGCTGTCACAAGCCGAGTTCTTCCGCCCTAATCGCCGCGTTGTCAATCTGCTACGTATTGGGCTGATGTTCGTGGACCTCGATACCTACCGGGTGCCCTGGGCGACAGGGCGAACGCCAGAGGAACAAGCAGCCGGCGTTATCTACTTCTGTCAAGCCGAAGGCCTGCCCCTGCCTTCGCTGATGATCTATTCCGGCCGAGGCCTGCAACTGAAATGGTTGCTCGATGCGCCAATCCCTCGCCAGGCCCTGCCCCGCTGGAACGCCTGCCAACGCCACCTGGTAGACAAGCTGGCCGAGCTGGGCGCCGATCCTGCCGCCAAGGATGCCAGCCGCGTGTTGCGCCTGGTCGATACGGTCAACACCAAGAGCGGGAACATCTGCCGCGTGGTCCACGTCCAGGAGGAAGCCGGCGAACCCGCCCGCTACAACTTCGAGTATCTTTGCGAAATGCTGCTGCCCGTGGCTCGCTGGGACATTGAAGCGCAACAAAAGCGCCGGCGCGACCGACAACTAACCCTGATACCTGGCGGCCGCCAGGGGAACCTAAAGGGCTTTTCTGGCCGACAACTGGCATGGGACCGCCTGGAGGATCTTCGACGCCTGGCCGACCTACGCGGCGGCGTAGTCGAAGGGGAGCGAATGCAGCACCTCTTTTGGCGTCTCAACTTCCTGTTGTTGTCGGGGGCTACCAACGCCAGCTTGATGTATCACGAAGCGTCCGCACTCGCCCGAGAGCTGGACGCGAACTGGAACCACCGTAGCAAAGAGCTGATGACGCTCTACAGCAAGGCCAAGGCCAACGAAGCGGGGGAAACCGTCGAGTTCAACGGCCGCAAGGTGCCGCCGTTGTATACGCCACGAAATGACACCCTAATCAATCTGTTCCAGATCAACGATGACGAGCAACGCCAGCTTAGGACGATCATTAGCAGCGACATGGCCAAAGAGCGCCACAGAGAGCGCGAGAAGGAACGGAGACGCCAAGCTGGAGCCATTGACCGGGAAACCTACGAAAGCCAGTCACTGACCCGTCAAAAGCCCTGGGAGGCCCTGGGAATGAGCCGCGCCAAGTGGTATCGCCTGGGCAAGCCGATGCCGGCCGAAGGTGAGACAAGTCCGTGCGTATATCAGGTCGCCAGAAGCCAATCTGGAGAATGAGACAAGTCCGTGCGTATTTCTAATGGCGAAGCCTCAGCGCCGGCCGAAGGCCGGGGGTTTAGGAACGCCAGGTAGTGAGACAGGTCCGTGCGTATATCAGCAGGTGCCTAGCCAGTGCCTTTCCCCTGCCTTCCAGGTTAACGGTATATCCGCCCTGCCCGTTGGTGTTTTCCTTTTAAAAATCAAAAAAATAAAAACCTGTTGTTGCCTTGGCGGGTGACTATGGCGGGCAAGGGGAGGAAACCTTGTGGTCAACCTCGTGGGCGGCTTGTCCGTCCATCAGGTTGTCCATCATGGTTTTCCCCCGGTCCTGGAGCGAAGCGGAAGGATGTCCCCATAGTTGAGCCCGCTTTCTTGGTTCTAGGTGGCGTCTCAGCTTGAAATCTGAGGCCGTTACCCCTGCTAACTGGCGCAGATTTCACGTAGGAGCGCGTTATAACGCCGGAAAGTTGCCTTTTTTGCCTTGGTGGCGTGTTGGCCACCTACGTGAAGATCATTTGACCAGGTGGCGAGGATCGAGAGGCGAAATTGTCGAAAGGGGGTTGATATAATACAGCTAGTGTATTATATTAATCATATCCGCAGCGGGCACCACCACATCGTCCGGCGCGGATATTCAAACCTTCGACTATGAGGAACCAACATGATGAACAACGCTGCACAGATCGAAACGGCCGTAACCGCTAACCAGATTCCGACCGCAAGTCGTATCAATGCGCTACCCCGTCACTTCGGCCGCCACATGATGGCCGTGGAAACGGTTGTGTTTGCCTACATGCGCGAGCTGGTCGAGGCCTACCAGGGCGGCTATTGGGAGTTCTACGACCTGTCCAATGGTGGCTTTTACATGGCCCCCACTGGCACCCAGGAGCTGCGCGTTTCGGTGTCAGGTAACTACTTCGACGGCGAAATGAGCCCGGATGCGGCCGGGATCGTGGCTTGCCTATTCGCTTACGGCTACTTGGCCAATTCAACCGGCGCCGATGCCTTTGCCCATCACTTCCACTGGCTCAGGGATTACGCCCTGGACCACCCCGAAGCGGGCAAGATTCTGGCGGCTATCGACTAACGAACCCAAACGACCCCGGTTCAGGCCGGGGTTTTTCTTATCTTGAATAATAAGAATAATAGGATTATTATTATTCTTATCACTCGATAGGCAGACAGGAGATAGAACCATGGCCCAGGGCATCCCAACCGAGACTTACGACCGCATCGTGCAGGTGGCCAACGAGCTTTACGAACAGAACGGCCGCGAGAAAATGCCGACCGTTGATGACGTGCGGAGAGCGGCAAAGGCAGATATGAACACCACTAGCGCCGTTATGCGTGAGTGGCGGAAGCAGCAAACCAGCCAGGCCGCGCCAGTAGCTGTCCCGGTTCCGGCAGCCGTACAGGAAGCATTCCAAGGAGCTTTGGCGACCGCGTGGACCGAAGCCCAGGCGCTGGCCAATGAAGCCTTGTCAGCAGCACAGAAAGGCTGGGACGAAGAACGCGGCGAAGCGGATCAACTACGCGCCGAGATGGCCGAGGCTTTCGAGTCTCAAGGCCTTGAGTTGGAGGCGGTAACGCAACAACTGGCCGACGAGCAAAAAGCACACCAGGCAACTATGGAAAGCGCGCAGGCAGCGAAGCAGCAGATCGACGAGCTGGAGCGCGAAACCCAGGAGCTGAAAACCCGACTGGCCACTGTCGAACGCCAGGCAGCGGATCGAGGCGAACGCGCCGAAGAACTGAAAGCCGAGCTGGCCGAGGCCCGAGCCGACGCCAAGGAGCAGCGGAAGGAAGCCGACCGCGACCGTAAGGCCGTAGAGAAGCAGCACCAGGAGGAAAAGCGTTCCCTGGAGTCACAGCACCGGCAGGAGTTGGAGAAGGCCGACGCGACGGCCGGCGAACTTCGCCAGCGTCTCGATACCTTGACCGGAGAGCTGGCCCAGGTGAAGGCAAGAGCCGAAGCCCAGGAGGCGCAGCACCAAGAACAGCGCCAGAAGGCCGAGCAAGAAGCGGAGAAGGCCGCCGAGCGTGTGGCAGCCGCTCAGCAGGACCGCGAGCAAGCCCGCCAGGAGCTGGCCGAGTGTCGGGAGCGCAATGCAACCCTTAATGGTGAGTTGACCGCTATCAAGGCGCAACTGGCAGAGCTAAAACAGGCCGGAAAAGGCAGCGCCAAGAAGTAAGCGAAGCGGCGGCCCTGGCACTATATGTTGTGTTCCAGGAGCTGCCGCGGACTACTAGATATTGTGTTCATGGAAGTCGAAAAAAAACTTGATATAATACAGCTAGTGTATTATATTAATCATATCCGCAGCGGGCACCACCACTTAGTCCGTTGCAGTTTTAACCTTCGACTACGAGGACAACACAATGTCAAAGCAAACACTTATCGACACCCTCGCCCGCGAGTTCCAGGGCGAAACCTTCACCCACTTTGCCGTCATGACCTGGGCCAGTGGTGCCGAGTTGGCCACCTGGAAAGAGGCGTTCCGAGAGTTGGTAGAGGCCGGCGCCCTGGTTGCCGTTGAGGAACGACCGCTGGGCACCGTCTATAAGATGGCCGAGAAGCTGGTTATCACGGCGTCCGCCTACAACGCCGCCCCTTCTGATTACCGCAGCGTATGGACAACCGAACGTTTCGACCTGGCCAACTGGAGCGAGGTCCGCGATCAGTACATCGGCAAACGTACCTTGATGGATCGTTCAGGCCTTCACATCGAAGGTATTACCATGGTTATCCTGGACGACTAACCCGAGGCCGGGCCATTTCGTGCGCACGAAATCGGCCCTTTCTTTCGGTCTAAATGTTGTCATTATCTATTGACGGTAATAGATAAGGTGTTAAACTGGAAGGCGTAGGGTCATTCTACGCCGACCAGATCAAGGAGCCATGACATGACCGAAAGAGCAGCAGGCGGCAGTCGTTGGCCACCTGCCAAACGCGAGGCCACATGAAAAGACGCTTGACACCATCGGAGTTCGATCAAGCCGTTAAACGATTACCAAGGGCCATGAAGGCCCGAAACATACAGATAGCCAGGGCGATCCTGGTTGAAGGCCGGAAGCAAGCCGAGTTGGTACGCGAAACGGGCTTGAGTCGAACAGCAATAGCGGCCGTTGTGCGGAAAATCCGCGAGGCCCACGAAACATACGGGCAGCCCCCGGAGGGCTGGGAAAGAATCGAAGTCTGTCTGCCTTCGGAAATGGTCCACCTGGTTAGGGCCTTGGAGGAAGAAGCCAGACGGCAACATGAGAACGAGGACTAAATCATGCAGATCATCACGGTATCTAACCAGAAAGGCGGCGTTGGCAAATCCACTGTAGCCGTTCACCAAGCGATGGACATTCAGGAGAAGGGAAAGCGGGTTCTGTTCCTGGACCTGGACCCGCAGGCCAACGCGACAAAAACGCTGGAGCGTATCGCGCCGGCCGCCAATGTCACCGCAAGCCAGCTTTTCACCGAGAGCGTGGAAGCCGTCGAGCCGGCCGAGGGGATTACCCTTATTCATGCTGACGGCGCTATGGCCGACATTGAGCGGGCCGAACCGTCCGTGCTGTCCACGTTCAAGCAGAACCTGGACAACCTGGGCGAGGCGTTCGATTACTGCGTTATCGACACCCCGCCGACCCTGGGCCTTCGCATGACTGCCGCCCTTCTCGTTGCCGATCACGTCCTGGCACCTATCGAGCTGGAGGAATACAGCATCGACGGTATCACCAAGATGTTGCAGACCATTTTCGGCGTCAAAGAGAAGTGGAACCCGGACCTTAATTTCCTCGGCATGTTGCCTAATCGGTTTAACCCGCGTTCCCTGGCGCAGAAAGAGACGCTGACCAACCTGGTCAAGAACTACTCGCACTTGTTGATCAAGGCGCGAATTGGCATCCGGTCTTCAATCCCCGAGGCTCTTTCCGAAGGCATCCCGGTGTGGCAGCTCAAGAAAACGTCCGCCCGTGAAGCCGGCCGCGAGTTCCAGGAAGCGTTCGCCATCGTCTACGAGAAAATGGGAGGGCTGAAGTAATGACCGATAAGACTACACCGAAAAGCAAGGGCGCCGACCTGTCCGGCCTGGACGACTTCAACTTGTCGTCGTTCCTGGACGGCGGCAAGAAAGGCAAGGCCCAAGAGGATGCAGGCAACGCGGCGCCGGCCGGCGCTGTTTCCTACGCGCCCCTGGACCACTTCCACGAAGACGAGGACAACGCCCGTCAGGAGTTCGATGCTCAGCGCCTCCAGGAGCTGGCCGAGTCGATGACGCAGGTTAACCCTAAAACCGGAGAGGTCCGGGGTATCCTGGAGCCGTTGAGCGTGAAGCACCACCCGGACAAGCCGGGGCACTTCATCATCAACGGAGGCGCCCGCCGCTACCGTGCCGCTAAGCTGTCCGGCCTCGAACAAGCGCCGTACATCATCAAGGACGAGCTGGACGACTTCGATAAGTTCGTGCTGAACGACCAGCGCGAGCAGTTGAGCCCGCTAGAAATCGCCATGTTTATTAAGGCACGGCTGGACGAGGGATACAGCAAAACGGAGGTGGCGAAGGCCCTTGGCCGTCCGGCGTCCTATGTTTCGGATCACGTCATTTTCTTTGACATGGCCGGCGCTATCCGCGACCTGTACGACAGCGAGCGTTGCCGCTCGATGCAGGCCCTGGCGTTGCTTCACCGCGCCCACAAGAAGAATCCCGAGCCGGTGGAGGCGTTCTGTCAGGACGCCAACGAAAACGACCAGGAGCTGACCACCTCGCAGGTCCGCGCTTTCCTGGAAAGTCTCAAGAAGCCGGAGGGGCCGAAGGAAAAGGACGAGAAGCCGACCGCGCCCACTGGCGACAGCAAGGACCAAGAGCCCCAGGCGCCGAAGGACGAGGACGATAACCAGGGCGACACCACACCGGCGTCTGAAACACAGCTTGGTGAAGGTGACACCGACGAAGAACCGGGCGACCAGTTCCCCGATCCTTCGACCCGCAACGAAGACCAGCAACCGCTTACCCTGGATGGCGAACCGCTGAGCGGCGGCACCCTGGAGGGCCAAGCGGACCAGATGCTAGAGCAGGACGAGAAGGCCGACCGTATCAAGAAAGCCATCATCCAGGTGAAGCATGACGAGCGCGAAGCCCGTCTGCTAACCGAGCGTCGAGCGGCCTACGGTCTGGCGTGGATCAAATATGATGACGATGGCCAGGAAGTAGAGGTGGACCTTAACCAAGTGGCCTTGGTGGCAGTCATTGAAGCGTGAGGCAGCCGGGACGGCTGCCCTACCCTCCTGGTTGCCGTCCCGCCGCCGTGGTGGTGAACCATGACCGAATTTCTCTATGACCTTCCCCTGCCGGTGCTGATCACCGGCCTTGTCCTGCTGGCGTTGCTAAGCAATTTCGGCCGGCCCCTCCTTCGCTTGCTGGGCTGGCGTAAGCCCGCCCATCGTCGGAGGGAACGGCAAGCAAGGCAGAGCCTGGCCAAGTTGGCAGAGATACCAGACCCTGGCCGAAAGTTTGCCTTTCTTCGGAGTATCAACCCGTTCACGTTCGAGGAAATGATCCTGGAGACGTTCGAGCAGCGCGGCTATAAGGTGAAGCGCAACACGCGATACACCGGAGACGGTGGCATTGATGGGCGCGTGTGGCTCGACGGCGACTTGTTCCTGATCCAGGCGAAACGGTACGCGGGGCATATCAGCGCCGCTCACGTCCAGGAGTTTTGCCGCATGGTGGATGCGAAGGGCTGCAAGGGCTTTTTCATTCACACAGGCAAAACCGGCGACGCCAGTCGCCTTCTGGCGAACAACCAGGCCAACGTCTGGATAATCAGTGGCGGCAAGTTGCTGGATTTACTCGACCCCGACCGGCGTCTTTAACCAGAGCCGCCGACGCCGCGTAAACTAGCGGAGCGAAGCGGAGTCTGTTTGCGCGGGGGCGGTGGCCAACAAGCCCCCGAAGGGGGCGCGTTAGGGTCCAATA
>NZ_JAWQLY010000019.1:0-43746 GCF_033446685.1 Halomonas sp. HP20-15 | reverse complement strand
GCCTCGACGAAGGCATCGCCGATCAGCGCGCGGGTTTCGAAGGTCAGCTCGCCGGCGAGGCGCTGCCAGTCGGCATGCTGCATGTCGTTCATCTTCCTCTCCTATAGAGCCTCGGTGGCATAGCCGTTGGCCCTGGCCAGCAGCGTGTCGGCCAGCACCTGACACCCCCGGGCGCAGTGCTCGGGGCTGGCGTACTCGGCCTCGTTGTGGCTGATGCCGTCGCGGCAGGGCACGAAGATCATCGCCGTGGGCGCGACGCGCGAGACGTACACCGAATCGTGACCGGCGCCGCTGAGCAGGCGCCGGTAGCTGAAGCCGCGGGTGCGGGTCGCCGCCTCGACGGCCTCGACGCAGGCGGCATCGAAGTGGACCACCGGCGATTTCCAGATCCGCTCGAAGCGGGTGGTCACGCCGAAGACTTCGCCGCAGGCGGCCAGTTCGCGCTCGAAGCGCTGTTCGAGAGCATCCAGCTCGGTCTCGTCGACGTGGCGCAGATCGACGGTTAGCCGAGTCTCGCCGGGGATGACGTTGCGTGAACCCTGGACGATGTCGAGGCAACCAAAGGTGACCTTGGTGTCGCCACGGGCATCGCCCAGGGCATGACTCTGCAGGCGATCGATCAGCCGCGCGGCGGCGGCCAGCGCGTCGCGGCGCAGCCGCATCGGCGTGGGCCCGGCATGGGCGGCCTGGCCGTCGAGCGAGACGTCGTACCAGCGCATGCCCTGCACGCCGGCGACCACGCCGATGCTCTCGCCCGCCGCCTCGAGCACCGGGCCCTGCTCGATATGCAGCTCGAAGAAGCTGTCGAGGCGCGGCTCCCCCACCGCCATGCCGCCGGCGAACCCGCTCGCCTCGAGCGCCGCGCCGAGAGTCACTCCGTCACGATCCTCGCGCGCCAGGGTCGACTCGACGCTGAACTCGCCGGCGTAGGTGCCGGAAGCGACCATCGCCGGGGCGAAGCGGCTGCCCTCCTCGTTGGTCCACACCACCAGTTCCAGCGGCCGCTCGGTGACGATGCCCCGCTCATCCAGGGTGCGGAACACCTCGAGCCCGGCCAGCACACCGAGGACGCCGTCGAAGCGACCGCCCCTGGGCTGGGTGTCGAGGTGACTGCCGGTGGCCACCGGGTCGAGATCGTCGCGGCGTCCGGCGCGCCGGATGAACAGGTTGCCGACCCGGTCGACGCGCCAGGTGCAGCCGAGCGCCTCGCACCACTCGATCAGCCGGCGCCGCCCGGCGGCGTCCTCGTCGGTCAGGGCCAGGCGGCAACTGCCGCCGTGCTGGGTCGGGCCGATCTCGGCCATGGCCATGAGTGACTCCCATAGCCGCTCGGCATCGATGGTCACGTGCATCGTGGTCTCCGCAATTGTCGCTGGTCTCGAACCGACGATAGGCGAGTCGCCCCGGCGGCGACATACCCCAATCGGGATATGTCGCCGCCATCCGGGGAGTGGCTAGTCTCGCTCATGACCCGGCTGGACACAGCCCGCACGACAACAAGAGGCCATCGTCATGACCAACCCGACGCTCGACAACGCTCGCCCACGCCTTGCCGGTCACAGCGCCCGCGAGCTATGGCAGAAGGACAAGGACCACTTCGTCCATCCGTTCACCGACTTCAGCATGTTCGGTGAGCAGGGCTGCGACCTGATCACCGACAGCGACGGCATTCACGTGCAGGACGCCCACGGCAACCGTTTCATCGACGGCATCGCCGGGCTGTGGTGCGTCAACGTCGGTCACGGCCGGGCCGAGATCGGTGCCGCAATGGCCGAGCAGGCCACCCGCATGGCCTACTTCTCGACCTTCAACAATCTTTCCAATGTGCCGGCCACGCTGCTCGCCGACAAGCTCGCCGACCTGGCGCCCGCGCACCTCAATCACGTCTTCTACAGCTGCGGCGGCTCGGCGGCCAACGACGCCACCATCCGCCTGGTGCACTACTACTTCAATCGCCTCGGCAAGCCAGCGAAGAAGCGCATCCTGTCGCGCAACAACGCCTATCACGGCACGACCTATCTCGCCGCCACGCTGACCGGCATCGCCCCTAACAACTGGGGATTCGACACCCTCGATCACCTGGTCACCCACCTGAGCGAGGCCAACTGCTACCGCCGCCCGGAGGGGATGAGCGAGGCCGGGTACTGCGATCAGTTGGTCGAGGAGCTCGAGGCCAGCATCGCCGAGATCGGCGCCGATAACATCGCCGCCTTCATCGCCGAGCCGATCATGGGCGCCGGGGGCGTGCTGGTCGCGCCGAAGGGCTATCACAAGCGCATGCAGGCGGTATGTCGCGCCAACGACATCCTGTATATCGCCGACGAGGTGGTCACCGGCTTCGGTCGCCTGGGACACTTCTTCGCCTCCGAGGCGCTGTTCGACACTCAGCCGGACATCATCAACTGCGCCAAGGGACTGTCGTCCGGCTACGCGCCGCTGGGCGCGACGCTGATCTCCGACGAACTCTACGCGGTGCTGTCCACCCCGCAGGGACCGGGCGGCGTGCTGAGCACCGGCTTCACCTACTCCGGCCATCCGGTGAGCTGCGCGGCGGCGCTCAAGAACATCGAGATCATCGAACGCGAGGCGATCTGCGAGAATGTCCGTGCGGTGGGCCCCTACCTGGAGGAGCGCCTGGAATCGCTGTCGCATCACGCCACGGTGGGCGACGTGCGCGGCAGCCATTTCATGATGTGTCTCGAGAATGTCGCCGATAAGACCACCAAGGCGCTATTCCCGGTGGAGGCGCGGGTCGGCGACCGCATCGCCTTCGAGGCCCAGCAGCGCGGCCTGATCATCCGCCCGGTGGGCCATCTGAACATCGTCTCGCCGCCGCTGATCTGGACCCGCGAGGTGGTCGACGAGGTGGTGGCGATCCTCGACGCGGCGTTGAGCGCCGCGACTGAAACCTTGAAGGCCGACGGCTACCTGTAATCCTCGCCGGGTCTCACGTCCCGGCATGTCCCGCTTTTCCTCAACAACCACAAAACGAGCCAATCATGGACACTTACGGACTCTGGAGCCTGTTTCCCACGCTGATCGTGCTGGTCATGGCGATCGTCACCCGCCGCACCATCGAGTCGCTGATGACCGGCGCGCTGGTCGGTATGCTGATGCTCGACCCGACGAGCGTGGTCAGCCAGGCCTCCGATACGCTGCTCACGGTGCTCGGCAACGATACCGTGACCTGGATCATCCTGGTCTGCGGACTGTTCGGCAGCCTGATCGCCCTGCTGGTACGCACCGGCGGCGTGCTGACCTTCGGCGATATGATGACCCGGCGCATCCACGGCCGTCGTCAGGGCCTGCTCACTACCTGGGTGCTGGGCCTGGTGATCTTCGTCGACGACTACCTCAACGCCCTGGCGATCAGCGCCTCGATGAAGAAGATCACCGACCGCTTCCGCGTCTCGCGCGAGATGCTCGCCTATATCGTCGACTCCACCGCCGCGCCGATTTGCATCCTGGTGCCGTTCTCGACCTGGGCGGTGTTCTTCGCCGGCCTGCTCGAGGACAACGGTGCCGCCGGCAACGGCATGGGCCTGTATATCGAATCGATCCCCTACATGTTCTACGCCTGGATCGCCGCCGCGGTGGTGCCCATGGTCGCGCTGGGCTGGATTCCCGCCATCGGCCCGATGAAGACCGCCGAGGCGCGCGCCGCAGGCGGTCAGCTGATGCCCGACGGCGCCGAGGAGAACGCGCTGGAGGTCGAGGACGAAGGCCAGCGTCGTCCGCATCTGCTCAACTTTCTGTTGCCCATCGCCAGCCTGATCTTCTTCACCTGGTACTTCGACATCGATATCCTGCGCGGGGTGATCGTGGCGCTGGCGGTGACCCTGGTGCTGATCCTCGGCCAACGCCTGCTGAGCTTTCACGCCACCTTTGACACCGCACTCGATGGCTTCAAGTCGATGCTGATGCCGCTGGGCACGCTGGTCGCGGGCTTCACGCTCAAGGAGGTCAACGATGGCCTGGGGTTGACCCAATACGTGATCCAGACCCTGCAGCCATTGATGACCGCCCAACTGCTGCCGGCGGTGTGCTTTGTGACCA
The DNA here is from genome assembly GCF_033446685.1 of Halomonas sp. HP20-15. Taxonomy (NCBI): domain Bacteria; kingdom Pseudomonadati; phylum Pseudomonadota; class Gammaproteobacteria; order Oceanospirillales; family Halomonadaceae; genus Halomonas; species Halomonas sp. HP20-15. The sequence continues at coordinate 39,690 of NZ_JAWQLY010000019.1, read as the reverse complement.
TGGCCTTTCTGGCCTTCGCCACCGGCTCGTTCTGGGGCCTGTTCGCCGTGGCGATGCCCATCGTGCTGCCGCTGGCGAGTAGCGTCCACGCGGAGATGCCACTGGTGATCGGCGCGCTGATCTCGGCCAGCGCCTTCGGCAGCCACGCCTGCTTCTACGGCGACTCCACCGTGCTCTCGGCCCAGGGCAGCGGTTGCACGCCGATGGCCCATGCCCTGACCCAGCTACCCTACGCGCTTATTGCCGCCTTCCTGGCAACCCTGGTATTCCTGGCGGCAGGCTATCTTTGAGGTTCGTATGACCGACACATGCACAACGACCGCGAGTCGCTCCGCCACGCCCGCCGAGCTGGGCTTTTCGATGCCCGCCGAGTTCGCCGCGCACGAGGCCTGCTGGATGCTCTGGCCCCAGCGTCCCGACAATTGGCGCTACGGCGCCAAACCGGCCCAGGCGGCGTTCGTTGCCGTCGCCCGGGCGATCGCCGAGAGCGAGACGGTGTTCGTCGGCGTCAACGACGATCAGTACGAGAACGCCCGCCATCAACTGCCGGCCCACATCCGGGTGGTCGAGCTGTCGAGCAACGACGCCTGGATGCGCGACGTCGGCCCGACCTTTCTCACCCACCCCGAGGGCCGGCTGGCGATGGTCGACTGGGAATTCAACGCCTGGGGCGGGCTCAACGGCGGTCTGTATTTTCCGTGGGACAAGGATCGTCGTATCCGTCTGAAGATCGCCGAGATGCTCGGCGCCGAGCGTTTCATCGCCCCGCTGGTGGTCGAGGGCGGGGCGATCCACGTCGACGGTGAAGGCACGCTGATCACCACCGAGGAGTGCCTGCTCAACCCCAACCGCAACCCGGACTTCACCAAGGCCGAGCTCGAGCGCCTGCTGGGCGACTATCTGGGAGTGACCCGGGTGATCTGGCTGCCGCGCGGCTGCTATCTCGACGAGACCGACGGCCACGTCGACAACCTGTGCTGCTTCGTCGCCCCCGGCGAGGTGGCGCTGACCTGGACCGACGACGAGAGCGACCCGCAGCATGCCATCTCCCGCGAGGCGCTGGCGATCCTCGCGGCCGCCCGCGACGCCAAGGGACGACGGCTCACCGTGCACAAGCTGCCGATGCCCGGGCCGTTGACCATCGCCGAGGCCGAGGCCAGCGGCGTCGACCGGCTGAGCAGTTCGCGCCCGCGCCAGCCCGGCGATCGCATGGCCGGTTCCTACGTCAACTTCTATATCGGCAACTCGGTGGTGGTGATGCCCAAGCTCGACCCCGACCACGACGACGCGGCCCAGGCGATTCTCGAGGGCCTGTTCCCCAGCCGCCGGGTGATCGCCGTCGACGCCCGCGAGATCCTGCTCGGTGGCGGCAACATCCATTGCATCACCCAGCAGCAGCCCGCCCGCGACGTGCCGAAGCAGACCATATAGCCAAGCCTTAACGACAGAAGCTCATGCCGCGCACGCCGAGATGGAAGTGGTTGGCGTGTGCGGCGTTGTATTCGGGCCCCAGCACCGTGCCATGGCGGTAGAAAAATGGGCGTAAAAAAGCCCCGCACCAGGCGAGGCAGCTCCATGAGAGAGCATTCAAGTTTCAGGACAACTTGCGCCTACGCTGGCGATATTGATCGACGATGACGGCAGTCACGATGATGACGCCCTTAACGATATCCTGGTAGTAAGCATCTACCCCCAGGAATGTGAAGCCGCTGAGCATGACGCCAAGTATCAGGGCCCCTATGACCGTCCCGGTAACACGCCCAACGCCACCCGCCAGGCTGGTGCCGCCAATGACTGCCGCAGCGATGGCATCGAGTTCATACATCAGGCCCATCCCCGCCTGGCCGGTGCCGGCTCGGGCGGAAGCGACGACCCCGGCAAGTCCGGCCAACAGGCCAGCGATGGCATAAACCATGACCAGGTGACGGCGTACATTGATACCCGAGACGCGGGCAGCCTGCGGGTTGGCGCCGATGGCATAGGTGTACTTGCCGTAGCGGGTGTACTTCAGGGCAATGTGGAAAATGGCAGCGACACCGAGGAAGATGATCACAGGGTTGGCGCCGGAGCCGATCCAGGTGAAATCCTCGGTCAGCATGCTGACCGGTTGTCCTTCCGTGTAGGCACGCGCGAAACCGCGAGCGGTAACCATCATCCCCAGCGTCGCGATGAAAGGCGGTATCATCGCGAAGGCAATCAGCGAACCATTGATTATTCCCGCCAAGGCTCCCACCAGCAATCCTGCCACTAGCGGTACGACCCAGGGCATGTCGGTCAGCGCAGGGTAGACGGCCCGAGCGTAATCGGAGGACTGGGCGAGACTGGCCGTCACCATGGCGGTCAACGCCAATACCGACCCCGACGACAGATCGATGCCGCCGGTGATGATGACCTGGGTGACGCCGATGGCGATGATGCCAATGATCGACATCTGCAGGATCATGATCAGCAAGCGCTGCGGATTCATCAGGAACGAGTCGCCACGCACGATCCAGCCGACCAGCTCGAAAAGCAATGCGATTCCGATCAGTACAGCCAGGATGCTGACTTCGGTCGGTACTTTTTTCTTGCGCAGCTTGGGGGCGGCCGCCGCTTGCTGGTTGTTGTCAGTTGCAGTAGTCATGTTGTTCGTCCTTTGTCGCTATGCGTGGCCAGAGCCACGCAGACCTCAGGCATGGGCTGCCGGGGTGGAAGCAAGTTCCATGACGCTGACCTGATTGGCGTCACCACGATCGAGAAAGCCGGTGACCTGCCCCTGGTGCATGACCATGATGCGATCGCTCATACCGAGGACTTCGGGCAACTCGGAAGAGATCATAATGACCGCGACCCCCTCGCCGGCGAGCTTGGAAATCAGCCGATGAATCTCGGCCTTGGCACCGACATCGATGCCACGCGTGGGCTCGTCGAGGATCAGAATACGGGGGTTGGTCATCAACCAACGTCCGATGAGGACTTTTTGCTGATTGCCACCGGAAAGATTGCCGATTCGCTCTTCCAGGTCGGGTGTCTTGACGTGCAGCGCCTGTTTCATGTGTTCGCACTGCTGGTCGAGCTGGCCCTGGGCCACGAAACTGCCATGGGTATAGCCGTCACGTAGCACGGCTATCTCCATGTTTTCCAGTACGGAGAGACTCAGGAACAGGCCGGTTTCCTTGCGATCCTCGGTCAACAGGGCCAGGCCCCGGAGCATGGCCTGGTGAGGTGACTTGATGATGGTGGTTTCACCATCAATGGCAATGGTTCCGGCCGTGGCGGGCGTCACTCCAAACAGCGTTTCAGCCACATTGGTCCGCCCCGAGCCCACCAGGCCGGCGATACCCAGGATCTCTCCGGCGTGCACGTCGAAGCTGACATCCTCGAAGACCCCTTCAAGTCCCAGTTGCCTTACCGAAAGGACGACGTCACCGATCGGCACCGTTTCCTTGGGGAATAATTGGGTCACTTCTCGGCCGACCATCAAGCGGATGATCTCGTTTGAGTCCAGCTCACTGGCCGGGGCTTCATGAATGAACTGGCCATCGCGAAATACCGAGATATCATCGGCAATCTCGAACACCTCATCCATCTTGTGGGTGATGTAGATAATGCCCTTTCCTTGGGCACGCAGGTCATTGATGATGCGGAATAGGTGCTCGACTTCACGTCCGGTCAGCGCCGATGTCGGCTCATCCATGATCAGCACTTCAGACTCGTAGGAGACAGCCTTGGCAATCTCGACCATCTGGCGCCCGGCGATCGACAGGTGTCGCACTTCCATCTCGGGATCCAAGGCGATACCCAGGCGATCGAACAATGTCTGGGTCTTGCTTGCCAGAATCCCATGGTTGACGAAACCCAAGGCATTCAGCGGTTCGCGTCGAATCCATATATTCTCGGCAACCGTCATGAACGGCATCAAGTTGAGCTCCTGATGGATCATGGCGATACCGGCTTCCAAGGCATCCAGCGGGCCGTTCAGCAGTAGCTTTTGCCCATGTAGACGCACCTCGCCTTCATCGGGGATGTAAACGCCGGCAATAATCTTCATCAACGTCGACTTGCCGGCGCCGTTCTCACCCATCAGGGCATGTACCGTTCCAGGGCGGATACGCAGTTGAACATTATCCAAGGCAACGACACCGGGAAAGGTCTTGCGAGCATTGACGACTTCGAGCAGGAAACGCGGGGAAGTCCGAGTATCCAATATTGATGTGGTCTGAGTAGCCATAGCCAAAACCCTCTATTCGCTCATCATCCTGGCCTGGCGACAACTCACCAGGCCCAGTGTTATCAGTTGAGGAAATCGTCGAGGTTTTCCTTGGTTACCAGTTGGAAGGGCACCATGGTGATCTTGTCTACCTGTTCACCATTGATCATACGGGTAGCCGCCTTGACCGCCCCGCCGCCCTGGCCTTGGGCGTCCTGGAACACGGTGACGTCGAGCCCCCCACGCTGCATGGCCTCAAGCGCATCGCGTGTCGCATCGATACCGCCGACCAGAATGGAATCCGCGGCGATGCCTGACTGCTGCATCGCGATCAGGGCCCCCAAGGCCATCTCATCGTTATTCGCCGCGATGGCATCGATGTCCTGGCCGCCCACGATCCAATTGTTCATCAGGTTGATAGCCTTGGTGCGTTGATAGTCCGCCGGTTGTCTTTCGATGATCTTGATGTCGGGATAATTGGCGGCCACTTCCTCGACGCCTTCGGTGCGCTTGTGGGTCGCGCCCGAGGCCAGTTCACCCAGCATGATGGCCACATTTCCCTTGCCCCCAAGCTGCTTGGCCAGTTCTTCCATTTGCAGTTTCCCGGCCAACTTCTGGTCGGAACCCACAAAGACAACCCCTTCTCTCTCGAGATCCTTGCCTTCGGGTTGACGGTTTACATAGACCAGCGGAATACCAGATGTGATAGCCGCCGCTGTCATCATCTGCGTCGCCGCCGTATCGACCGGGTTGATGATGATGGCATCGACCCCTTGTGCCGCGAGGCTTTGTACCTGGCTCAGTTGGCGACCGATGTCGCCCTGGGCATCGAGGAACTGGATATCATGCCCTTGCGAATCGGCTTCCTCCTGCATGGCATTACGCATCGTGGTCAGGAAATTGTCATCGAACCAAGCTACCGATACGCCAATATTCGCGGCCATGGCGGACGTTGAGCAGGCGATAGATAGGGCGAATCCAAGCAGTAGGCGTTTCATGGTGGCACTCCTGTAATGATCTTGTTTTGTTTGTTCAAAGTCGTGACCAACACGGCGGGCCTGTTGGTCATACGCGACTGGTCCAGAGCAAGACGCGCTTGTTAGAATTTAGATTCTATTTTGAAATTTTTCAAAGTAAAAATTCTATACTTTGGTATATATGAAATTTTTATTCCAAAAAATTGATACCTCACTCACAAAAACCCCGCCGAAGCGGGGAAATAGGCACCATTCAATACGTTGGGTAGAGTCGATCGAGTTAGGCCGATTCAGTCTTATGTAGTCATTGCTGTTTTACGATCCATTCATGATCGGGGTCATTCTGGAATTTCCACTCTCGCTTCGGCCCAGCCATGACATTCAAGTAATACAGTTCATAACCATGGGGAACACCGGCAGGATGGTAGCCGCGCGGGACCATGACACAGTTACCATTTTCCACCGCCATGGTTTCATTCAAGGAGCGGTCATCGGTATAGACACGCTGAAATGCGAACCCCTGTGACGGATTCAGACGGTGATAATAGGTCTCTTCGAGGAGCGACTCGTACGGTAGATTGTCGACATCATGCTTATGGGGCGGGTAGCTCGACCAGTTGCCGGCGGGGGTGTAAACCTCGACGACAAGCAAGCTGTCTGCTGGTTCGGTTTCCGGCAGAATATCCTGAATGTGACGGGTATTGCTGCCCGTGCCTCGTGTCGCCCGCTTGACGTCATCTGGCCCGATCAACCGCGCCTCATGATTGCCATTTCCTGGCGCACTGCATACCGCTACCTCAAGGTCGGTCAGCGCCTCGACGCTGAAGCTCACGCCATCGGGTAGATAGACAGAATAGGGTGGAATCTTCTCGAAGATATCCATGCGCTCGCCAATATTTTCCCAGCGATGGCTACCGCTGGTGACGCTGGCCTTGCCAGAGAGCAGGACCAGACAGTGTTCTCGCCCCCCGGTATCGGCCTCGAAACTCTGCCCCTTCTCGAGCTTGTGTACCCGAAAACCGACATGCTCCCAACCTGCCGATTCCGGCGTTACCTCAAGTATCTTACCTTGGTCGTCGGGCTGCTGGGGGCGTACCAGAAGCGAAGTCATTAGCGCTGCCCTCCTATCATTCGATCAGAGCGTTACTTGGTCATTGAACGTTGCTGTTCATCCTTTGGCCTGCGGCTCATCCTGGGTAGGCTCATTCGCCTTGTCCTGACGCACCCCCAGGGCAATCGCGAGAGTTTGCGCCAAGCATAGCGATGCCGTCAGGCCACGAAAGCTTTTTACTTCCGCTTCATGCACCACCAGGCTGACATCGGCCAGTCGCGCCAAAGGGCTAAGGCTGGAATCGGTGATTACCACCATGGGAATCCCTCGCTCCTTGGCCTCGGCTGCGGCATCCCGCGTTTCCTGGGCGTATGGCGAGTAACTCACCACAAGCATGGCATCCCGGCTCCCGATAGCCTTCGTCTGCTCGCCATGCATGCCACCCAGGCCATCGATCAGGAAAGCCCGTTTGTCGATGTGATGCAGGGCATAAGCGAAGTAGCTGGCCACCACGAAGCTGCGCCGTGCACCCAGTACATGGACGATCTCCGCGCGCTCGAGCACATCCAGGGCCCGTTCGAGTTCGTGCGGATCGATACGGCTGGGCAATGCCTCGAGCACCTCGCGGTTGGCCTCGGAGAATTCCCAGAGAAGCTGGGTGCTGTCGGGGGTTTCGCCAGTCGCCGTGCGCACCGCACGGATCCTCTCGGCGTAGTTGGGCAATTCGTCGACCAACCGGGTCCGGAATAGCTGCTGCATGTCCGAGAAGCCCTTGAAGCCGAAGCTGTTGGCAAAGCGGATCAATGTCGAAGGTGTTACACCGGCGCGTTCGGCCAGCTTGGCAACCGTGGCAAAGGCCACTTCCTGGGGATGATCGAGCAAAAAGCGCGCCGTCTGCTGCAAACGCCGGCTCAAGGTCGCGTACTCGGCAGTGATGCGCGCTTCGAGTTCGGCAAAGTCTTGTGGTAACTGATTCATTGAAGCCTGTTCTCCGAGTTCGATGCGCCGGGCATGGCCTGCTGGATGACAGCCTAGGCGAAATGGAACAAAAATTCCATACATACCAAAGTATAGAATACACCAGCCCCCAGATGCATGAATGCCGCTCCTGCGCAGCACTCACCCTAATAGGGTCGAGCGTTCGCACCCGTGGGCCTTCCCCACTTAATTTCAGTCCTCTCCTACATCTTTGGTCGCAGAGCCATGCCGAGTTATTCCCGAAGGCCGTTTCCCAAGGCAGTAAAAATTTATATATATGACTGTTTTAAAACGGTTTTTATTAACCAGTCAGAACAAGCATGCACACCCGAGATCGAATTTTCCAAATATTGATTTGATGGAATGCTTATTCTAGCCTCATTCCAATCGAACGGTTCCGCGCCGGCATGGCCGGAGCCTGCGTCTTAGCTCGCCAGTCAAGAGAGAAGCACCATGTCTCAACAAGCTCCACGTTTTGCCTTGAACCACATGATCTGTCCGCGCCTGAGCGTGAGAGAGCTGATCGACGGCGCTACCCAATTGGGCCTGAGCGCGATCGAGTTGCGCAACGACGTCGGCGACAACAGCATCAAGACACTCGACCAGGCCCGGGAGGCCGGTCGCCTGGCACGAGAGCATGGCATCGATATTCTGAGCATCAATGCCCTTTATCCATTCAATATCTGGAACGACGAACGCGCCGCGCAGGCCGAGAACATGGCCCAACTGGTCGATGCGTGTGGTGGTCGCGGTCTGGTCCTGTGTCCCTTGGTCGACGCCAACCACAACGCTTCCGAACCTGAAAAACAGGCCGGCCTCAAGGAAGCACTGACAGCGTTGGATCGTATTCTTGGCCGCTACGACCTGCAGGGCTTCGTCGAGCCGCTGGGGTTCTCGATATCCTCTCTGCGTAGCAAGCAGGCCGCCGTCGACGCGATCCGCGAGCTCGAGCTGTCGCATCGTTTCAGTCTGGTTCATGACACCTTCCACCATGCCGGCGCCGGAGAGCAGGCGCTCTTCCCCGAGCATACCGGCCTGGTACACGTCTCCGGCGTCGAGGACCAATCGGTCGACTTCGAGACCATGCTCGATGAGCACCGTCTGCTGGTTGGCCCTAACGATCGTCTGGATAGCATCGGTCAAGTACAGCAACTGCTGTCGGCGGGCTATGACCGGTACATTTCCTTCGAGCCCTTTGCACCAGCGGTCTGCAACCTGGACGACCCATTCACTGCCATTCAGGGAAGCATGGACGAGATTCGCCACAAGCTGACCGCCTAGGCCACGACATCAACGAATAACTACCGATTTTGAGGAGCTCCGCATGAAAATCGCCCTGGATCCGTTCATGCACCGCCATGTCCCGCTCAACGAGCTGCCGCGTCTGGCGGCCGAGTTGGGCTACGAGCACATCGAACTATCGCCACGTGCCGATTTCCTCGACTGGTTTGTGCATCCCCGGGTCTACCCCGAGCGCCTGAATGCCTTCAAGAAGTCGCTCAAGGACCACGGCGTGCAGCTCTCTTCGCTGCTGCCCATGTACCGCTGGGCCAGCCCGCACGAGGACGAGCGTCAGGCGGCGGTAAAATACTGGAAAAAGGCCATCGAGATCGCCGTGGAATTGGGCGTCGACACCATGAACTCCGAAATGGGGCGCGGTCCGCACCCGGAACGGGGTAGCTGCTCCAACTGCTGCCAGGGCGGGGCGACCACCGAGTCCAGCGAGGCATCCTGGTGGCGATCCATGGAAGAACTGGTGCCGATCTTCGAGCGTGAAGGCATCCAGCTCAATATCGAGCCCCACCCCGACGACTTCGTCGAAACGTTGCACCCGGCCGTGGATATGATCCGAACGGTCAACTCGAACAACGTCAAGTTCCTCTATTGCGCGCCGCATACCTTCCACTTCGGTGACGACATGGAACAGATGATCCGCGACTGCGCACCGGTGCTGGCCCATGTGCATATCGCCGACACCTTCAACCACAAGGCCTCCTCAGGACTGCGCTACATCATCAATCCGCCGGGCTCCACCGCTCGCGTTCACCAGCATCTCAACATCGGTGAAGGCGAAGTGAACTGGGAGCTGTTCTTCAAGACACTCGCTGACGTCGGCTTCGACGGCATCATGACCGCCTGCGTCTTCGCCTGGGAAGAACGTGCCGAGCAGTCCTCCCGCTTCATGCGTGAGGAAATCCAGCGCTACGTCGACAAATACTGGAAATAACGAGGAATCATCATGACTGTCAGTATTGGCATCATTGGCACCGGCATGATCGGCGAAGAGCATGCGCGGCGCATCACCCAATCTCTTACCGGCGGACGCATCGTTGCCGTCAGCGACGTCAATGCCGATCAGGCATGCGCGGTCGTCGACCGCCTCGGCCTGGACGCCAAGGTCTATGACAGCGGCCTGGAGTTGATCCAAGCTGAACACGTCGACGCCGTCATGGTGACGTCCTGGGGGCCGACTCACGAAGAGTATGTCCTCGCCGCGATCCAGGCAGGCAAATACGTTTTCTGCGAAAAGCCGCTGGCCACGACCGCACAAGGCTGTCGCGACATCATCGATGCCGAGATCGAGGCCGGTAAACGTCGGGTTCAGGTCGGCTTCATGCGTCGCTACGACAGTGGCTATCAGCTCATGAAGGAAGCCATCGACGCCAACCGCCTCGGTGAGCCGCTGATGATTCATGCGGCCCACCGCAACCCCACGGTGCCCGAACGCTATGTCACGCCGATGGCGATCCACGACACTCTGATCCACGAACTGGATACCTTCCGCTGGCTGCTCAACGACGACTATGCCACCGCTCAAGTTATCTTTCCGCGCAAGACCCGGCACGCTCACGGCAAGGTCGAGGACCCCCAGATCGTACTGCTAGAGACGACCCAGGGCGTACGCATCGACGTCGAGGTCTTCGTCAACTGCCAGTACGGCTATGACATTCAGTGCGACGTGGTCGGTGAGGAAGGAATCGCGCACCTGCCGGAACCGCAGAGCCTGACCTACCGTCAAGCCGGGCAACGCAGCAACGAGATCCTTCAGGACTGGAAGAAACGCTTCGGCGAGGCCTTCGATGTCGAGTTGCAAGCCTTCATCGACGGGGCCGCCAGCGGCACGGTCAGCGGTCCATCGTCCTGGGATGGCTATGCCGCGGCCATTGCCAGCGACGCCTGCGTCAAGGCGCAGGAAAGCGGGCAGATCGAAAAGATCGACATGCCCGAGCGACCCGCCTTCTACGCCTGACCCGGACCGGGAGCAATAGCGGCCCGTCTTGCTGATCGCAAGGCGGGTCGGAGCGAGGCAGGCATGCTCAAACATGCCTCTACTCGACTCCCCGACACCTACTGCCACGCAGATTGTGACAGGCCGTTTAGCGGCTCGTGGGTGACGCTCGAAGCGAAAAGGAACTTTTATTCTATTCATTGAAATATTGAAATTTAAATTCTATATTTCCATTAACCAAACGCTGACGTGACTACACCTCCACTGGCCGGCAGTGCCTGACACTAGACACGTTCGAGCAGGCATGTGGTGGCGGTCTAACGTAGGAAAACGCTATGAACAATACCAAGTCATTGGACCTGATTTGCCTGGGCAGAGTCGCCGTTGACCTCTACTCCGAACAGATCGGCAGCCGCCTGGAAGACGTTTCCAGCTTCGCCAAATATCTGGGCGGTAGTTCCGGCAATATGGCCTACGGCACCGCTCGTCTGGGACTCAAATCGGCCATGCTGTCACGCGTCGGCAACGAACAGATGGGCAACTTCGTACGCGAAGAGCTCGGACGTGCTGGCGTGGATACCAGTGCACTTCAGACCGACCCCGAGCGGCATACCGGACTGGTGCTCCTGGCTCTGAAGGATCGCGCTAGCTTTCCCCTGCTATTCTACCGGCGCGACTGCGCCGACATGGCCATCGACGCCGAGGCCATCGACCCCGACTTCATTGCCCAGGCTCAAGCGCTGGCCATTACCGGCACTCACCTTTCCACCCAGACCACTCAAAACGCCTGTCGCAAGTCACTCGACGCGGCGGCACGACATGCCGTGAAACGGGTCCTGGATATCGACTATCGCCCGGTACTTTGGGGACTCACCAATCCCGGCGATGGCGAGACGCGTTTCATTGCCGATGATCAGGTCACCCAGCATCTTCAGCACTGGCTTGGCGATTTCGACCTGATCGTGGGCACCGAGGAGGAGTTCCACATCGCCGGCGGCAGCATCGATACCCTCGAGTCGCTGCGTAACGTCCGCAAGATCAGTGACGCCACGCTGGTCTGCAAGCTCGGCGCGCTGGGCTGCGTGGTCTTCGAAGGCGACATTCCCGAACGTATCGAGGACGGCATCCTGGTCGAGGGGGTCAAGGTCGAAGTTCTCAATGTGCTCGGCGCCGGCGACGCCTTCATGAGCGGCTTACTCCGAGGCTGGCTCAAGGGCGAGAGTTGGGAAACCAGCGCCACCTACGCCAACGCCTGCGGTGCACTGGTCGTATCGCGCCATGGCTGCGCACCGGCCATGCCCACCGAGGAAGAGCTATTCGACTACCTGAGCCGCCGCACCGCGGTGAAACGCCCCGATCAGGACAAGCGCCTCAATCACCTGCATCGGGTGACCACCCGTGTACCCGCCGATTGGCCGCAGGTGTGCGGACTGGCCTTCGATCACCGCCGCCAGCTAACCGACATGGCGCGCGAGGTGAAGGCCGACCCGGCACGCATTCCCACACTCAAGCAGCTGCTGGTGAAGGCCGCCGAGGAAGGCGCGCGACGTACCGGTCTGGAGAACCCGGCCATTCTGGTCGATGACGTGTTCGGCCAGGATGCCCTCAACGACGCCAGTGGCAAGCATTGGTGGATCGGCCGGCCGGTCGAGCTGCCCGGCTCGCGACCGCTGAGCTTTCAGCATGGCGACGACCTGGGAAGCGAATTCCGCCATTGGCCAAGCGAGCACATCATCAAGTGCCTGGTGTTCTATCATCCGGATGATGAACTGGCACTGCGTCTCGAGCAGGAAGCCCGGTTGCGCCAGCTCTACCAGGCGGCCTGTACCAATAACCTGGAGCTGCTGATCGAGGTGATTCCGCCCCACCAGGCCGAGGTCGACGACCGGACTTTGGCCCGCTCGCTTACGCGTCTCTACAACCTGGGCATCCGCCCTGACTGGTGGAAGCTGCCGTCGATGTCCGATGCCGCCTGGGAAGCGGTCAGCCAGGCCATCGGCGATCAGGACCCGCACTGCCGCGGCGTGGTGCTGCTAGGCCTCGATGCCCCCATGGCGGAGATGAAACGCGGCTTCGCCGTCGCCGCACGCCACGGTCAATGCAAGGGCTTTACTGTCGGCCGCACCCTGTTCGCCGCCCCCAGCCGCGAGTGGCTGGCCGGTGAAATCGACGATGCGCAGCTGATCGAGCGGGTCGCCGGCAACTACGCCGAGCTGATCGAGGAATGGCAGCGGCTGCGTACCGCCCAGCCCAACGCAGAGGAAGTCCTGTCATGAATACCGTTCGTCTGACAATGGCCCAGGCCGTCGTTCGCTACCTGACGGCACAGAAAGTCGAGATCGATGGCGAGATCAAGCCGCTGTTTGCCGGGTGCTGGGCGATCTTCGGCCACGGCAACGTCGCCGGGCTGGGCGAGGCGCTCTATCACGCCCGCGACCAGTTGCCGACCTACCGCGCTCACAACGAGCAGGGCATGGCCCATGCCGCCATCGCCTACACCAAGACACTCGACCGGCGCCAGATGATGGCCTGTACCGCCTCGGCCGGCCCTGGTTCGACCAACATGGTCACCGCCGCCGCAGTGGCCCACGTCAACCGTTTGCCGGTGCTGTTCCTGCCCGGTGATACCTTCGCCACGCGCATGCCGGATCCGGTGCTGCAACAGATCGAGAACTTTCACGACCACACCCTGACCACCAACGATTGCTTCAAGCCGGTCAGTCGTTTCTTCGATCGCATCACTCGTCCCGAGCAGTTGCTCACCTCGCTGCCCCAGGCAATCCGCGTGCTGACCGACCCCGTCGAGTGCGGTCCGGTCACCCTGGCCATGCCGCAGGACGTGCAGACCATGGCCTACGACTACCCAAGCCACTTCTTCGCCGAGAAGATCCATCGCCCGCGCCGTCAGAACGCCGACCGTGGTGAGCTGGCCCGCGCCATCGAGCTGATCAAGCAGGCCAAACGGCCGCTGGTGATCGCCGGTGGTGGCGTGCACTACGCCGAGGCTCGCGAGGCGCTCGATGCACTGGTGTCCACCTACCACCTACCGGTGGGCGAAACCCAGGCCGGCAAGGGTGCCCTGCCCTGGGATCATGAGCAGAACATGGGCACCATCGGCGTTACCGGGGCTGCTTCCACCAACACCCTGGCTGCCGAGGCCGACCTGATCATTGCCGTGGGGACCCGGCTGGGCGACTTCGCCTCCGGCTCGCGGGCCATGATCAACCCCGAAGCCAGGCTATTGTGTCTCAACGTCGCCTCGTTCGATGCCGTCAAGCACAAGGCCCAGCCCTTGGTCGGCGACGCCCTTCTAACCCTGCCTGAACTGGCCAACGGCCTGGCCGGCTGGCAACCCGACGGCGAGTGGATCGAACAGGCCGCCAAGCTGCGTAACGACTGGAACAAGGCGGTCGATATCGCAACCACGGACCGCGGGACCACCTTGCCTACCGATGCTGAGGTGGTGGGCGCCGTCAATCGCGCCGCCGGTGAGCGCGATATCGTGGTGTGCGCCGCTGGCGGCCTGCCCGGCGAGCTGCAGAAGCTTTGGCGTACCCGCTACGCGCGCGGCTATCACATGGAATACGGCTATTCGTGCATGGGCTACGAGCTGGCCGGCGGTTTGGGCACCAAGATGGCCAAGCCCGACTCGGAAGTCTTCGTGATGGTCGGCGACGGCTCCTACCTGATGCTCAACTCCGAAATCGCCACCTCGGTGATGCTCGGCCACAAGATCGTCGCCGTGGTGCTCGACAACCGCGGCTACGGCTGTATCCATCGCCTGCAGCAATTCTGCGGCGGACCCGGCTTCAACAACCTGCTCGACGATTGCCTCACCGCCGAGGGCGGCGCGCCCAAGACCGATTTCGCCGCCCACGCCGCAGCGTTGGGGGCACGTTCCGAGAAGGTCGGCAACATCGGCGAACTGGAAGCGGCGCTGGAACGTGCCAAGGCATCGAGCATCAGCTACGTGATCACCCTGGATACCGACCCGCTGGTCGATACCGAGGACGGCGGTTCGTGGTGGGACGTGGCGGTGCCAGAGATTTCCGAGCGCGCCGAGGTCGAGGAAGCCCGTCGTCGCTACGAGTCCTACAAGGCACGTCAATGGACGAATCAGTAACGGCTCTCATCAAGACATTATTAACAACAGCCACTTTCGGGAGTTCGCCATGAGCGTAAGACTGGGTATCAACCCCCTGACCTGGACCAACGACGACCTGCCCAGCCTGGGCGGCGATACACCGCTGGAGACCTGCCTGTCCGAGGGCCGCGAGGCCGGCTTCAGCGGCTTCGAACTGGGACACAAGTTTCCGCGCACGCCCGTGGCCCTGTCGAAGGCCCTCGACGAGCACGACCTGTCACTGGTGTCCGGCTGGTATTCCAGCCAATTACTGGAGCGCAGCCCCGAGGAGGAGATCGAGGCCGTGCAGGATCACCTGACGCTGCTCAAGGAATGCGGCGCCAAAGTCATGGTGTTCTGCGAAGTCGCTCATTGCGTGCACGGCAACCAGTCGCAACCGCTGTCGCAGCGACCACACCTCAGCGAGGCCGAATGGCAGCGCCTCACAGAAGGGCTGAACATCGTCGGCGACTACCTCAAGAAGCAGGGTGTGCACATGGCCTACCACCATCACCTCGGCACAGTGGTGGAGAGCCAGGCTGATGTGGAACGCCTGATGGACGACACCCGCGACTCGGTGGGCCTGCTACTCGATCTGGGCCATCTGGTGGGCGCCGGCGGCGATCCGCTGGCTATCGCCAAGCGCTACACCTCGCGTATCAAGCATGTGCACTGCAAGGATATTCGCTTCCCGGTTCTCGAGGACGTGCGCAATCGCGACAAGAGCTTTCTCAACGGAGTGCTCGATGGCCTGTTTACCGTTCCCGGCGACGGTAACGTCGAGTTTCTGCCCACTCTCCAGCACCTCAGCGAAGCGGGCTATGAGGGCTGGCTGGTCGTCGAGGCTGAACAGGACCCACAGGTCGCTCATCCACTGACCTATGCGCGCATGGGCTATCAGAATCTACGTTCGCTGGCCGAGCAGGCGGGCTTCACTGTCGAAAAGTAACCACAAGTCAAAGGGCTCTCTCATGAATCAGATCCATCACTACCTCAACGGCACGACCGTGCCTGGCCATAGCGAGCGCTTCACTCCGGTCTATAATCCCGCTACCGGCGAGCAGAGCGCACAGGTCGCGCTGGCCTCGGCTGACGAAACCCGCGAGGCCATTGCCAGCGCCGAGCAGGCATTTGCCAAATGGTCGAAGATGTCTGCCCTCAAGCGCTCGCGCATTCTGTTCAAGTTCAAGGCCTTGGTGGAAGCGCATGCCGACGAGATTGCGCGCCTGATTTCCAGCGAGCATGGCAAGGTGTTCTCCGATGCCAAGGGCGAATTGACCCGAGGGCTGGAGGTTGTGGAATTCGCCTGCGGCATCCCGCATCTGCAGAAGGGCGAACACTCCATGAACGTCGGTACCGGCGTGGACAGTTACTCGATGATGCAGCCGTTGGGCGTATGCGCAGGCATCTCACCGTTCAACTTCCCGGCGATGGTGCCGATGTGGATGTTCCCCATCGCCCTGGCCTGCGGCAATACCTTCGTCATGAAGCCTTCCGAGAAGGATCCCTCCACGCCGCTGCGTCTCGCCGAACTGTTGACCGAAGCGGGCCTGCCCGACGGCGTATTCAACGTGGTCAATGGCGACAAGGAAGCCGTCGACGTACTGCTCAGTGACGAGCGTGTGCAGGCGGTCAGCTTCGTCGGTTCCACCCCGATCGCCGAATACATCTATGCCACTGCCTCGAGCCATGGCAAGCGTGTCCAGGCGCTGGGCGGCGCCAAGAACCATATGGTGATCATGCCCGATGCCGACCTAGACCAAGCCGTGGACGCCCTGATGGGGGCAGCCTACGGTTCGGCGGGCGAGCGCTGCATGGCCATCTCGGTAGCCGTGCCTGTCGGCGAGGAGACCGCCAATCGACTGCGCGAAAAGCTGGTCGAGAAGCTTGAGACCCTGCGTGTCGGCCCCAGTCTGGTCGACGGTCCCGACAACGACATGGGTCCGCTGATCACCGGCGATCATTTGGAAAAGGTCAAGAGCTATATCGCTACCGGTGTCGAGGAAGGTGCGGAACTGGTCGTCGACGGCCGGGAAACTGCCGTCGATGGCGCCGATAATGGCTACTTCATCGGTGGCACGCTGTTCGACCACGTCAAGCCAGGCATGCGCATCCATTCCGAGGAGATCTTCGGGCCGGTGCTGGCCATCGCTCGTGCCGCAAGCTTCGATGAAGCCGTGTCCATGATCAACGCCCATGAGTTCGGTAACGGCACGACAATCTTCACCCGCGACGGCGACGCGGCACGCCAGTATTGCGAGCAGATCCAAGTAGGCATGGTCGGTGTCAACGTGCCGATCCCGGTACCCATGGCCTTCCACAGCTTCGGCGGCTGGAAGCGTTCGTTGTTCGGCCCGCTGCACATGCACGGCCCCGATGGGGTACGCTTCAACACTCGCATGAAGACCATCACCCAGCGTTGGCCGAGCGGCATTCGGGAAGAGACGAACCACTTTACGATGCCTACCCACTAAAAAACACAGCCTAAATGCCTACGCGGGCAGGTCGCGTTGTCGCACGGTGCTCAAAACCCTCACAGAGTCCCACTATGCTGTGGTTTTTGCGCGCCGTGCTCCTGGCGCCCTGCTTCGCTCGGCGATTTATGCAGCGCTTTTACCCAGGAGAATACCTCATGCCACTCGTGACCATTTCCGTTCCCGACCACCACCCGGCTCTATGGCGCAAGAAAGTTGCCGATATCGTCAATGCGGCAGTGATCGAGACGCTGGACTTTCCGCCGGACGATCGCTACCAGTTGATCCAGACGCTACCGGCGGAGCAGATCGAACTGCAGGATCGCAGCCGGGATGCCATCGTGTTGCAACTGACCATGCGTGCCGGTCGCCCCAGCCATGCCAAGCAGGCCTTTTATCGGCGGGTCGTCGATGATCTGGTCAAGCGTGCCGACGTCGACCCCGACAGCGTGATGATCGTCATCACCGAAAATGCCGATGCCGACTGGTCGTTCGGGCACGGTGAAGCGCAGTTCCTCGTCGCCCGGCAGTAAGCCAGCTAACACCTCCTCCTTTCGCGCTTTTCCTTCCCAGCCCCGCCGAGACCGGTCTGTCCGTGTTCGGGCGGGACTGCCCACACTTGGAACAAAAATTCTATTTATACCAAAGTATAGAATAAATAGTTTGAACGCTCCTTTCCCGGCATATAGATTCAAGAGACACCCTTTCAAGACATCATCCCCATCGTGGTCCGTGTCCAACGCCCCTGGGAGGAAAACACAATGACATCGACTTCAAGCACAAGGAAAGTTGCCGACTCCGGCGATAGTGGCGAATTCGAACGCCAGCGCATTCCCGCCGACAAGCAATTGAGCGGCACCTATTTCCTCGGCGCCTATGCCGGTGAGCACGTGGCTGGTACCGAATTCGTCATCGGTGCCTCGCTGGTCGCTCTCGGCGTCAGCACCAGCGACTTGATCTGGGGGCTGCTGATCGGCAACCTGCTCGCCGTGTTGTCCTGGGCCTGGGTCTGCAGCCCTATCGCCACCCGCTCACGCATGACCATCTACTGGTATCTGGAGCGGCTAGCCGGCAAGCACTTCTCGACCGTCTACAACCTGCTCAATGGACTGATCTTCGCAGTGGTTTCCGGCGCCATGGTCACGGTATCGGCCTCGGCCTTTCGCGTGATGACCGATATTCCTCCGCAGACCGCCTGGTACCCCCAAAGCGTCAGCTTCGTGATGCTGGCGCTGTTCGTCGGTGCCATCACCGTGTGGATGACGGTCAAGGGCTTCAAGCTGATCGCCAACTTCTCGACGGTCTGCTCCCCATGGATGGCTACCATGTTCCTGGCCAGCGGCGTCATTACCGTGCCCGTGCTGCTGCACACCGGCCAGCTCGATGGCATCACTTCGCTCAACGGCGTCCTCGACACCTTCGTCTGGACCGGCACTACGCCTGACGGCTCCGCAGGGATTTCGGTTTGGGTCATTGCCGCCTGGGCCTGGGGCGCCAACCTGCCGATGCACCTGGGGATGAGCGACATGAGCATCCTGCGCTTCGCACGTAAGTCCAGCTACGGCTATTTCTCCGCCGCCGGCATGTACATCGGTCACTTCATGGCGTGGATCTGCGCCGGTCTGATGGGGGCCACCGCCGCCCTGATGGCGAAATCCTCGCTCATCGAGATGGACCCGGGTGGCGTGGCGTTCCGCATCCTTGGCGCCATGGGCCTGATCGCCGTCGTCGTGGCTGGTTGGACGACGTCCATTCCCAGCCTGTATCGCGCAGGCTTGGCCTTTCAGGCCGTGTTCGACCGCTTCTCGCGTGTGCAAGTCACTGTCGCTACCGGCGCCGCGACGACCGTAATTGCCTGTTTCCCATTCGTGTTTACCCAGTGGCTGAACGTCCTGTCGTATTTCATCATGCTGATCGCCCCGGTCGGTGCCATCATCGCGGCTGAGCATTTCCTGCTGCCGCGCCTGGGCATTCGTCCTTTCTGGCGTGAGCAACACGGGCTCGCCACCAACCTGCCCGCCTTTGCTTCGTGGGGGCTCGGCGTCGCGGTAGGGATAATGTTGCTGTCCCTGCACGTCATCCACCTGTTCACCCTGTTCATTCCCGTGTGGCTGGTCAGCTTTCTCGGTTATCCACTGCTGTGCCGTCTCGCTGGGGCCGCCAAAGGCAATGACACCAGAGAGCCTTACGAGGCCGCTTATGGCCCGGTACTCAAGCGTGGTTCAACGGAGCCACTGCCTACAGGCTACCAGCCGGTCAATCGCCGCAACCCCTGGTATGCCATCGCCGTGGTCTGCCTGCTTGCCATCCTGGGCATCGCCGCCTGGGGCGGGGTCACCGATAACGCCGTTGCCCACCTGGAGACCTTCCAGAGTCTGATCATCCTGCCAACGCTGCTCTACTTCATTGCCGCCACCATGTGGATGAAAGGCCGCCGCAAACCGCGATCCCGGCTCGGGCGCTCCACCTCACCCCTGGCCAGCGGCGCCGATTGAGCCTGTGACGCCACCTGGCGATGAGTGCAATAGTCCCGGAAGTCCGCCCGCGGCGACTGGGACAGCCAGGACGCGGGGCCCTAGCGGCAGAAGCTCATGCCGCGCATGCCGAGATGGAAGTGGTTGGCGTGTGCGGCGTTGTACTCCGGGCCGAGCACGGTGCCGAACAGCCCGCAGGCGCCGGCTTGTACCTCACGCAGGAACTCGTCGGCGGCATCGTCATCGCCCCAGTCGTCGAGCACGCTGATGCGTCGGCCGTCGGCCAGGCGAAAGGCCGCCACGTCCAGCGCCTCGGCCGTGGCATGCTCGCTGCGTCGGGCGTTCTCGCGATGGTAGATGTTGCGACAGGCGAAGCTGCCGTAATGCTGCACGGCGGCGACGCGTGCGCCGAAGCGGGCCTCGGCGGCGGGTTGCAGGCGATGGCGTTCGAACAGCACCCAGGCCACCGCCAGCGGGCAGCTGGCCACGAAGCTGGCGTTGAAGGCGACCTCGCCGCCGCGTACGCGCAACACGTTTACCAGGGGGCAACCGGCAACCGGAGTGTAATCGGCCAGCGGCGTGTAATCCAGGGTGCCGGCCGGCGCGGAATCGAGGACCGCCCGGCAGGCCTCGCGGTCGTCTTTTAGACGGCCTAGCTTCCATTGCGTCACCGGCGTGAGCGGATCGCTGACGACCAGCGGCGCGAAGGGATTCCACTCGCGGGGGATCGTCCAAATGCCCTTATCGAAGGCGACGCCTATGACGATCAGCAGTAGTGGAAAGGCGGTGCTCCAGAAACCTTTCATCGACTCGTCCCTGTCGTGTCTTTCGATGATTACCATCTCGATTGCGTAGGTCCAAATCGCAATAGCGGCCATACAGCCCTATTGTTAGCCGCTTACCAATTAGCCGTAATGACCTTATCCGTCGCGGGGCGTAGAATTTTCGGATTGTCTCTGCCCGGAAAGCTCATGCCCAGCGACGCGACGCCCCATTCAGGTCAGTCCCATTCGAGCCAGTCTCACCCTAGCCAGCCGCGCGCAACCCGGCCCAGCACCGACTCGGCCCTCGAGGCCAGCGAAAAAGTCTACCGCCAGTCCGGTTTCCTGGCCTTCCTGTTCTCGCGCCTGGCCGCGGTTTTCGCCATGCAGATCCAGGCGGTGGTGGTCGCCTGGCAGGTCTACGACATCACTCGCGACCCGCTGTCGCTGGCCTACGTCGGTCTCGCCCAGTTCCTGCCGATGGTCGTGCTGCTGCTACCCGCCGGCGACCTGGTCGATCGCTTCGATCGCAAGCGCATCCTGCAGGCCAGCTGGACGCTGCAGGCGGCATGCAGCGGCCTACTGCTATGGCTTTCCTACACCGCCTCGAGCGACGTGAGCGGCTACTATGCCGTGCTGGCGCTGTTCGGCTGCGCCCGCGCCTTCACCGGCCCGACCCTGCAGAGCCTGCTGCCGCAGATCGTGCCGCGCGCCCAACTGGCCCAGGCGATCGCCCTGAACAGTGCGATCATGAAGATCGCGGTGATCGGCGGGCCGCTGCTCGGCGGCTTGCTCTATGCCTTCGGCGGCAGCCTGGCCTACGCGGCCTGCCTGGGCTGCTTCCTGCTGGCGTTGATGCTGCTGTGGCGCGTGCCGGTGCGCTACAAGCGGGAAGCCCGCCCCAAGGAGACCACGGCCTGGAAGCGCTTTACCGCCGGCATCGGCTATATCCGTTCCAAGCCGATCATCCTCGGCGTGATCTCGCTCGACCTGTTCGCCGTGCTGCTGGGCGGCGTGATTGCCCTGCTGCCGATCTACGCCCAGGAGATCCTGCATGTCGGGCCGCAGGGATTGGGCGCGCTGCGCAGCGCAATCGCCGTGGGCGCGCTGCTGATGGGCGTGTATCTCGGCGTGCGGGCGATCCGCCGGCATGTCGGCTGGGTGATGTTCGCCGCCGTGGCGGTGTTCGGTGTGGCCAATCTGGTGTTCGCGCTGTCCGAGACGTTCTGGCTGTCGATGACGGCGCTGGTGATCGCCGGCGCCGCCGACATGATCAGCGTCAACATCCGTCTGACATTGCTGCAACTGGCCACGCCGGACGACATGCGCGGCCGGGTCAACGCCGTCAACATGCTGTTCATCGGCTCGTCCAACGAGCTCGGCGAGTTCCGCGCCGGCACCAGCGCAGCGTGGTTCGGCGTGGTGCCCGCGGCGGTCATCGGCGGCGTCGGCACCCTCGCCGTGGTCGGGCTGTGGCTGTGGGGCTTCGCCCCGCTGCGCCGGGTCGACCGTTTCGAGGAGGTCGATCCCGCTGGAACGGCACGCTAGTCGAACAGGCTCACCACCAGCGCCGCCAGCCCGACCGTCAGCGCGACGAGCACGGCGACGCTCACCAGCCAATCGAGCAGCCGATCGATGTCCAGGGGCCGGCCGACGGCCCGGGCCATGCGCGGTTTGCGGCGGGTCGCACCGCGCCGGGGTGGCGGTTTCGGTGTGTGGTTCATGGCAGGGTTCCGTGACTGACCGTCCACGACAAACCGTCCGTGACAAACTGTCCGTGACGAACCGTGTGCCCTCAAACATAAGCGCCGCCGGCGTTTTTAACCAGCCCCTCGAGGCGCTTCCTCGCTCCGCCCCGTCAACGCAAGACGCCCGGCCGGGCCGGGCGTCTTCACTGGGAACCGGCGGCAGCGATCAGCTGCCCTCACGGGTGTTGATGCGCCGATTGACCACGTCGGGGGCACGGCGGTAGCGATCGGCTTCGGCAAGCTCATCGGCCTCGAAGACGTCGGCGCCGACCGGGGTCTCGCCGTGGCGGCGATAGAGCGCGGTGAGCATCGCCTTGCGGTCGGAGCGCAACTCCTTGATCAGCACGAACACCATGCCGTAGAGGATGAAGGTGAACGGCAGCGCCGAGAGCACCGAGGCCGATTGCAGGCCCTTCAACCCGCCGGCGATCAGCAGCGTCAGGCAGATGGCGGCGATCAGCAGTCCCCAGGCAATGCGCTTGTAAAGCGGCGGATCGATCGAACCGCCATCGGTCATCTGGGCGACGATGTAGGTCGCCGAGTCGGCGGAAGTCACCAGGAAAATGAAGATCAGCAACAGGCCAACCAGCGACAGCGCGTTGGAAAACGGCATCAGGTCGAACATCTGGAACAGCGCCGAGGTGATGTTCTCGTCGGTCGCCGCGGCCAGGCCGACATCGCCGGTAAGCTCCATGTTGAGCGCCGCGCCGCCGAACACCCCGATCCACAGGCAGGCCAACAGCGGCGGCATGATCAGCACCCCGAACACGTACTCCTTGATGGTGCGTCCACGCGAGATACGCGCAACGAAGGTGCCCACGAACGGCGACCAGGCGATCACCCAGGCCCAGTAGAAGATCGTCCAGTTATTGGCCCAGCTGCTGTTCTCGTAAGGCGAGGTGCGCAGGCTCATGCCGACGAAGTTCTGCAGGTAGTCGCCGATGCCCAGGGTGATCGTCTTGAGGATCGCCAGCGTCGGTCCGGTGACCAGCACATAGAGCATCAGCGCGAAGCACAGCACCAGGTTGATGTTGGACAAGCGCTTGATGCCCTTGTCCAGCCCACCCCAGGCCGACGCCATGTAGCAGACGAACATCGCGCCCATGATCGCGAACTTCCAGAAGGCGCTCTCCTCGACGCCGAATACCGCCTTCAGACCGCCGTTGATCTGCAGCACCGCCAGCCCGATCGAGGTCGCCACCCCCATGATGGTCGCCACCACGGCAAAGATATCCAGTGCCGGCGTCCACTTGCGCAACTTGGGACGCTTGGCGGTCACCGACGACAGCACCGACGACACCAGGCCGGCCTGGCCCTTGCGAAACTGGAAGTAGGCGATGATCAGGCCGACGATCGAGAACGCCGCCCACTGATGGATGCCCCAGTTGAAGAAGCTGTACTGGATGGCGTAACGCGCCGCCGCGGTGCTTTCAGGCTCGACGTCGCCGAACGGCGGATGCAGGTAGTGAGTCATCGGCTCGGCCATGCCGTAGAACACCAGGCCGACGCCGAAGCCGGCCGCCAGCAGCATGGCGACCCACGAAAAGAAGCTGTAGCTCGGCTTGCTGTCCTGCGGGCCGAGGCGGATCTTGCCGTACTTGCTCAGCGCCAGGCAGCTCAAGAACAGCACGAAGCCGAACACCGAAAACAGGTAGAACCAGCCGAAGTAACGCCCGATCGTCTTCAAAGCAGCGTCGGCCACCGCGCCGAACTGGCTGGGGTAGGCGGCGCCCACCGCCACCAGGGCGATTATGATCAAGGCGGAAATGGTGAAGACGCGTTGCCTTCCAGAGTTGGCCATTGGAAATTCCTTTTCCCGAGAGTCGCGTTAGGGCCAGCTTGCCATTACCCTTCCCGCTATAGCAATCAACCCGGCGCACTCGCCCCTATCGAGGATGCGTCATGACAGCGGGCTGCGCATGTCCTTACCACCGTTCACCTCACTGACTTCCGCCACCGCCTGGCTCAACCGCCTGGCGGAGTCGCGTCATGCCATGGCGCTGCTGTTCCTCGCCTCGATGCTCGAGACGCTGATCATCCCCATTCCCATCGAACTGATCCTGATCCCGTGGATGATCAGCCAGCCCGGCGCCAAATGGCGCCTGGCCGCGGTAGCACTGGCCGGCAACCTGACCGCCGCACTGATCGGCTACGGAGTGGGCGGCCTGGCCATGGCGCAATGGGGGGATACGCTGGTCTCGCTGTTCGGCGGTCAGCAAGCCTACAGCGACTTCGAGAGTCGCTTCGACGCCAACGGTTTCCAGGCGATCCTCGCCGTGGGCATCACGCCGGTACCCTTCCAGATCGCCATGCTGGTGGCCGGTGCCAGCCACTACCCGCTGCCGCTGTTCCTGCTGGCCGCACTGACCGCCCGCGGCATCCGCTATTTCGGCCTGGCGCTGCTGGTCGCCATCGTCGGCGAGCGCGCCACGCGGCTCTGGCAGCGGCACTCAAAACCGATCGGCCTGGTTGGGCTGGCCATCTTTGCCCTCTGGGCCTATGTGCAGGTGACTGCGTAAATCTTTCCAGACCCGCCAGATTCACCGATTTCGTTAAGTAATCGTTAAGCCGACCGATGCACTCTACCCTCGAGGTCCTTCGTCGAGGGTAGCGCGATGTGCGAACCATGCAGTCCCCATTCCATTACCGCAGCGCTTTCGTCCCTGGCCTGGCGCGAGGCCCGTGCTGCCGAGCGCGCCGAGTTGGAAGCCTTCATCGCCGACGGTTACGCCCGCGAACACGGTGCGATCCTGACCCACTTCCAGCCGCGCCTGTTCGGCCTATGGCGAGGCGAGGAACTGCAGGCGGCGCTAGGAATACGCCATGCCGGTCGTGAAACGCTGTTCCTCGAACGCTATCTGGATGCACCGGTCGAGCGGCGTCTGGCCGAGGTGCTCGACGACACGGTCGCGCGCGACCGTGTCGTCGAGGTCGGTAATCTCGCCACCCTACGCCGAGGCCTGCTACGCCCACTGATCGTCACGTTGATCGAGACTCTGATCGATGAAGACATGCAATGGCTAACGTTTACCGCTACAACCCAGGTACGCAACGCCTTCCAGCGGCTAGGGCTGGAAGCCTGGCCGCTGGCCGAGGCCGACCCAGCCCGCCTGGGCCGGGAAAGCGCCGACTGGGGCCGCTACTACGCCAATGCCCCGATGGTGATGGGTGGCGACATGCGCCGTGCCTGGCGGCACCTGCAGGCATGCCGCACCCCAACGTCGACCGTGCTGGCCACGCTCACCGCTCATGAACGAACATCGCCCGATGCCCTGCTCGGGCGCGACGATGGCCCGCTGCTGGGGTTCGGCCATGTCTGAGCACTTCTATCAACACCTCACTGAGCTGGCTCAGTCACGGCCGCAGCATATCGCGCTCGAGGACGCCCAGCAGCAACTGAGCTATGTCACGCTGATTGGTGAGATCGACGCCCGCATCGCGCGGCTGCACGCTTTCGGGGCCGCACGCGTCGGGCTGGCGTTGGACAACGGCATCGACTGGGCGCTGTGGGACTTGGCACTGCTGTTCGCCGGCGTCGTCAACGTCCCCCTGCCGGGCTTCTTTTCACCCGCGCAACTCGCCCATGTCGCCGAGCAGGCCGGGCTCGACACCCTGATCGGCCCGCCCGGTCTCGGCGAATCGCTGGGCTTCGCGCCCGCAAGCGACACCGCACTTTATCAACGCCGGGTCGATGCCGCGCCAACGGTGCCCGAGGGCACCGCCAAGATCACCTTCACCTCGGGGACCAGCGGCGCCCCCAAGGGCGTGTGCCTGGATGCCGGGGCGCCGCTGCGTGTCGCCGAGAGCCTGGCCGAGATCGCCGCCGGCTGCGGCGTGCAGCGTCACCTCGCCATGCTGCCGCTGGCCACCCTGCTGGAGAACATCGGCGGGCTCTACGCCCCCTTGTGGCTGGGCGCGACCAGCATTCTGCCCGGACTCGCGTCGCTCGGCTGGCAGGGCGCCAGCGGCTTTAACGTCACGCTCGCCCACCGCCAGTTCGATAGATACCGTCCCCACAGCCTGATTCTCGTTCCGCAACTGCTCGAGGCGTTGCTTGGCGGCTCGCCCCACCCGGCGGCCAATGGCACTCGCTTCATAGCCGTGGGCGGCGCGCGGGTATCGCCGAGCCTGCTCGAGGACGCCCGCAGTGCCGGCTGGCCGGTATATGAGGGCTATGGACTGTCCGAATGCGCCTCGGTGATTACCCTCAATCGCCCCGGCGATAATATTCCGGGCAGCGTGGGCCGCCCGCTGCCCCATACCGATGTCCGCCTGGCCGACGACGGCGAAGTGCTGGCCGGCGGCAGCACGATGCTCGGCTATCTCGGTGATGACACGCCTTTACCACCGTTCTGGCCGACCGGCGACCTGGGGCGCTGGGAGGACGGCCGATTAGTGCTGGTCGGACGCCGCAAGCAACTATTCATCACCGCCTACGGGCGCAACGTCGACCCCGCCTGGGTCGAGGCCGAACTCACCGCCGAGCCGGCGATCGCCCAGGCCTGGGTCCACGGCGAGGCACTGCCCGCCAATCGCGCGCTACTGGTCCCGTCGCACCCCACTATTGACGACATCCAACTCGCCGATGCCGTCGCCGCGGCCAATGCCCGACTGCCGGACTATGCACGAGTCACCCACTGGCGACGCACCGCGCCCTTCACCGCGAGCGAGGGCCTGGCCACCGCCAACGGGCGGCTACGTCGCGGGGCGCTGGCCGCACACTATCGCGACTGGCTGGAGGCCCCACTCGACGCTATGACGCTCACCACCCCGGCCAATCACTCTGCGGAGAACGCATCATGAGTCACTATCGCTATCTCCAGCAGGCCACCGCCGACTCACGCGACGGACTGCTGGCCACGTCGATTATCCAGCGCGCCCTTGATGGGCGCATCAGCCGTGATGAATACCTGGCGTTTCTCGGCCAGGCCTATCACCACGTCAAGTACACCGTGCCGCTGATGATGGCCTGCGGCGCGCGACTCCCCGAGCGTCTGGAGTGGCTGCGTGGCGCGCTGGTCGAGTACATCGAGGAGGAGTATGGCCATCAGCGCTGGATCCTCGATGACATCCGCGCCGCCGGTGGCGACCCGGATAGCGTGGCGGACAGTCGGCCGGCACCGGCCACCGAGCTGATGGTGCGCTATGTGCGCGACGTGATCTCCCATGACAACCCGGTGGGCTTTTTCGGCATGGTCTTCGTCCTCGAGGGCACCAGCACCGCGCTGGCAACGCGCGCCGCCGGGTCGATTCGCGAGGGGCTCGGCCTACCCCAGGAAGCCTTCCACTATCTTGAGTCCCACGGCGATCTCGACATCGGCCACCTGGCATTCTTCGAGGGCCTTATCGATCGTCTCGATGATGCCGACGATCGGCAGGCGGTCATCGACACCGCCAACATGGTCTATCGGCTCTATGGGGCGATGTTCCGTGGGCTGGACGCCGCCGGCGGTGGCTGCACTGAGGCACTCGATCATGCACTGGTCTGATCGGCGCATTTTGCTCACCGGCGCCAGCGGCGGCATCGGCCGCTCCCTGGCCCTGAAGCTGGCCCGTCGCGGTGCGCGGCTATTACTGGTAGGCCGTAATCCGTCGACGCTACAGGCCCTGGCCGACGAACTGCCGGCACCTGCCGAGTGGCGGGCCCTCGACCTGCGCGACGCCAGCGGTCGACAGGGGCTGGTCGAGGCGGCGCGCGAGGCGGGTGTCGACATGCTGATCAATGCCGCCGGCGTCAACCGCTTCGGCCTGTTCGCCCACCAGTCGCCGGAGAGCGTAGACGAGCTAATTTCCCTCAATGTCACCGCCACGCTGCAGCTCACTCAGGCCATGCTGCCATTGCTCAAGGCCGTCGACGAGGCGTGGATAGTCAATCTCGGTTCGACCTTCGGCGCTATCGGCTACCCGGGCTACGCCAGCTACTGCGCCAGCAAGGCCGCGCTGCGCGGCTTCTCGCAGGCCCTGCGCCGCGAACTTGCCGATACGGCGATCCACATCCACTACATCGCCCCGCGGGCCACGCGCACGGCGATGAACGACGCCGCGGTCGACGCCCTCAATGCCGAGCTGGGTAATGCCATGGACGATCCCCAACAGGTCGCCGAGGCGATCATCCGCGCAATCGAGCAGCGCGCCGTCGACCGCCACCTGGGCTGGCCCGAACGATTGTTCGTGAGCCTCAACGCCGTGGTTCCCGGGGTTGTCGACCGGGCGCTGCGGCGCCAGCTCGCCATCATCCAGCGCTTCGCCAACCGTTCCTGAGCCACGCCAATAACTTCTGGAGATCGATCATGGCAGCCATCGCCCTTCCTGTCCGTTACCTCCGCCGCTTCGCGGCCATCGCCGCTCTCATCGGCCTGGCATTGACTTTCTCGTCCCGGGCCCTGGCAATGAGCGACGCCGTCGCCAGCGGCGTCCATGAGCTGCAGAGTCGCTGGGCGCAGATCCAGTACAAGGCGGCGGAAGACCGGCGTGTCGAAGGCTTCGATCAGCTCCACCAGCGCGCGCAGGCCTTGATCGCTGCGCACCCCGACTCCGCCGAGCTGTACATCTGGGCCGGCATCATCCGCAGCAGCGAGGCCGGCGCCAAGGGTGGGCTCGGCGCACTGTCACTGGTCAAGGAGGCCAAGGACGACCTGGAGAAGGCCCTGTCGCTGGATAGCGGCGCCCTCGACGGTTCGGCCTACACGAGCCTCGGCGCCCTCTACTATCAGGTGCCCGGCTGGCCGATCGGTTTCGGCGACGACGACAAGGCCAGGGAGCTGCTCAAGAAGAGCCTGGCGCTAAACCCCGACGGCATCGATCCGCTCTACTTCTGGGGTGATTTCCTGCATGATCAGGGCAACGACGCCGAGGCCCGCCGCGCCCTGCAGAAAGCCTTGAAGGCCGCGCCACGCCCGGGTCGCGAGGTCGCCGATCAGGGCCGCCGCGAGCAGATCCATGAACTGCTCGATGAATTAGATTGACCGAGAGACGAGCAGGGTTGTGTTGACGGTCGTGCGCCCTCAGAGTGGATAAATATTGAGCCAACTAACGACTCACTCTTTTCTTCCTCGAGGTCTTCATGTCCCGACTCGCCAACACCCCGCTTTCCGTGCTCGACCTGGCGCCGATCCGCCACGGCGGCAGCATCAGCGAGACGTTCGCCGACAGCACCGAGCTGGCCCGCCAGGTCGACGAACTCGGCTTCAACCGCTACTGGCTGGCCGAGCATCACAATATCGACGGCATCGCCAGCGCGGCGACCTCGGTGCTGATCGGCCATATCGCCGGCGCCACGTCGCGCATTCGCGTGGGCAGCGGCGGGATCATGCTGCCCAACCATCCGCCGCTGGTGATCGCCGAGCAGTTCGGCACCCTGGAGACGCTCTACCCGGGACGCATCGACCTGGGACTGGGCCGGGCGCCGGGCTCCGACGGCGCGACCATGGCGGCGATGCGCCGCGATCCGCGCGCCGGGGTCAGCGACTTTCCCGACATGCTCGATGAGCTGCGCCGCTACCTGGGCGATGCCCTGCCCGACCAGCGCGTGCGCGCCGTGCCCGGCCAGGGCACCCATGTGCCGATCTGGCTGCTCGGTTCGAGCGGCTACAGCGCCCAGCTCGCCGCGCGGCTCGGCCTGCCGTTCGCCTTCGCCGCGCAGTTCGCGCCCGGCTACCTGTTCGAGGCGCTGCGCCTGTACCGCGACCAGTTCCGCCCATCCGAGGTGCTCGATGCGCCCTACGCGATGGTCGGCATGCCGCTGATCGCCGCCGACAACGACGCCCATGCCGACTATCTCGCGACCACCTCGCAGCAGAAGTTCCTCAACCTGATCCGCGGACGCAGCACTCGCGCCCAGCCACCGGTGGAAAGCCTCGACTGGACGCCCCACGAGCAGGCCGCGGTCGCCCAGCACCTGGGCGCGGCGGTGGTCGGCGGACCGGACAGCGTGCGCGCGGGGCTCGAGCGCTTTATCGAGCAGACCGGCGCCGACGAGCTGATGCTGGTCACCGACGTCTTTGATGCCGCCGATCGTCGCCGCTCGTTCGAGATCGTCGCCGACGTCTGGCGCAACTGACGTTCGGTTGGCATCCGACCATCAAAAAAGCCGGCTTGCGCCGGCTTTTTTCGTTGACGGATAGCGCCGGATTCAGCCGCGCAGGCGCTCGGCAAGCAGCTTCTCGAGCTTGTCCTGATCGTCGGCGAACCGCCGGATGCCCTCGGCCAGCTTGTCGTTGGCCATGGCGTCCTTGTTGTGGCCCCAGCGGAACTCCGGCTCGGTCAATGCCGGCAGGCGCTCGGTGGCCTCGCCGACGTCGGTGATCTTGCGCTCGACCTCGCCTTCGCTGGCGGCCAGCTCCTCGAGCAGCGCCGGCGAGATGGTCAGGCGGTTGCAGCCGGCCAGCGCCAGGATCTGTCCG
This sequence comes from Halomonas sp. HP20-15, assembly GCF_033446685.1. Taxonomy (NCBI): domain Bacteria; kingdom Pseudomonadati; phylum Pseudomonadota; class Gammaproteobacteria; order Oceanospirillales; family Halomonadaceae; genus Halomonas; species Halomonas sp. HP20-15. Next base: position 9,284 of record NZ_JAWQLY010000019.1, on the reverse strand, counting down.
GTGGTGCGGAAGCTCGCGCCCATCACCACGGTGTCGTAGCCGAAGTCGCTGGCGTAGCGGCACACACCCTGCACGAACTGCACGCCGGGATCCTGATCCGGTGCGTAGTCCTGGCCGGTTTCCTTCTTGAACCAATCGGTGACCCGGCCGACGAACGGCGAGATCAGGTGAACGCCGGCATCGAAGCAGGCCCGCGCCTGGGCGTCACTGAACAGCAGCGTCAGGTTGCACTGGATGCCCTCGCGCTCGAGGGTCTCGGCGGCGCGGATGCCTTCCCAGGTCGAGGCCAGCTTGATCAGGATGCGCTCGCGGCCGACGCCGTGACGCTCGTAGAGATCGATCAGCTGATGGGCCTTCTTGATGCTCGCCTCGCGGTCGAACGACAGCCGCGCGGGAACCTCGGTGGAGACACGCCCCGGCACCAGCTGCGATATCTCGCGACCGATCGCCACCGACAGCCGGTCCACCGCCTGCTCGACCTGCGCTTCGGGATCGCTGACCTCGCGCTTGACGACGTCGAGCGTCTCGTCGATCAGCGCCTGGTGACCGGGCAGATCGAACGCCTTGAGGATCAGCGACGGATTGGTGGTGGCGTCGTGCGGCTGATAGCGACGAATGGCTTCCAGGTCACCGGTATCGGCGACTACCAGAGAGAGCTGCTTGAGAGCGTCGAGTTGGCTCATGGGATCATCCTTGTCTGTCGATCAATGGGCTCGGCGCCGGCCTCAGGCCGGCACGTCGTAGCGTTCGGCCAACGCCTGACGATAGCGAAGGTAGAGTTCATCATAACGCGTACCGGCCTCGCTGCGGGGCCGCGTACGGGTTTCGGCATCGAGGCTCACCAAACGTTCGCAGAGCGTGGCCAGCGATTCGCCGCCGCCGCGGCGCTGGGCGTCGCACCACGCCGCCTGGATCGCCGCGCCCAGCGCCGCGGCTTCGGTGAGTCGCGGGCAGACCACCTCGACGCCCAACACGTCGGCGACGATCTGTCGCCACACCGGGCTCTTGGCACCGCCGCCCACCAGCCGGATCTCGCTGACCCGGTCGGCCAGCGGGCCGAGCAGTTCGAGGCCGTAGCGCATGCCGAAGGTCGCGCCCTCGACCACCGCCCGGCACAGGTTGGCGGCGCTGGTGTTGAGGCTGGTCAGGCCGACGAAGCTGGCGCTGGCGTGGGGCAGCGGCGGCACCCGTTCGCCGTTGAAGAACGGCAGCGCCATCACCCCCTCGGCGCCGACCGGCGCGGCGGCGACGCGCTCGCCGAAGGTCGCCACGTCGAAGCCGAACAGCTCACGCACCCGGGTGGTCGCCGAGGTCACGTTCATGGTGCACACCAGCGGCAGCCAGCCGCCGCTGCTGGCGCAGAAGTTGGCGACCATGCCCTGGGCATCGACCACCGGCTCCTCGGCATAGGCGCATACCGTACCCGAGGTTCCCAGGCTCATGGTCACCAGCCCCGGGGCGATGTTGCCGGTGCCGATCGCCGCCATCATGTTGTCGCCGCCGCCGCTTGCGACCAGCACGTCGTCGGCCAGGCCCAGCTCGCGCGCCACCTCCGCGCGCACCCGGCCGACCGGCTCGGACGAATCGATCAGCCGCGGCAGTACCGTGGCCGGGTCGAGTTCCGGGGCGACGGTCTTGAACACCTCATGATGCCACGCGCGCCGACGGGTATCGAAGTAGCCGGTGCCCGAGGCGTCGCCGCATTCGGTGACCCGCTCGCCGGTCAGCCAGAAATTGAGGTAGTCGTGGGGCAGCAGCAGACTGTCGATGCGCCGGTAGGCCTCGGGGTGGGTGTCGCGCAGCCAGGCGACCTTGGACGCGGTGTAGCCGGTCTGCAGTAGCAAGCCGAGCTTGTCGAGGCAGGCCTGGCGGCCGCCCAGCGCCTCGATCAGGTTCTCGTTGTGCAGCGCGGTCTCGGTATCGCACCACAGCTTGGCCGGGTAGACCGGCTCGCCCCGGGCGTCCAGCGCGACCATGCCGTGCTGCTGACCGGAGACGCCGATGGCGCGGATCGCGCGGGCGTCGATGCCCGCCTCGGCCAGCGCATCGGCGAACGCGCCGCGCAGCGCGGCCAGCCAGTCGTCGACCGACTGCTCGCGCCGCCCGCCGTCGCCCTCGATCAGCTGGTGCGCCCGGCTGCCCTCGCCGACGATCGTCGCGCGCTCGGCATCGACGATCACCACCTTGGTGCTCTGGGTGCCACAATCCACGCCTACGTACATTTCCCACTCCCCTTCCGGTGCTGGCGCCGATCAGTACAAGGATAGCCGCCGACGCTTGCAAGCAACATCAGCGCGGGCCCACCAGCGCCTCGACGGTGGCGCGCGCGCCGTCGCGATGCAGCCGCTCGAGCGCATCGAGATAGGCCGCGCAAAAGCGTTCGTCGTCGGCCAATTCGCCGAATAGCTGGCGGTTGCCGATGAACGCACGGGGGTTCTGGCGGTTGTCGGCGGCCAGCGCCATCAACGCCTCCTTCAGCCGGTCGACCACCTCGATCGGCTCGCCCCGTTCGTCGCGGCCTTCGGCGTAGCGCGCCCAGCTGGCCACCACCGCTGCGCTGCGCTTGATCTCGCCGCCGCGCTCGAGCTGTTCGCGGATCACCGGCAGCAGCCACTTGGGGATGCGATCCGAGCTTTCGGCGCACAGCCGCGCCAGGGTATCGCGGATCTCGGGGTTGGCGAAGCGCGCGATCAGCGTGCGCTTGTAGTCGGCCAGGTCGACCCCCGGCACCGGCGACAGCGTCGGCGTGGCCTCGATGTTCATGTAGTCGAGCAGGAAGTCGACGAACAGCGGGTCCTGGCAGACCTCGTGGGCATAGCGGTAGCCCGCCAGATAGCCGAAGTAGGTCAGCGCCTGATGGCTGGCGTTGAGCAGGCGCAGCTTCATCAGTTCATAGGGGATCACATCCTCGACCATCTGCACCCCGACCTTCTCGTAGGCCGGCCGGCCGAGCGGAAAATGGTCTTCGAGTACCCACTGGGTGAACGGCTCGCAGACCACCGGCCAGCGGTCCTCGACGCCGAAGCGCTCGGCGAGCGCCGCGATGTCGGCCGGCGTGGTCACCGGGGTGATACGATCGACCATCGCATTGGGGAAGCTGACCTCGGCCTCGACCCAGGCGCCCAGCTCGCCGTCCAGCGCCCCGGCATGGGCGGTGAACATGCGCCGGGCGACGTCGCCGTTGCCCTGGATATTGTCGCAGGACATCACCGTGAACGGCGCGATACCCCGCGCGCGACGCAACCGCAGCGCGGCGACCACCAGCCCGAAGGTGGTGCGCGGCGCGTCGGGCTCTGCGAGATCGTGGGCGGCGTCGGGGTTGGCCAGGTCGTACTCGCCGGTCACGTGGTGAAAGTTGTAGCCGCCCTCGGTGACGGTCAGCGAGACGATCCGCGTCGCCGGATCGGCCATGCGTTCGATCACCGCCTCGCGCTCGTCGGGGGCGTAGAGATAGTCGACGATCGAGCCGATCACCCGCGGCTCGTAACGCCCGTCGGGATGCTTGACCACCAGCGTGTAGAGATGATCCTGGGCGGCCAGCGCGGCCTGCATGCGCTGATCGCCGGGCATCACGCCGACCCCGACGATCCCCCAGTCGAGCGCCTCGCCGCGGTTCATCAGCTCGTCGAGATACATCGCCTGGTGAGCGCGATGGAAGCCGCCCACGCCGAAGTGGACGATGCCCGGGGTGACCCGCGAGCGGTCGTAGCCCGGCGTGGCAACGGCGGCGTCGAGCTGCGCCAGGGTGGCATTGGTCAGTTCAGTCATCTAGGGACTCTCCTGGGGGGGCCGAGTTGGGGCCGAGCGAGTGTCGAATCTCGGCGTGAAAGTGCCAGCGCCAAGTCGGCGCCACCGAGCGGTCGTTGACCAGCCGTGCGTTGAGCATGTCCTTGTCGTGGGTGCGTCGATGGGCGCCCTGCGCGTCCGCGCCCATGCCCCGCCAGCGTTCGAGCAGTCGCTCGATGAGCACGGCGTCGGGCACCTCGATGAACAGCGTCAGGTCGAACAGCGCATGCAGCTCGCGCCAGGGCGAGACGTCGAGCAGCAGGTAGTTGCCCTCGATGAGCACCAGGCGATGCTCGGGCAGGATCAGCCGGCCGCCGGCGCGCGCCAGGTCGAGCGGACGATCGAACACCGGTACCGCCACCCCGCCCTCATCGCGGCGCAGGCGGCGCAGATCGCCCGCCAGGCCCTCGACGTCGAAGGTCTCGGGCGCGCCCTTGATCATTAGCCGGCCCTGCGGCTCGAGTACCGCGTTGTCGTAGTGATAGCCGTCCATCGGGACGATGGCGGCAAACGCCGAGCCAGATCCAGCACCCAGTGCGTTGATGCGTGCGCAGAGCCGCTCGGTGAGCGTCGACTTGCCGGCCGCCGGCGGTCCGGCGATGGCCACCAGGGTGCGCCGCTGCGGCGAGGCACTCGCCAGCAGCCGCTCGGCCATGGCATCGAGCGTCGGGGTCATCGGCAGGTCGTCGGCCGGCGAGGCGTGTTTATCAGTCACGGCGTCACCTTGTCATGAACAGTCGTCAACAGGCGGTATAGCCGCCGTCCACCCGCAGGTCGGCGCCGTTGATCATCGCCGCATCGCGGGAGGCCAGGAACAGGATACTGTGGGCGATCTCGGCGGGCGTGGCGAAGCGCCGGGTGGGTATCAGCGCCTTCATGCGCTCGCCCTTCTCGCCGGCCCAGCCGTAGCGGCCCAGCTCGGTGTCGACCACCGTCGGCGACACCGCATTGGTGGTAATGCCGTGCGGCCCCCATTCCAGCGCCAGGGTGCGGGTCAGCCCCAGCACGCCGGACTTGCTGGCGCAGTAGGCGAGATGGCCTTCCAGCCCGACGCTGGCCGCCTGCGAGGCCAGGTTGACGATCCGCCCATAGCCACGCGCAAGCATCTCGCGACCCGCCGCGCGGCAACACAGGAAGACGCCACGCAGGTTGACCGCCTGGGTCGCGTCCCACAGCGCGGTATCCATTTTCTCGGCCGCGGCCAACGGGCCGATGCCGGCGTTGTTGACCAGCACGTCGATGCGCCCGAAGCGCTCGATGGCCCGCGCGACCAGCGCCTCGACTCCCGCCTCGTCGCTGATGTCGATCACCAGGGCCAGGTGCGCCGCGCCGAGCGCACGAGCGAGGGCCTCGACCGCCTCACTCTTGTCGGCCAGCACCAGCTGCGCGCCACTCGCGGCGAAACGCTCGGCGAGCTGCTTGCCGATGCCGTTGGCCGCGCCGGTGATCAGCACCACGCTGTCGCTGAAATCGAACTCCAGTTGGCTCATCGTCTCGCTCCAGTCGCTCAGCGCGTTTCGGGCAGACAGGCCCGGGCGTAGGCCGCGAGTACCTGCTGGACGTGATGCTGGACCAGCGCGCGGGGCTCGGCCGCCAGGCGCCCCTCGCGGATCGCCCGGTAGCCCTCGGGCAGGTATTGGCTGATCAGCGGCAACGGCAGCGGCTTGCTGCTCAGGGTGGTGAACAGCGCCGCGAGATTCGCCGCCACCTCGGGGCGGTTCCAGTAGTAGCGAATTCGGTCGCTGAGGCTATAGCGCCGCGCGAAGCGCTGCTGCTCGGCGTCACCCTGGTAATAAGCCTGCCAGTAGCCGGGGTTCTCCAGCATTGCCTGCTCGACGCTCGCGGCGAGTGGCGGCGCCTCGACGCCGGGGGCCTCGATGGCGATCGCCTCGAGCGCGAACAGCGCCTCGCGCAGGGCGAAGGTCAGCGCCGGGCCGACCTTGAGAATGGCGAAGTGGCCGGCGACCAGCTCGGCATACGCCGCGGCGGTCTGGTAGTCGGTGGAGTGCGCCTCGAAGACGATGTTCGGCCAGGCGGCGATGGCACGGCTGAGTTCGCGCGCCGCGTCGGGGACGAAGTCGACCACCTCGCTGTGGCCGAACTCGACGCCCGGTTGCACGACCACGCCGCGCACCCGCGACCAGGCGTCGGCCAGGTCGTGCTCGTCGAAGACCGTGCGATGAGTGGCGAGCGTGCGCTCCAGGTCTTGGGTCGAGGTCACCGCTACGCCGTCGAGGTGCTCGTGGGCGCCGCCCGGGGTGGGCACCTCGGTGCCGATCACGTAGCGCAACTCGCCGCGACGCTCGCCGGCGGCCTGCTCGGCGGCGCGACACAGCCGCGCGGCACGCGCCGCGACCTGGGCATCGTCGAGCGCCGGCGGGTCGTCGGCACAGGCCATGCTGGCATCGAGATGCAGCTTGGTGAAACCGGCCGCGGCGTAGGCCGCGACCAGCGCTTCGGCCTTGGCCATCGCCGCCTCGGCGGGCTGGCTCTGCCACGGCGAGGGGCCCAGATGGTCGCCGCCCAGGATCAGCCGCGCCGGATCGAAGCCGCATTCGCCGGCGATCGCCAGCACCCGGTCGCGGAAGTCCTCCGGCGTCTGGCCGGTATACCCGCCCTCCTGGTTGACCTGATTGCAGGTCGCCTCGATCAGCAGCGGCGAGGCGTCCTGGCGGGCCTGGAGGAACGCCGCCTCGAGCACCAGCGGGTGGGCCGAACACACAGAGTAGATGCCGCGGCGGCGGCCCTCGCGGTTGGCGGCGACGACAGCGTCGAGCAGGTGATCACTCATCGGGAACCTCCGTGGGATGCGATCAGGGCGTCGAGGGTGGCGCGGTCGCTGCAGCCCTCCATGGGCCCGACGCGGGTCACCGCGTGGGCGCCGGCGGCGCTGGCCAGGGCCAGGGCGCGCTCGAGCGATTTCCCCGCCGCCAGCGCGGCGATCAACGCCCCGCCGAAACAGTCGCCGGCGCCGGTGGGGTCACGCTCGTCGACCGGATAGGCGGCCACGCGGCGTGGCGCGTGATCGAGCATGAAGGCCTCGCTGCCGCGCGCGGCGCGCTTGAGCACCAGCAGCGACATGCGCTTTTCGATCAACAGCCGCTCGACGGTCTCGGCTTCCGGCTCGTCGCCACCCAGCCAGGCCAGGTCGGCCTCGCTGGGCAGGAAGATGTCGCAGTCGTCGATGCGTGCCAGCACCGCCGCACGGACCGCCGGGTCGGCCATCAGTTCAGCGCGGATATTGGGATCGAAGCTGATCTGGCCGCCACGCGCGCGGACCCGCGCGGCCAGCCGGTCGATCAGTGCGATGGTCGCCGATGAGGAGAGCGACGAGCCCATCACATGCAGGTAGCGGCATCCGGCGAGGCGTTCGAGCTGTGCGTCGTCGACATCGAGGCGCGCCGCCGCGCTGTGCGCCAGGTTGAAGATGAAGTCGCGTTCGCCGTCGGCGCGATAGCGCACGAAGGCGGTGCCGGTGGGAAACTCGGCGTCGCGCCTGACCGCGGTGGTGTCGATGCCGTCGGCATTCAACCGTTCGAGGATCAGATCGCCGAAGCCGTCGCTGCCCACGCAGCCGGCGTAGGCGACACGCGCGCCCATGCGCGCCGCCTGCGAGGCGAAGATCGCCGGCGCGCCGCTGGGAAACGGCCCCTGAAAGCGCCCCGGCGCGTCGAAGCGCTGGCCGGACCGTTCGGCGACGAATTCGGCGAGCAGTTCGCCGGCGGTGACAATATCGAACGCGAAGTCGCTCATGATCAGCTCATCCAGTTGCCGCCGTCGACGTTCAGCGTCTGCGCCACCACGTAATCGCTGTCGCTGGAGGCCAGGAATACCGCCGCTCCGGTATGGTCCTCGGGGAGCCCCATGCGGCCATAGGGCACCGCCTCGCCGACCAGGCGCTTCTTCTCGCCGGCCGGGCGCCCCTCGTAGCGCGCGAACAGCGCGTCGACCTCATCCCACATCGGCGTATCGACCACCCCCGGCGCGATGCCGTTGACGTTGATCCCCTGCTTGATCAGGCTGAGCCCGCACGACTGGGTAAGGCTGATCACCGCCGCCTTGGAGGCGCAGTACATGCTGACCAGCGGCTCGCCGCGGCGTCCGGCCTGGGAGGCCATGTTGATGATCTTGCCACCCTGGCCGCGCTCGACCATGTGCGCGGCCACCGCCTGCAGGGTGAAGAAGGTGCCCTTGACGTTGATGCCGAACTGCCGGTCGTAGCTGGCCTCGCTGACCTCGAGCACCGGGGCCATGTCGAACACCGCGGCATTGTTGACCAGAATATCGATGCCGCCGAAACGCGCCTCGACGGCCTCGATCATCGCCTGGCGGGAAGCGGCGTCGGCCACGTCGAGACGCACCGCCATCACCGGCGCATCGCGCGAGGCGGCCCGGATGTCGACCACCGCCTGCTCGGCGGCGGCGACGTCGATATCGGCGATCGCCACCCGTGCGCCCTCTTCCAGGTAGCGGCGAACGATCGCCAGACCGATGCCGCGGGCCCCGCCCGTCACCACCGCCGTGCGCTTGTCGAGTTTCATCTGAGATTCCTTGTGCCGAGATAGCCTGTCTTGAATGCCGCCTGCCCGGGCCCGGTATGCCAGTGGCTCAGTGAACGGCGCGGCGCTCGCCCCGCCAGCGTTGCACCAGCGCACCGAGCTCCGCCATGCGCTCGAGCACCTGCCAGACGCCGGCCTCGCGCAAGCGGGCGTCGTGACCGGGTTCGATATGGCTGGCGCCGGTGAAGCCGATTACCGTCATGCCGGCCGCACGCGCCGCGCTGGCCCCCGAGACGCTGTCCTCGACCACCAGACAGGCCTCGGGCGCGATCCCGAGGCTTTCCGCCGCCAATAGATAGACGTCCGGCGCCGGCTTGGGCCGGGCCACCTGCTCGGCGGTGAACAGCGGCGCCCCGCCCAGTTGGGTATCGAGCCCGGTATTGGCCAGCGAGGCGACGACCCGGCGGCGACTGCTGTTGGAAACGATCGCCAGCGGCAGGTCGAGGCCCTCGATCGCCGCTGCCACGCCGACCATCGCCTCGAGCTCAGCAGCCAGGCGCGTCTCGATCGCCTCGTCGATGCGCACCAGGGCGTCGGCGGGCAATGCATGGCCGCTGCGTTCGGCGAGATGGTCGAGAATCGCCTCGGTGGTCATGCCCAGCGCCCGGCGCAGCTCATTCCCGGTATGCAGGTCGGGCAGCCAGGCCGCCAGGCGCTCGCGCAGCACCGCCTCGGCGATCGCTTCGCTGTCGACCAGCACGCCGTCGCAATCGAAGATCAGCAACTCCATGGGCGACTCCATCACTGGCCGTCCGAGACCGACGGCGCGCGGTTTTCCCTGCGGTCGATATCGACCAGCGGGTGACGGTGGCGGTGCGCCAGCGCCGCGCCGTCGGCCTTGAAGAGATGCGCGCAGGTCGGGTCGAAGGAGAAGCGCACCGCGTCGTGCACGCGATGGGCGACGTCGCCGTCGGCGACCAGGATCCACTCGCTGTCGCC
>NZ_JAWQLY010000018.1:0-47489 GCF_033446685.1 Halomonas sp. HP20-15 | reverse complement strand
TCCGCGCTGGCCGCTGGCCGAATTGACGCCGCCTGCCACTTCAAAGTGAAATAACCCCGCGCAATGATCGCGCTCTTTACGTGACAGCGCCCAGCGCTTGTTGGTCGGTGAGCGCGACGGCGATGCCATGCTTGCCGTTCCGCGCTGGCCGCTGGCCGAATTGACGCCGCCTGCCACTTCAAAGTGAAATAACCCCGCGCAATGATCGCGCTCTTATGTGACAGCGCCCAGCGCCTGTTGGCTGGCGAGCGCGACGGCGATGCCAAGCTTGCCGTTCCGCGCTGGCCGTTGGCTGAACTGACACCGCCTGCCACTTCAGCGTGAAATAACACCGCGCGATGATCGCGCTCTTATGTGACAGCGCCCTAGCCCTGGCGCGCTTATTCCCCGGTCGAGTCGCCGGTGAGACGCCGGATGTACCAGACATGGCGCACCAGCACCAACAGGGCAAAGACGATCACCACCGCCACGTACTCGCGCGCCAGCCACACGCTCGCCAACGGCGCCAGCAGCGCCGCGCCCAGCGAGGCCACCGCCGCGGTGCGCACCCGCCAGGCGAGCAGCGCCCAGCACAGCGCGCACAACAGCGCCACGTAGGGCGTCAGCACCAGCAGCACGCCGAAGGCGCTGGCCACCGCCCTGCCACCCTGCAGGCGATACCACAGCGGATAGCTGTGACCCAGCAGCACACCGAGCCCGACCAGGCCCTGGGCCCAGGGCGACAGCTCGCCGGCGCGGGCCAGCCATAGCACCGGCATGCCCTTGGCGGCGTCGACGCTCAGGGTCACCAGCGCCAGGCGCGGACCATAGAGACGCAACACGTTGGAGAAACCGGGGTTGCGCGAACCCCGCCAGCGCGGGTCGGTCACCCCAGCCAGGCGACACACCCAGACCGCGCCCAGCAGGCCGCCGCACAGGTAACCGAGCACGACCAGCATGACGAGTTCGACGACATCGATGGGGGGCATGGCGGCTTCCGTAAAATCGCTCGCGGCAATCCCGGGATTCTGCCACTTTGCTGTCGTACAATCGAAGCCCGACTACCAGTGAAGGACTTTTTGACCGTGGATCGCGTGTTGATCGAAGGCTTGGCCGTGGAGACGGTGATCGGCGTCTACGCCTGGGAGCGCAGCATTCGCCAGCGGCTGGTGCTCGACCTGGAACTGGCTACCGATATCCGCCCGGCCGCGGCCGACGATGACTTGGCGCATACGCTGGATTACGCCGCGATCAGCGCGCGCATCGGCGACTTCGCCACCCACAGTCGCTTCGAGCTGGTGGAAACCTTCGCCGAGCGCCTCGCCGCGTTGCTGCGCGAGGAGTTTGCCATCGCCTGGTTGCGCCTGACCGTGCGCAAGCCGGGCGCGGTGGCCGAGGCCCACGCGGTCGGCGTGCGCATCGAGCGCGGGGAGATCACATGACCCGGGTGGTGGTCAGCATCGGCAGCAACATCGAGCGCGAGCATCATGTGCGCCACTGCCTCGACGCGCTCGCTGCCGACTTCACGGCGCTGCGCGTTTCGCGGGTCTTCGAGAGCGAGCCGGTAGGCTTCGAGGATGGCCGCAACTTCTACAACCTGGTCGCCGCCTTCGATAGCCACGCCTCGGTGGGCGAGTTGCAGGCCTGGTGCAAGCGTCTCGAGTTCGCCCACGGGCGGCGCGCCAACAGCCCCAAGTTCAGCCCACGGCGGCTCGACATCGACCTGCTCACGGTCGGCGCGCTGACCGGATGCATCGACGGCGTCGCCCTGCCACGCGACGAGATCACCGCCAATGCCTTCGTCCTGCAGCCGCTCGCCGAGCTCTTGCCCGACGACCACCATCCGCTAAACAACCAGCGCTACGCCGATCTCTGGGCCGCCTTCGAGCTTGGCGTGCAACGCCTATGGCCGGTGGATTTCATCTGGCAAGGACAACTAATCTCGCGGGCTGATTGAGGACGGCAATCTCGCTCAAGAAAGCGCTTCGGCGATCGCCGCCTGGCGGCGCCGGGCCAGTTCGGCACCCAGTTCGCCACCGCGAAAGCCCTCGTCGAGCAGATTCCGCGGTTCGATCCTTGCGGCGGCGCGCCAGGCGCGCTCCAGGCGCTCGGCCAACGCCGGTGCCTCGCCCCCGAACAGCGCCAGCAGGGCCGGTACCCGCTCGCTGCGTCGCCAGCCATCGATGGCGTTGAGCCAGTCCAGCGTGCGTGTCGCGTCGAGCGGCGCGCCGGTCAACCACAGCGTCCGGCTCAGCGCCACCTGGCGGGCCAGGTCGCGGTAGGCGTTGGGCACCTTTAGCCGGTCGTGCAGCGCCTCGCGCGTGGCCTCGTCGAGGTGCTCGACCAGCCGCGCCCAGCGCCATTGGGTCAGCGTCCACGGCGGCGCATCGGGCACCGCCATCAGGCGTTCCAGGGCTTCGTGCAGGGCCGTCCGGTCGGCAGCCAGCTCGGGCATCAGGAGCGTCAGCGCCGCGCAATCCTCAAGACAGCCGAAATAGGCCTGCGGCTGCGGTTCGCCGAGCGCCTTCTCGGTTTCCTGCCAGATGCGCTCGGCGGCCAGATGCTCCAGCTCGCCGCTCTCGGCCAGTCGGCGCATGAGTAGTCGAGTCTCGTCGGCGACGGCAAACCCCAGGCCGCGATAGCGCGCCAGGAAACGCGCGGTCCGCAGCACCCGCAGCGGATCCTCGACGAAGGCCGGCGAGACGTGGCGCAATAGCCGCGCCTCCAGATCGCGCCGGCCGTGAAAGGGATCGACCAGCGTGCCATCGGGGGCCTCGGCCATGGCGTTGATGGTCAAATCGCGCCGCTCGAGATCCTCCTCGAGGGTCACCTCGGGGCTGGCGTGGACGACGAACCCGGTATAGCCATGCCCGGCCTTGCGCTCGGTGCGCGCCAGGGCGTACTCCTCGTGACTCAGGGGATGCAAAAAAACCGGGAAATCGCGCCCCACCGGCTTGAAGCCACGCTCGAGCATGACTTCGGGGGTCGTCCCGACCACCACCCAGTCCCGATCGACCACCGGCCAGCCCAGCCGCGCATCGCGGACCGCGCCGCCCACTCGATACACGTTCAGTCCGGCGGTATGACGATCGGCGTTCATCGCTCGACGCGGTGCGGGTGGTTGGCTTCCCAGCCGACGAAGCCGCCGTCCAGGCTGTAGACCCGCGTGAAGCCCTGGCCGACCAGCCACTCGGCGGCCTGCTGGCTGGAATGGCCGTGATAGCAGACCACCACCATGGTCTGATCGCCGGGGGCCTGATCGACCAGGTCGCCGACCGTGGCGTTGTCGACATGGCGACTGCCGGGAATGTGCCCGCGCGAGAAGCTCAACGGGTCGCGGATATCCACCAGCGTCAGCGGCTGGTCGCTATCCAGCCAGCGTTCGAGGGTGGCGTGGTCGAGATGATCGAAGGGGGTCTGGCTCATGCGCCCTCCTGGGGCCTCGGTGCAATGATTGGCGCGTTCGCGCTGGGGTTCTTCGCGATGATCTACCGGCAACGTAGCTCACTCGCGCGGGCGGCAGGGCTCGCTGACCCGGCGACCGCTGTCGAGATCGAGCGCGGTCAGGCTATTGCCCCACACGCAGCCGGTATCCAGCGCTTCGGCACGCAACGCGGCGCCGGGCGTGCGGCCTTCGAGCGCGGCCCAGTGGCCGAACAGCACCCGCGGGTCGTCCTCGCGAGGGTAGCAAAACCACGGTTCGACCCCCTCGGGAGCGCTGTCCAGGCCCTCCTTGGCGGCGAAGTCGAGGGTACCGTCGGCGGCGATGAAACGCATCCGGGTGAACACGTTGACGATCGCTCGCAGCCGGTCGATACCCTCGAGCGAGTCGTCCCAGCGCGCCGGCGTATTGCCGTACATCCGCTCGAAGAATGCCCCGGCGCGCTCGCCGGCCAGGCAGGTCTCGACCTCGCCGGCGAGCGCGCGGGCCCCGTCCAGCGACCACTGCGGCAACAACCCGGCGTGCACCATCAGCGTACGCGCCGGGCTAGCGCTGCCATCGTCGACCAGCAGCGGCTGGCGCTGCAGCCAGTCGAGCAGCGCCTCGCGGTCGGGGGCTTCGAGGATCGCCGCGAGGGTATCGGAGCGCTTCAAGGAGCCACCACCGCGCGCCACGCCGAGCAGGTGCAGGTCGTGATTGCCCAGCACCACCCGCGCGGCGTCGCCCAGCGCCTTGACCTCGCGCAGGCAGGCCAGCGAGCCCGGGCCGCGATTGACCAGGTCGCCGGCGAGCCACAGGCGGTCGCGGCGCGGATCGAAGTCCAGGCGCTCGAGCAGCGCCACGAATTCGGCGTGGCAGCCCTGCAGATCTCCGATGGCGTAGGTAGTCATGGGCCTCCTGCCTGACTCTGGTTTGGCCAGGGTAACGCTAAGTGGATGGTCGGTCTGACGGGCGGACCAGGCGGCGTCAGTGCACCTGGTTGGGTCCGGCCAGGCGGAACGGCGCGATGTTGACCTCGAAAGGACGCTGCGCCGCGCTCTCGACGCAGGTATAGGTGCCCTCCATCACGCCGACCGGGCCATCGAGCACCGCGCGGCTGGTATAGCGAAAGCTCTGGCCGGGGCCGATCATCGGCTGCTTGCCGACCACGCCCTTGCCGCGCACTTCCTGGACCTTGCCGCTGCCCTGGGTGATCTTCCAGTAGCGGGCCAGCAACTGGACCGCCTGCGGCGAATGGTTGTGCACGGTGATGGTATAGCTGAACACGTAACGCTGTTCGGCCGGCGACGACTCCTCGACCCGATAGTGGGGCTCGACGTCGACGCGGATGGCCTCGCTCAGTTCGTCGATCAAGGCGATTCTCCGGCCAGGTGATTGGCGATGGTGACCAGCTCGGCCACACTCAGGGTCTGCGGGCGCCGCGCCGGATCGATACCCAGCGCCTCGAGCGCCTCGCCGGACAGCCGCGTCTTGAGATTGTTGCGCAGCGTCTTGCGGCGCTGGGCGAAGGCCTGGCGTACGACGTCGGCGAACAGCGACTCGTCGATGGCCGGCGACGGCAATTCACCATGCGGCACCAGGCGAACGATCGCCGAGTCGACCTTGGGCCGCGGCACGAAGGCCTCGGGCGGTACCGTGAACAGCGCATCGATGCGACAGTAGTACTGGGCCATTACCGACAACCGCCCCCAATCGGCGCCGCCCGGTTCGGCGGCGAGGCGCTCGACGACCTCCTTCTGCAGCATGAAATGCATGTCGGCGATCGCTTCGCGGGCACCGAGCAGATGGAAGATCAGCGGCGTGGAGATATTGTACGGCAGATTGCCGACCACCCTCAGCGGCGCGCCGTCGCCCTTCAAGGCGGCGAAATCGAGAGCCAGCGCATCGCCTTCGTGAATCACGAAGTCCGGGTAATTGAAGAATTGCACACGCAGCCCGGGAATCAAGTCGCGATCGAGCTCGACGACCTCCAGGACGCCGTCGGCGGCCTCGATCAGCGGTTCGGTCAGCGCGCCCTGGCCCGGACCGATCTCGACCAGCCGCTCGCCGGGGCGCGGCGCGATGCTGCGCACGATGCGCATGATCACCCCCGGATCGCGCAGGAAGTTCTGGCCGAAGCGCTTGCGCGCCCGGTGTTGCGGCGGCTCTGGACGCTGATCGCGGGTACCTGAAGACATGCGGCGGGGAGTTCCTTGGGTTGCAATTCTCATCGCGGGTGCGGATCGGCCAGCGCCATCTCGGTGGCGACTTTCAGCGCCACGTGCAGGCTACCGGCATCGATGCGACCGCTGCCGGCCAGATCCAGCGCCGTGCCGTGGTCCACCGAGGTGCGCACGATCGGCAGCCCCAGGGTGATGTTGGCGGCCTGACCGAAGCCGGCGAACTTGAGCACCGGCAGGCCCTGGTCATGATACATCGCCAGCACCGCGTCGATACCCTCGAGCCGATGCGGGGTGAACAGCGTATCGGCGGGCCACGGCCCCTCGAGGTCGAGCCCCTCGTCACGCAGGCGTTCAAGGGTGGGAATGATGACCTCGAGCTCCTCGCGCCCCAGGTGGCCGCCCTCGCCGGCGTGCGGGTTCAGGCCGCACACCGCGATGCGCGGCCTGGCGATGCCGAAGTGGCGGCGCAGGTCGGTATCGAGGATGCCCAGCACCCGGCGCAGGCCAGATTCGCTAATGGCGTCGGCCACCGCGCGCAGCGGCAGGTGGGTCGTCGCCAGCGCGACCCGCAACGCCCGGCCCCCCATCGCCGCGGGCAGTTGCGTGGCCAGCATCATCACCACCTCGTCGACGCCGCAGGCATCGCGCAGGTACTCGGTATGCCCGGTAAAGCCGCCGTGGCCGGCCTCGATGATTACGCCCTTGTGCAGCGGCGCGGTGACCATCGCCTGGGCCCGTCCGTCGCGGCAGGCGGCGATCGCCCGGTCGAGCAGCTCGAGTACGTAAGCGCCGTTGGCGGGATCCAGCACGCCGGGCGTGACCGGCGCGCGCAACGCGACCGGCCAGACCGGCAACACGCCGGGCCGCGGCGCGGGAACGCCGGCGTGGGGATCGAGTGGTTCGATCCCGACCGTCAGGCCGAGCTGGCGAGCCCGCGCCGCGAGCAGGTCGGGATCACCGATCGCTACCAGCCGGCAGGCGGGCAGTTGGCCATCGGCCGCCAGCAACAGCGCCAGATCGGGGCCGATGCCGGCCGGCTCGCCGGTGGTCAGCGCGAGTAGCGGCTCACTCATCGCCGGAGGGGGTCAGCCGCTCGTCGACGTAGGCCTCGGCGCGGATCTGCTGCATCCAGGCTTCCAGCTCCTCGTTGACCTTGCGCTGGAACAGCGTGTCGCGAATCCGGCTGCGCTGCGCCTCGCCGGTCACATCGCGCTGGCGGCGATCCTCGACCTTGATCAGGTGATAGCCGTAACGGGTCTGTACCGGCTGGCTTATCTCGCCCACCGCCAGCTGGTTGGCGGCGTCCTCGAACGACGGCACCATCTGACCGGGACGCACCCAGCCCAGGTCGCCGCCGTTGAGCGCGCTGCCGCGGTCGTCGCTGACCTGCTGGGCGACGCTGGCGAAATCCTCGCCGGCGACGATGCGCTGACGGGTGCGCTCGGCGAGCGCCCGGGCCTGTTCGGCATCGCGGTTGGGGGTGGTCTCGATCAGGATATGGCGGATCTTCTGTTCCTCGACCACCGCCTGCTGCGACTGGCCGGCGCCCTGACGATCCAGCAACTTGACCAGATGGAAGCCGCTGGGGCTGCGCAGTGGCTCGCTGACCTCGCCGACGCTGAGCTGCGGCACCACATCGGCAAAGATGGTGGGCAGCTCGGCGCCGCTGCGCCAGCCCAGGTTGCCACCCTCGAGGGCGTTGGAGCCATCGGATTCGGCGGCCGCCACAGCGGCGAAATCGGCGCCGTTCTGGAGCTGGCGCTGAATGGCCTGGATGCGCTGCTGGGCGCTGCGCACCTGATCCGGCGAGGGCGACTGCGGCAACGCGACCAGGATATGGCCCAACTGATAACGCGCGTCTCGTGCGCCGCCCTGCTGGGCCAGGTAACGATCGACCTCCTGGTCGGCGACGTTGACCCGGCTGGCGACGCGGCGCTGCTGGAGCTGACGAATCAGCATCTCGCGGCGGATCTGCTCGCGCACCGCCGCCAGCGACAGCCCCTGACTCTCGAGGGTGTCGGCGAATTGATCGAGGCTCATGCCGTTGTTCTCGGCCACCGAACGCACCGCCCGGTTGAGCTCGGTGTCGTCGACCGTCAGGTTGGCCTCCTCGGCCATCTGCAGCTGGATCTGCTCGACGATCATGCGATCGAGCACCTGCTGGCGAAGCGCCTGATCGGAGGGCATGGCGATGTTGCTGCTGGCCAGCTGGCTACGGGCCTGAGCGACCCGGTCGCGCAATTCGCTGGCCATGATGGCATCGTCGTTGACCACGGCGACGATACGGTCGAGCGGTTGCTCGGCGGCCGGCGCCAGCGCGGGAAAAGCCAGCACCAGCGCCAGGCTCAGCGATGCAAACAGACGTCTGCGCATGAAAACCTCTTCTTTCAGAACGGGGTCGGTTGATAGCCGGGAATAGACTCGGCGAAGACTTCGTCGGTTCCCTGACCGACGCCGCCCAGGCCCTTGAAGACGAAGCGCAGGAACAGCCCGCGATCGGTGTAATCGTCCTCGACCGTGTTGGCGGTATCGTTGTCCTCGATCCACTCGCGCCAGGCCAGCTGGACGCCGTAGCAGCAATCGTTCCACTGGATGCCGGCAAGCTGGTCGAGCGCCCGGTCGTTGGTATTGTCGTAGGTGTAGCGGCCGATCAGGTCCCAGCGCGCGCCGACCTTGTAGGCGAACGAGGCGTCGAACTCCTCGCGGTTGTAGCCCACCCGGTCCTCGGCGTCGTCGGAGGGATCGAAGCCCTCGAGCTCCCAGCGGTAACCGAGATTGAGCACGTGGCCCTCGGGGTGACGATAACGCAGGTAGGTCGCGGTACGCTCGGTGATCTCGCGATGCTCGTCGTAGAGCCACACGTAGCGCGTGCTCCAGCGATCGGTGATCTGCCAGTCGAGCTGGGTGGCGATCGGCGAGCGGTCGCGGGTGGCATCGTACCAGTCCTGGTAGTTGCGGTCGCGATCGGGCAGCGCCAGGTCGCCCTCCATGCCGATCACCCGGTTCTCGAGGTAGGCACTCTGACCCACTGCCAGCGACAGCCGCTGGCGACCGCTGTCGTCCTCGAGAAAGCGCGTCGACACGCCATAGGAGATCTTGTTGACGTCGCCCACCCGGTCGCTGCCGGAGAAGCGATACGGCGTCCACAGCTGGCCGTAGGAGAACGACCGCTCGCTGGTATCGAAGTCGGGGAACTCGCTCTGATCGCGTGCCGGCGCATAGGCGTAATAAAGCCGCGGTTCCAGCGTCTGGCGCCAGGCCTCGTCGAACAGCGAGACATCGCGCTCGAAGATCAGCCCGCTGTCCACCGAGCTAACCGGCACGGTGCGCGACAGGCTCTCTGCGCGGTCGGTATCGCGGTTGCCGTAGTCGAGCTGATATTGAGTATGCAGCAGCTCGAAGCGCGGCTCGAGGTAGCCCCAGCCCGGGTCGTAACGCCAGCCGACCGCCGGCGCCAGGTGTACCCGGGTGCCGTTAGCCGCTTCGCGTATGGGGATCCGGCGCGCGCGGTCATTTTCATCGAGCCAGACACCCTGCTCGTCTGCGTCGACGTCGCGCCAGAAGTAGGTGGCGTTGGAGCGCCACTGCTGGTAGAAGCCGCTGTCCTGCGACCAGCGGGCATTGGCGGTCAGGCTGGGCAGGCGGTAGAACGGCTTGTCGTCCTCGTCCAGCGGGTAGTCGAGCTTCTGGTAGCCCTGGGCCTTGGCCTCGAGCTGCCAGGTCTGACCGCTGTAGTCGAGCTCGGCGAGGCGCGCCAGGTAGCTGGTCTCGTTCTCGGTGAAGTTGCGTCCGAAGTCGTCGAAATAGCGACCGTCGCTGGCGGCGCCGTAGCGCAGGTTGTAACGCAGCCGGGGATCGAAGCGCCCCCGGTGACGGTAATCGATGTACCAGCGGTCCTCGCCCTCGAAGGCATCGTCGTCGTCATTGGGATTGGCACTCTCCCCGCCGCGGTCGCTGCTCAGGTAGGCACCCTCGACCTGGCCCTGGTCCTCGCCGAACAGGTAGCGGAATTCGCCGCCCAGCAACAGGCCGTGGTTGCTCAACCAGCGCGGCGTCAGCGTGGCGTCGTAGTTCGGCGCCAGGTTGAAGTAGTACGGTTGGGCATAATCGATCCCGTCACTGG
The DNA here is from genome assembly GCF_033446685.1 of Halomonas sp. HP20-15. Classification (NCBI taxonomy): domain Bacteria; kingdom Pseudomonadati; phylum Pseudomonadota; class Gammaproteobacteria; order Oceanospirillales; family Halomonadaceae; genus Halomonas; species Halomonas sp. HP20-15. The sequence goes on along the minus strand of NZ_JAWQLY010000018.1, from coordinate 37,783 downwards.
ACACGCCGATCGTCGGCCATAGGAAGCCCGACTGGCGGCGGTCGTCGATGGGAAAGCGCACCCATGGCCAATAGAATACCGGGACCCGGCCGATCTCGAGCCGGGCATGCTTGGCGGTGCCGTAGCCGGCCTCGCGGTCGATGATCACATCGTTGCCGACCACCCGCCACAGGCGGCTGTCGGGGGCACAGGTGGTGAAGCTGGCCTCGCGCAGGCGATAGCGACCGTCCTCGAGGCGCGCCAGTTGCACGGCATCGCCGCGCAGATGCTGATCGTGCAACACGTAATGGGCGTCTTCGACCTGGGCGGCATCGCTGTCGAGCGCGAGCTGGCCGTCGCCGCCACGCACCAGCAGGCCCTGGTCACGCAGGGTCAGCGGGCCTTCGGCGAAGGCCGTGTCGCGGGCCGCGTTGACCCGTACCCGGGGCGCCTCGAGCTGACTGTTACCGCGACGCAGCAGCACCTCACCGCGCAGGATGGTGGCGCCCTGATCGCCGTACTCGGCCTGGTCGGAGGCCGAACGCACCTCGCGCGGCGTGTCGCCGGGCGCCAGGCGATACTCGGGAATGACATAGCGGCCCCGGCACACGGCATCGGCCGGGGCATCGTCGCCCCACGGCTGCCAGTCGAGTTGCGAGGCCGGTAGCGTTTGCGGCGGGGCCGCTTGGGCGCCGCTGGTGACCAGTCCGGCGAGGGCAGTCCACAACAATCGCTTGCCCATGGGTCCTCTGTCCTTGGCGGTTGGAATCGGTATTATACAGCCCCGGTGCCGCACGTCCTCCTTCGACGCCAGGGCGCCCGATCGGCGAGGCCGGATCGATAACGCCGGATCGATAACGAGAGGCTGGGAGGAGATCAGCATGCGGTGGCGAACCGACCCCGTCAACCAAGGAGGCCGCATGGCCGACGCGCGACAAACCGACCGCCTCGCCGCCCTGCGCCGCTGGGCCGGCGCACGCCACGCCGCGGATGGCGAACGGCTGCGAATCGAACTGGCCGCCGGCGACGCCAGCTTCCGACGCTATTACCGGCTGTGGCTGGACGACGAGCCCACGCGGATCGTCATGGACGCGCCGCCCGACAAGGAGGACAGCCGGCCGTTCGTGGCCGTCGCCGAGGCCTGGCGCGAGGCCGGCCTGCCGGTGCCGGCGCTGCATCACGCCGATCTCGACAGCGGCTTTCTCGAACTCGAGGATCTCGGCGATACCCCGCTTCATCTATGCCTGGTCGACGCTGCCTCTAGCGACGAAGCCTATCGTGAGGCGCTGACGCTGCTCGCCACGCTACAACGCCGGGCGCCGCGGGCGGGGCTGCCGGCCTACGACGCCGCACTGCTCGGCCGCGAACTCGACCTGTTCCCCGACTGGTGCCTCGAGCGGCTGCTGGGCATCGCTCCGCCGCCCTGCTGGCAGAGCACCCGCGCCCGGCTGATCGAGAGCGCGCTGGACCAGCCGCGGGTCGCCGTGCACCGCGACTTCGATGCCATGAACCTGATGCGCCACGCAGATCGGCTGTGGCTGATCGATTTCCAGGATGCCGTCGACGGGCCGCTCAGCTACGACCTGGTCTCGCTGCTGCGCGGACGCTACCGGCGTTTCGACGAGCTCGACTACGCCGCGCGCATCGAGGCATTCCGCCGCGAGGCGATCGCCGACGGGCGGCTCGCCGAGGGCGTCGGCACCACGACGTTCCGCTACCACGCCGACCTGATGGCGGCGCAACGCTCGCTCAAGGTGCTGGGGATCTTCTGTCGGCTGACCCTGCGCGACGCCAAATCCGGCTATCTCGAGCGTCTGCCGCTGTTTCTCGATCACCTTCGCGACAGCCTGGCCCCCTGGCCGGCCTTCGGCGAGTTGAGCGCCTGGCTGGACAACGATTTCGCACCGGCGCTGAACCGCGAGCTGGCGCGCAGAGCACTATAGAGAAGGGAACTACCGCGATGAAGGCGATGATCCTCGCCGCCGGGCTCGGCACGCGCATGCGTCCGCTGACCGACCATTGTCCCAAGCCACTGCTCGACGTCGCCGGCAAGCCGTTGATCGGCCATCATCTCGAGCGCCTCGCGGCGCTGGGCATCGACGAGGTGGTGATCAACGTCAGCTATCGCGCCGCGCAGATCGTCGAGGCGCTGGGGGACGGTCGCGACTACGGCCTGACGATCCGTTTCAGCCACGAGGCCGAGCCGCTGGAGACCGGCGGCGGCATTCGCCAGGCGCTGGCGCTGCTCGGCGAGGCGCCCTTCCTGCTGGTCAACGGCGACGTCTGGTGCGCACTGGAAAGCGATTGGCTGGCACCGCTGGGCGACGATCTGGCGCGCCTGGTGCTGGTCGACAACCCCGCGCATCACGCCATCGGCGACTTTCACCTCGACGCCGCCGGCCGCGTGCAGGCGACCGGCGAACCGCGCCTGACCTACGCCGGCATCGCCCTGATCGACCCCGCGCTGGTCGCCGGCCAGCCGCCTGGCGCCTTCAAGCTCGCCCCGCTACTGCGCGAGGCCATGGCCGCCGGGCGTGTCGCCGGCAGCCATCATCGCGGCCATTGGGTCGACGTCGGCACCCCGGCGCGGCTGGCCGAGCTGGATCGCTGGCTGCGCCCGTCCGACGCGGATCGCTGAGTCCGTACCGGCTTGCTGGTATGCTGTGTCGTCGCGCGTCATTGCGCTTATTATTCACAGCCGTTCATAGCCATCCGTTAGCGAGGATTCGCCAATCATGAAAGCCAGCGTCAAGTGGACCGACGGTCGCCAGTTCGTCGCCGAGTCGGGCAGTGGGCACAGCGTGGTCATCGATGGCCCGCCGGATCACGGCGGTCGCAACACCGGCCCGCGGCCCATGGAGATGCTGCTGATGGGGCTCGGCGCCTGCACCTCGTTCGACGTTCTGGAAATCCTCGAGAAGTCGCGGGCGCCGGTCAGCGACTGCGTCGCGGCGGTCGAGGCCGAGCGCGCCGACGGCGTGCCCAGCGTGTTCACCAAGATCCACGTGCACTTCACGGTGAGCGGCAGCGGACTCAAGGAGAAGCAGGTCCAGCGTGCCATCGAACTGTCGGCGGAAAAATATTGCAGCGCGTCGATCATGCTCGCCCAGGGCGGCGTCGAAATGACCCACTCCTACGAGATCGTCGAGGCCTGAACGGGTCCGGCATTCTCGCCACCGGGACCCGATAGGCGGTCGCGACCCACGCGGCTGCCACGATCAGTGCTGTTGCCGCGATCGCGCCGGCTGCTTTCGTTGATGGCGGCTGCGGCTGAGGTTATGCGCACTGTTGATTAGGCCGACATGCGAGAAGGCCTGGGGGAAATTGCCCAGCAAGCACTGCTCGATCGGGTGATACTCCTCCGACAGCAGCCCCAGGTCGTTGCGCACGCCCAGCAGTTGATCGAATAACGCGCGCGCCTCGTCGTGGCGCCCCAGCAGCAGTAGATCATCCACCAGCCAGAAGCCGCAGACCATGAAGGAACCCTCCCCGTCGGTCAGGTGCTGCTCCTTGGGCTCGGTCACAAAACGATAGACAAAACCGTCATGGGTCAGCTCGCGCTGAATTGCCTCGATGGTGGCGATGATGCGGGGATCATCGGCGGGCAGGAAGCCCACCAGCGGCAGCAGCAGCAAGGAGGCATCCAGCGCGTCGCTGCCATAATACTGCACGAAACTGTTGCGCTCTCGATTAAAGCCTTTGTCGCAGACCTCATCATGAATCTGCTGACGCAGTTGCTTCCAGCGCTCGACATCGCCTTCGAGAGCGAATTTCTCGGCGCCCTTGATGGCACGATCGATCGCCACCCAGGCCATCACCTTGGAATAGGTGTAATGCTCTTCGGGTCCGCGCAGCTCCCATAGGCTGGAGCCTTTCTGATGCCAGTGGTCTTCAAGATAATCCACCAGTTGGCATTGGATGCTCCACAGAGCCTCGTTGGGTTCGAGGTCGTGAATACGCCCGAAGTGCAGTCCATCCATCACCTCGCCGTAGATATCGAGCTGGACCTGCTGGAAGGCGCCGTTGCCGATACGTACCGGACGACAGCCGTTGAAGCCGGACAGCCAGTCCAACTGGTGCTCGAACAGTCGACGCTCCCCGGCGATGCCATAGATCGGCTGCAGCTTGCCGGGCTCGCCGGCAGCCACTCGCAACAGCCACTGACGCCAGGTATACGCTTCCTGCTGGTAACCCGAGGAGAGCAGCGCATAGAGGGTGAAAGTGGCGTCGCGCAGCCAGGTGTAGCGATAGTCCCAGTTCGCCTCACCGCCGATCCGCTCGGGCAGCGAACAGCTGGCCGCCCCGACGATCCCCCCGGTTTCGGCATCGGTCAGCGCCTTCAGAGTGATCAGCGAGCGCACTACCGGCTCACGAAACTCATCGTCGACGTCACAGCGCGCACTCCAGTCGCGCCACCACTGCTCGACTGATTCAAGGGCCTGCTCCGCATCGCGGGACGGCGGCACTTCCCCATAGGACTGGTACCATGTCAGCACAAAGGGCACCCGCTCGCCGTCTGCCACGCTAAAGATGGCTTGCGTACGGCTCGCACCATCGCTCAGCGGCACCCCGGCTTCCAGCCGCAACCCATCCGGGCCGGCAACCGCCGACATGACGCCCTTGTCATGACGCACCAGCGGCGTCACATCACCATAACCGAAGCGAAACAGCGCATCGCTGCGCATTTCAACCTGTCCCGCGCGACCTTCGACGATACGCATCACATCGACCGAGGCATCGCCCTTTTGGCACAGCGGCATGAAGTCGATCACCGCCACCCGCCCGGTGTCGGTTTCGAATTCCGTTTCCAGTACCAGCGTTTCCCCTCGGTAACGCCGTGTCTGCGAGACGACCGAGCCGGTCGGCATCAGCTGCCAGTAACCGTTATCACGTTCGCCAAGCAGGGCGGCGCAGCAGGCATCGGCATCAAAACGGGGCAGGCACAGCCATTCGATGACCGCATCACGATTGATCAGGGCCGCCGTTCGCATGTTGCCGATGAAACCGTAATCTTCGATCCGTTTAGCTGCAGCTTCCATGCTGAGGCTCCTTCGAATGTAATTGTCGACATGTACTTGGCGGTCGCGCTTACTTCGCCTCCTTCCTGAAACGGCTTTCAAAACCCGACCTTTTCGGCGCAATGCTAATAATTTTAATTATTGGTTTTTCTACACGACGAGATAATTTACCAAGCCAGCTTACAGTGTGCCATCAATAGCAGGCATGTTTCCAAAGCGCTTATCTCTAAAAAGCCTTCCGACTTAGCGTTACCGCGACAGAGATCAACCGATACTCCTCTCGCGCGACACACCACGGCAAGCAAGGCCTTTGACCTTGCTTGATGCCAGCATAGCAGCGGTGTTTCACGCTTAATAATCAGTGCTGCAAATGCATTAAGCGAGCAATCGGCCTTCACTTCATGAGTTTAACAATTCATAAAACTCCCTATTTCCTTAACGTTTTATTAATGAATTTTTTTCATCCCTTGAAACCTGCCAATCGCTTTGACTAGCTTCTAGCCTGAATAAACGAAATCGACCGTTAGCGTCCCGATTATATAATCGGGATTATCGCTCGGCTTTGCTAACGTTATGACTTGCATGGAGGCAGCTCGACATGAGTACTGAGACGGTCAGTGATTTTCTGCTAAAACGATTATCCGAATGGAACGTCCGGCGCATCTTCGGCTATGCCGGTGATGGCATCAACGACATCATGGGCGCGCTGGATCGAGCCGGTGACCGCTTCGATTTCATCCAGACGCGTCACGAAGAGATGGCCGCCTTCATGGCCTGCGGTCACGCCAAGTTCACTGGCGAAGTCGGCGTCTGCCTGGCCACTTCCGGCCCGGGGGCGATCCACCTGCTCAATGGCCTCTACGACGCCAAGAAGGACCACCGCCCCGTGGTGGCGATCGTCGGCCAGCAGGCACGCGGTTCGCTGGGTGGCGACTATCAGCAGGAAGTCGACCTGGCGGCGTTGTACAAGGATGTCGCCAACGAATACGTACACATGGCGACCACCCCCGCCCAGGTGCGCCATCTGATCGACCGTTGCATGCGGATCGCCATCGCCGATCGCACGGTCACCGCACTGATCATTCCCAATGACCTGCAGACCCAGCCCGCCGTCGAGACCCCTCCTCATGCCCACGGCACGGTGCATTCCGGAGTCGGCTATCCGCGCCCGCTGACCCAGCCGTACGAGGACGATCTCAAACGCGCCGCCGCGGTGCTCAACGAGGGCAAGCGCGTCGGCATCCTGGTCGGTGCCGGCGCGCTTAACGCCACCGACGAGGTGATGGAGGTCGCCGACAAGCTGGGCGCGGGGGTCGCCAAGGCGCTGCTGGGGCGTGCCGCGCTGCCCGACGACCTGCCCTACGTGACCGGTTCGATCGGCCTGTTAGGCACCAATCCCAGCTGGGAGATGATGTCGAACTGCGACACCCTGCTGATGATCGGCTCGGCGTTCCCTTACTCGGAATTCCTCCCCGAGGAGGGCCAGGCCCGCGGCGTGCAGATCGACATCGACGGGCGCATGTTGAGCATGCGTTATCCCATGGAGGTCAACCTGATCGGTGACAGCGCCGCCACGCTCAGGGCGTTGCTTCCCTACCTGGAGTACAAGACCGACCGCAGCTGGCGCGAGGAACTCGAGAAGAGCGTCGCGCAGTGGTGGGAGATGCTCGAAGAGCGTGCCATGGCCAGCGCCAACCCGGTCAACCCGCAGCGGGTGTTCTGGGAGCTCTCGCCGAAACTGCCCGACAACAGCATCCTGATCGCCGACTCCGGCTCGTCGGCCAACTGGTTCGCGCGCGATCTCAAGTTGCGCCGCGGCATGCAGGCCACGGTATCGGGTGGGCTGGCGACCATGGGCTGCGGGGTGCCCTACGCGATTTCCGCCAAGCTGGCGCATCCCGAGCGCGCCGTGATCGCAATGGTCGGCGATGGCGCGATGCAGATGAACGGCAATTCGGAACTGGTGACCATCGCCAAGTACTGGCAACGCTGGAGCGATCCGCGGCTGGTGGTGTTGGTGCTCAACAACCAGGATCTCAACCAGGTGACCTGGGAGATGCGCGTCCAGGTGGGCGACCCCAAGTATACCGGCTCGCAGGATCTGCCCGATTTCCCCTATGCCGAGTACGCCGAGCTGATCGGTCTCAAGGGCATCAAGGTCGACGAGCCCGAAGCGCTGGCCGGCGCCTGGGACCGTGCGCTCAACGCCGACCGCCCGGTGGTGCTCGAGGTCAAGACCGACCCCGACGTGCCGCCGATTCCGCCGCATATCAAGCGCGAACAGGCCAAGGCCTACATGTCGGCGCTGATCCATGGCGATCCCGATTCGCTGGGCATCATCAAGGCCTCGTTCAAGCAGTTCGCCCGGGAGATCGTGCCCAAGGTACGCAAGCACTGAGCCAATCGGGAGACGCGACAAATGGTGACGAGCCACGTGCCGGTCGAAGCGGTAGAGACTTCGGTCTATACCATACCCACCGACCAGCCCGAATCCGACGGCACCCTGGCCTGGGATTCGACCACGCTGGTGCTGGTCGAGATCAGCGCCGGCGGCTGCACCGGGCTGGGTTACACCTACGGTGACCCGGCCTGTGCCAGGCTGATCGACGACAAGCTGGCCGGGGTGATCCATGGGCGTAACGCCATGGCGACCCGCGAGTGTTGGCTGGCCATGGTCGAGGCGATCCGCAATCTCGGCAGGCCGGGAATCTGCTCGATGGCGATTGCCGCGGTGGACATCGCGCTTTGGGATCTCAAGGCGCGCCTGTTCGAGGTGCCGCTGGCGACGCTGCTGGGCCCCGTGCGCGAGTCGGTGGCGGTCTACGGCAGCGGTGGCTTTACCGCCTATTCGCAGGATCAACTGTGTCGCCAACTCGCCGGCTGGGTCGAGGCCGGCATCCCGCGGGTCAAGATGAAGATCGGCCGCGAGCCGGCGGCGGACCCCCAGCGCATCCGCCTGGCGCGCGACGCCATCGGTCCCGAGGCGGAGCTCTATGTCGACGCCAACGGCGCCTATGCGCGCAAGCAGGCATTGGCCATGGCCGAGCTGTTTCCGGCGCTGGGGGTGAGCTGGTACGAGGAGCCGGTGTCTTCCGACGATCCCGAGGGGCTGCGCCTGCTGCGCGACCGAGTGCCCGGCGGCGTCGAGATCTCCGCCGGCGAGTACGGCTACGATCTGCCCTACTTTCGCCGCATGCTCGAAGCCCAGACGGTCGACGTGATGCAGGCCGATGCCACCCGCTGCGCCGGGATCACCGGCTTTCTCGATGTCGCGGCGCTATGCGATGCGTGGAAGATCCCCCTGTCGTCGCACACCGCGCCGGCGATCCACCTGCATCCGGGCTGCTGCGCCAAGCCGGTACGCCATCTCGAATACTTTCACGACCACGCGCGCATCGAAGCCTTGCTGTTCGAGGGCAATGTCGGCCCGGTCGAAGGCCATCTGCAGCCCAATCTCGCGCGTCCCGGCCTGGGCCTGAGTCTCGACCGGGAGGCGGCCGCGCGCTACCGGGTCTGAGGTACATGCTCGTTTGAACAATCCATCACCACGACGCAAGGAGGCCACGGTGAACCATCCATTATCCGAACCCTCGAGTAGCGACTCGCGCGGCGACTTCCGGGATCTCGCCGAGGAACTGAGCGCCGTCATCGACGGGGAAGTCCGCTTCGATGCCGGTAGCCGGGCGCTCTACGCCAACGACGCCTCGAACTATCGCCAGCCGCCGATCGGCGTCGTGATCCCCAGAACCATCGAGGATATCGTCGCCACGCACCGCTTGTGTCACGCCTTCGACGTGCCCCTGCTGTCACGCGGGGCGGGAACCAGCCTGTCAGGGGAGACGGTCAATCATGCGGTGGTGATGGATCACTCGAAATACCTCGACAAGATCGTCGACATCGATGCCGACAAGCAGCGGATCACGGTGCAACCCGGGGCCATCAACGACAAGGTCAACCAGGCGCTCGGTCCCTACAACCTTGTCTTCCCCCCCGATCCGTCCACCCACAAGTGGTGTACCGTGGGCGGCAACATCGGCAACAACTCCTGCGGCATCCACTCGGTGCAGGCGCAGTTCTACGGCCATGGCCCACGTTCGAGCGACAACGTGCATTCGCTGGACATCCTGACCTACGACGGCGTACGCATGACGCTCAAGGATCGTTACAGCGAAGAGGAAATCGACGCGATCATCAGCGAGGGCGGGCGCAAGGGCGAGATATTCGCCAGGCTCAAGGCTCTGCGCGACAAGTACGCCGATCAGATTCGCAAGTACTACCCGCAGATCGAGAACATGCCGCGGCGCGTGTCGGGCTACAACCTCGACGATCTGTTGCCCGAGAACAACTTCAACCTGGCAAGCGCGATGTGCGGCACCGAAGGCACCTGCATGACGGTGCTCCACGCCACCCTCAAGCTGACCCGGAACGTCAAGCACCGCACGCTGACGGTGATCGGCTTCGAAGACATCGCTGCCGCCGGCGACCACGCCGACACGATCATGAAGGCCCAGCCGATCGCGGTGGAAGGCATCGACCATCGCCTGTTCAGCGACGAGATCAAGCAGCACATGCATGAAGGCGTGCTCAAGAAGCTGCCCGAAGGATGCGCCTATCTGCTGGTCGAATTCGGCGGCGACAACGCCGAGGAGACCGACAAGAAGGCCAAGGATCTCATCGAAGAACTCAAAAAGACCAAAAGCGCGCCCACCGGCTACCAGATCATCGACGACAAGGAACATGCCGCCCAGCTGTGGACCGTGCGCGAGGCGGGGCTCGGCGCGACCGCCTTTCCACCGCCGGATAAGCAACCACACTGGCCGGGCTGGGAGGATTCCGCTGTCGCGCCCAAGGACGTCGGCAACTACGTGCGCGATTTGCACAAGCTCTACGACAAATACGGCTACGTCGGCGCGCTGTACGGTCACTTCGGTCAGGGCTGCATCCATTCGCGCATCGACTTCGACCTGCGCTCCGAGGAAGGCGTCGATAAATTTCGCGATTTCATGGAAGAAGCCGCCGAGTTGGTCACCTCCTACGGCGGATCGCTATCCGGCGAGCACGGCGACGGCCAGGCGCGCGCCGAGTTGCTCGATAGGATGTACGGCAAGGAGCTGGTCGAGGCCTTCCGCGAATTCAAGCGCATCTGGGACCCGCAGTGGAAGATGAATCCCGGCAAGGTCGTCGATGCCTACCGGCTCGACGAGAACCTACGCCTGCTCAACTACCATCCGGACGAGCCCGAAACCCAGTTCGCCTACCCCGACGACTCGCGGCGTTTCTCGGAAGCCGCGATCCGTTGCGTTGGCGTCGGCAAGTGCCGCAGCGACGAAAGCGGCACCATGTGTCCCAGCTACATGGTCACCCGCGAGGAGAAGCACACTACCCGCGGACGCGCGCGGCTCTTGTTCGAAATGATGGATGGCGGCGTGATCAAGGAGGGCTGGCGCTCGGAAGAGGTCAAGGAGTCGCTCGATCTATGCCTAGCCTGCAAAGGCTGCAAGGGTGATTGTCCGGTCAGCGTCGACATGGCGACCTACAAGGCCGAATTCCTCTCGCACTACTATGAGGGGCGGCTGCGGCCGATTCCGCATTATGCCTTCGGCTTCATCGATCGCTGGTCGCGGCTGGCCTCGAAGCTACCGGTACTGACCAACTTCGTCACCCAGGCGCCGGTGTTGCGCACCATCGCCAAGCGCGTCGTGTCGATGCCCGAGCAGCGCCAGGTTCCGGTGTACGCGCCCGAGACCTTCAAGGCCTGGTTCGCCAAGCGCCCGATCGTCAACGAGCACGGCACGCCGGTGATGCTGTGGGCGGACACCTTCAACAACCACTTCTACCCCGATACCGCACAGGCGGCGACCAGGGTACTCGAAGCAGCGGGCTACCGTGTGGTACCGCCCCCCGAAGGGATGTGCTGCGGACGCCCGTTCTATGACTTCGGCATGCTCGACAATGCCAAGGAGTACCTGCACAACGTCATGGACACGCTGAGCGAGCAGATCGACAACGACATGCCGATCATCGGTCTTGAGCCGTCGTGCGTGTCGGTGTTCCGCGACGAGCTCACCAATCTGTTTCCCGACGATGACCGCGCCAACCGGCTCAGGGAAAACAGCGTCATGCTCAGCGAGTTCCTGATCCACCACACCGACGGCTACGAACCGCCGCAGCTCAGGCGCAAGGCGCTGGTGCACGGCCACTGCCACCACAAGGCGATCGTGCATCTCGACGCCGAAAAGCAACTGCTCGAGAAGATGGGGCTCGACTACGAAGTACTCGACTCCGGTTGCTGCGGCATGTCCGGTTCGTTCGGTTTCGAGCGCGAGAAGTACAACGTCTCGATCGGTGCCGGCGAACGCGTGCTGCTGCCCAAGGTCCGCGATGCCGACGAAGACACGTTGATCATCGCCAACGGCTTCAGCTGCCGCGAGCAAATAGGCCAGACCACGCCACGCCAGGCGCTGCATATCGCCGAGGTGCTGCAGATGGCGCTCGACCAGGCGCCCGTCAGCCAGCACCCGCCGGAAGCCGCTATCGTCGAGCGCCGTCGACATGCCCAGCGGCGCGCCAACCAGCGCGCCGCGGTGACCGCCGGCGCCATGGCTGCGGCCGGGTTGGCGCTGTGGAAACTGAGTCGTCGGCGCTGATGCCCGACGACGAGCATGGACACTGATTCATCATTCCGGAAACAAGGAGGTGGAATGAACGCACATAGCGAGCGGCATGAAATCGTCGTGATCACCGGCGCCAGCGCCGGCCTGGGCCGCGCCACGGCCCGCGAATTTGCCCGCCACGGCGCCCATCTCGGATTGATCGGACGCGACCCGAGGCGGCTCGAGGCGGTGCGCAGCGAGGTCGAGGCGCTCGGCGCCCGGTCGGTCGTGGTCAGCGCCGACGTCGCCGACGCCCGGCAGGTCGAGGCCGCCGCCGAGCGCATCGAGGCCGAACTCGGCCCCATCGACATCTGGATAAACGGCGCCATGACCACGGTGTTCTCGCCGCTGCACGAGATGAGCGCCGAGGAATTCAAGCGGGTCACCGAAGTCACCTACCTGGGCAACGTCAACGGCACCCTGGCGGCGCTCAAGCGCATGCGTCCACGCGACCACGGAACCATCGTGCAGGTCGGCTCGGCGCTCGCCTACCGGCCGATTCCGCTGCAGACCGCCTATTGCGGCGCCAAGCACGCCATCAAGGGTTATACCGAGGGGCTACGCTGCGAGCTGATGAACGAGGGCAGCCACGTGCATGTCACGCTCGTCGAAATGCCGGGGCTCAATACGCCGCAGTTCGACTGGTGCCGCAGCCATCTGCCCAAACGCGCGCGGCCTGTCGCCCCGGTCTACCAGCCCGAGGTCGGTGCACGCGCGATCTACTGGGCGGCCCATCATCGTCGTCGCCAGCTCTACGTCGGTATCTCTTCGCTGCTGACCATCTGGGGCAACAAGCTCGCGCCGGGGCTGATGGACCGCTATCTGGCTCATAACGCCGTCAGCGGCCAGCAGACCGGCGAGCCGGAAGATTCGAGTCGCGCCGACAATCTGTGGCAGCCGGTCACCGGCGACCGGGGCGCCCGTGGGCGCTTCAACAATGAAGCCCACCCCCAAAGCATGCAGCTGTGGGCAACCACCCACCGTCGCGAAATCGGCCTCGCCGTGGGCGCCACGGTGCTGCTCGGCGTCCTGCTGGGGAGCCGCAGGGTGCGGCGTCCGCTACTGGGGCGGTGATGGCGGGAACGCTGCGCGGCTAGAGCGGAGGTGCGTCGACGTGGCGCCACATATACAGGGCGAGATAAGAGCGGTGCGGGGCGAAGCGCGCGGCGGTGCGCACGGTCTTGCGCCGCGGGCTGGTCAGCCGGGTCAGGGTCTTGCGGGCGGCGACGTCGCCATCGGGCCAGACGTCCTCGTCGCCGAAATAGAAGATCGAGATCATGTCCGCCGTCCACTGACCGACGCCCCACAGCGCGGTCAGCCGGCTCGCCCGCTCGACGGGGTCGAGCGGGCGTAGCGTCTCGGCCTCCAGCCCGCCGGCGCGAGCCTCGGCGGCGATGGCGCAGATCGACCGAACCTTGGCGGACGACAAGCCGCAGGCGCGGATCGCCTCAAAGTTGCCGTCGTGGAAGAACTCGGTCAACGCCATTTCTCCGCACGCAACTTCGACCCGGGTCCAGATCGAGCGCGCCGCCTTGACCGAGAGTTGCTGGCCGGCCACCGAGCGACATAGCCGCTCGGCCAGCGGCGCTCCGGCGTCGCCTTGCAACGCGACCGGGCCGCCACGAACCATGGCATCGTGAAGCGCTGGGCTGAGCGCCTCGGCGATAGCCAGAAAGCGGGTGTGGATCGCTTCGCTCATCGCTGGCCGCTCAGAAGCGATACACGCTGCGAGTCATCACCTTCGACATCAACGACATGCCCCACTTGACCGGCGCCGGGAAACGCGTGCCGCCGGCTTCGAGCGCCCAGCGTGCATGATGGGCCTCGTCCTCGCGCATCTGCTCGAGCACTTCGCGCGAGCGCCGGTCGCCGCGCGGCAACTGCTCGAGGTGCGCATCGAGATGCTTGCCGACCTGCTCCTCGGTGGCGTTGACGAAGCCCAGGCTGAGTCGGTCGCCGACGGCACCGGCCAGCGCGCCCATGCCGAACGAGGCGGCGTAGAACAGCGGATTGAGATAGCTGGTGCGCCCGTTGAGTTCGACCAATCGCGCATCGCACCAGGCCAGGTGGTCGATCTCCTCCTGCGCGGCCTGCTCCATCTGCACACGGGTATCGGCGAGCTTGGCGGTCATTCCCTGCCCCTGATAGAGCGCCTGGGCGCATACCTCGCCGGTATGGTTGATGCGCATGAGCCCGATGGCGTGGCGCCGCTCGAGCTCATCGAGCGACTCGTCACGGGTAGCGCCGGCGGGCGACGGCCGCGATGGCTGCGCGGCGTGCGGCACCAGGGTCCGCAGGATGGTATCGAACTGGTGGATCAGCTGATCGCTGCGAGTCAGCTTGCGAAGCATGGCGGTTTCCTCGATCGATAAGGCTATGTGAGGCAGCGTGCGTCAATGCAGCGTCTAACGAGACGGGCCGCGCGCGACGACGGTCGTGAACGGCCCGGTATGCCCCGTTGGAGACGCGCGCTCTGGGGGATCGCGACTCGTGCGCCGATCGCCGGCTACCCAGCCGGCCAGGTAAAGCGGCGGCCGCCCAGCAGGTGCATGTGTATATGATAGACCGACTGGCCGCCGTCTTCATTGCAGTTCATCACCACCCGATAACCGTCGTCGGCGAAGCCGAACTCACGGGCCAGGTTGGCGGCGGTGAACTGCAGCCGGCCGACCACTGCGAGATCGCCCTCCTCGATGTCGTTCAAGGTGGCGATGTGCTTCTTGGGCACGATCAACACGTGGCGCGGCGCCTGCGGGTTGATGTCGTTGAAGGCCAGCACGTGGTCGTCCTCGTAGACCACGTCGGGCTCGATCTCGCGGTCGATCATCTTGCAGAACAGGCAATCCATGGCTCTCTCCTCGCCAGTGATAACAGTCGTCAACGAAAGCGGCGCTGGGCCAGCAGATGACGCACCAGCGGCCCGAGAATCAGTTCCATCGCCAGCGACAGCCGCGCGCCGGGCACCACCAGGGTGTGCGGACGACTCATGAAGGCATCCTGGATCATCGCCAGCAGATAGGGGAAGTCCACCGTCGACGGATCGCGGAAGCGGATCACCACGAACGACTCGGCGTCGGTGGGGATGTCCTGGATCTCGAAGGGGTTGGAGGTATCCACCGTGGGCACGCGCTGGAAATTGATGTGGGTGCGCGAGAACTGCGGCTGGATGTAGCGCACGTAGTCGTGCATGCGCCCCAGGATGGTGTCGATCACCGCCTCCTGGGTATAGCCGCGCAGCTTGGTGTCGCGATCGATCTTCTGGATCCACTCGAGGTTCATGGTCGGCGCCACGCCGACCAGCAGGTCGACGTGCCGGGCGATGTCGCAGTCGCCGGTGACCAGCCCGCCGTGCAATCCCTCGTAGAACAGCAGGTCGGTCCCGCACGGCAGGTCCTGCCATTCGGTGAAGGTGCCGACCTTGTAGCCGGCCTCGATCATGCGCTTGTCTTCGGCATGAATGTAATGCCGGTAGGTGCCGGAGCCTTGTTCGCCGTACTCATTGAACAGCGCCTCGAGGCGGTCGAGCAGGTTGGCGCCCACCGCGAAATGCGAGAGTTCGTCGGTGCGCTCGGGCTCCTCGCGGAAGATTCGCGTCAGCTCTTCCTTGGTGTAGCGATGGAAGGCGTCGCCGTCGACGAAGGCGGCGTGGACGTCCTCGCGGGTGAACATGCGCTCGAAGGTGCGGCGCACGGTGGTGGTGCCGGCGGCCGACGAGCCGGTCACCGCGACGATCGGATACTCGCGGGACATCTCAGCGGGCTCCCACGCGCTGGGCGGCGGCCAGGGCGTCGTTGAAGCTCGCCGGCACGTCGACCGGACGGCCCTGCTCGGGGTCGAGCAGCACCAGCCCGATGCGTGCCACGGCCACCGTGCGCTCATCGGCGGGCCGCACCAGCCGCTGGTACACGGTCAGCGCCTTGCCCTCGACCGGCGGGATGGCGGTCTCCGCGGTCAGCGCGTCGCCCCAGCGCGACTCGCTGCGGTACTGGATGGCCAGCTCGGCGACCACGCTGGGATGGCCGGCGACGTCCCATTCGTGATGACCCAGCGCCTCGAAGGCCTGCGCACGGGCTTCGTGCAGCAGGCCGACGATGGCGTCGTGGCCGAGGTGGCGACCGTAGTTGATATCGCTGATGCGCACCGCCAGGGCGTACCGATGCAGGCACTGGGCCTGCGGAAACTCGATGTCGAGTCGTTGCATGGTCAACTCCCTGTCAGTAGGCGCGTGCGTGACGGTAGCCGTCAGGACTCCCGGGCCACCGCCCGATAGGCGATGTCGCGACGATAGAGGGCTTCGTCCCAGTGGATCGCGGCGACCCCGTCGTAGGCGCGATCGCGGGCGCGCGAGACCCGCTCGCCCAAGGCGGTTACGCATAGCACGCGGCCACCGCTGGTGACGATCCGACCTTGGTCGTTTTCCGCCGTCCCGGCATGGAAGACCTTGCAGCCGGCGGCTTCGGCGGCTTCCAGCCCCTCGATCGCATCGCCCTTGCGGTAGCTGCCCGGATAGCCGCCGGCGGCCATCACCACGCCCACCGCGGCACGCGTGTCCCACTCACAGGTCTCGCCGTTAAGCCGGCCTTCGGCGCCGGCCAGGCACAGCTTGACCAGGTCGCTCTTGAGGCGCATCAGGATCGGCTGGGTCTCGGGATCGCCGAAGCGGCAGTTGTACTCGATCACCTTGGGCGCGCCCTGGGCATCGATCATCAGCCCGGCGTACAGAAAGCCTGAGTAGGGATGCCCCTCGGCGGCCATGCCACGCACCGTCGGCAGGATCACTTCGTCGATGACGCGCTGGTAGACCGCCTCGGTCACCACCGGCGCCGGCGAGTAGGCGCCCATGCCGCCGGTGTTGGGACCGCTATCGCCGTCGCCGGCGCGCTTGTGGTCCTGGCTGGTGGCCATCGGCAACACATGCTCGCCGTCGACCATGACGATGAAGCTGGCCTCCTCGCCGTCGAGGAACTCCTCGATCACCACCCGCGCGCCAGCGTCGCCGAAAGCGTTGGCCTCGAGCATGTCGCGGATCGCCGCCTCGGCCTCGGCGTCGCTCATGGCCACGATCACGCCCTTGCCGGCGGCCAGGCCGTCGGCCTTGATGACGATCGGCGCGCCGCGCTCGGCCAGGTAGGCCAGCGCCGGCTCGACGGCGGTGAAGGTCGCGTATTCGGCGCTGGGGATCGCGTGGCGGGCCAGGAAGTCCTTGGTGAACGCCTTGGAGCCTTCGAGCTGGGCCGCCGCCTGGGTCGGCCCGAAGATCGCCAGGCCGGCGGCGCGGAAGCGATCGACCACGCCGGCGACCAACGGCGCCTCGGGGCCGACGATGGTCAGCCCGATCGCCTGCTCGCGGGCGAAGGCTTCGAGCCCGGCCAGATCGTCGGCGGCGATCGCCACGTTGGTCAGCTTGGGCTCGCGCGCCGTGCCGGCGTTGCCGGGCGCGACATACACGCAATCCACGTAGGGAGACTGAGCGGCTTTCCAGGCCAGGGCGTGCTCGCGGCCACCGCCGCCGATGATCAGAACCTTCATTGACTAACCTTGCTCGCGAGTGGGGAATCGATCCGCGGCATTATGTCAGAAAGCGTGACGCGCTGCCCGGCCGCGACGGGCTCAGTCGTCCTCGCCGTCTTCGCGCTTTTGCTGGGTGCGGTTCATCGTCTGCTGCCAGAAGCGCATGTTCTCCTCGGCCATCTCGCGCATCAATTCCATCGGCGTGTGGCGCATGGCCTGCTGCCACTGGTCCTTGAAGTGCTTCTGCTGCTCGAGCATCAGCTGGGTGCCCTGCTCCAGGTAACGCGCCAGCGGCAATGGCTGCGACATGGCGTAGATCCGGATCATCTGGGTCAGCAGGTCGTTGGAGAACACCTCGGCGTCGCTGTCGGCCTGCTCCTGCTCGATGATGATCGACAGCAGGATGGTCCGCGTCAGGTCCTCGCCGCTCTTGGCGTCCTCGACACGGAACGGCTCGTCGTCGAGAATCAGTCGCCGCAGATCCTCGAGCGTCACGTAACGACTCTGCTGGGTATCGTAGAGTCGGCGATTGGCATATTTACGTATCACTCGCACGGCGCTGTTCCTCATCGTTAGTCGGTAACGATGCATTGTGCACCGCACCCCTTTTCTTGCAAACCATAGCTGCAAACCACTGTCAGTCGCAGCGCCCTCGGCTATCATGGCCGTCCGCGTGCCCGGAGTGCCCATGAATCTGATCCTGCTCGACCCCGCCGACCTGGACGCCGACGGCCAGGCTCGCGTCAGCGACCCGCGCCGCCTGCGCCATCTGCGCGAGGTGCATCGCGCCACACCCGGCGACAGCCTGACGGTGGGTGTCCGCGATGGCCGCTGGGGCACGGCGCGACTGGCGACGCTGGACGCGCATGCGGCGCTGTTCGCCGAGCTCGCTCTCGACCAGCCGCCCCCGCCGCCGCTGCCGGTGCACCTGGTGCTGGCCCTGCCGCGCCCGCGCATGCTGGCCCGGACGCTGGAGCACGTCACCGCGCTGGGGGTCAAGCGGATCACCCTGCTGCACACGCGACGCGTCGAGAAGAGCTATTGGCAGTCGCCCGAACTGGCACCGACGAAGATCCACGACCATCTGGTGCTGGGGCTCGAGCAGGCGCGCGATACCGTTCTGCCGACGGTCACCTGCGAGCCGCGCTTCAAGCCGTTCATCGAGGACCGGCTGCCCGGGCTGCTGGCCGGCCGGCAGGGGCTGCTCGCCCACCCGGGAATGGACGAACCCTGCCCGCGCGGCATCGACCAAGCCAGCGTGCTGCTGATCGGCCCCGAGGGTGGCTTCATTCCCTACGAGGTGGAGTGTTTGCTCGCCGCGGGCTGCCGGGGCATCCACCTCGGCGAGCGCATCCTGCGCGTCGAGACGGCGGTCACCGCCTTGCTGGCGCGGCTTTTCTGAGCAGTGCCGCTGCCCCCTGGCCAAAGGGCCGGTCCGCCAAGACCGGTGACGGCTATTCCTTCTTGAAGTTGGCCTGGTAGGCGTCGACGAAGGCGTTGTGCAGTACCGAGACGAATGCCTGCCAGGCGCTGATGTCCTGCTGGTCGAGGTTGCCGCGGATCTCTATCTGCGAGGCCAGGCGATCCTCGGGGTGATTGCGGAACAGCCAGCCGACCCCGCCGACCAGGGCCTCCCAGGCGGCGTTGAGCACACCCTCCTCGGCGTCCTCCTCGAGATCAAGGATGTCGACGTTATCGAGCAGTGGCTTGGCGAAGCCCTGCAACTGGCCATCGTTGGCCTCGAGTTCCATCACGAAATCCCCCGAGCCCGACTCGAAGTTGAAGTTGCCGTAGGCCTCGGTCAGCTCGTTGAGCCGGGTCAGATCGATGCCGGTCACCCGCAATTGCATGGTGAAATCCTGCATGTCGCCGAGCGGATCGATACTGGCGTGGAATTCGGTAGACGCCTGATTGAGCATCAGCCCCGTGGCGTCGATGTCGGCCACCTGCGCGCCTTCGCGGCGGTCGGCATTGCTCAGGTTGGTGGCCGTGGCGTCGAGTTCGGAAATCTCCAGGTCCACCGGCGGCTGCGAGCTGAAGTTGCGGAAGTGAACCCGGCCGTTGACCACCCGCAACAGGTTGAGCTCGATCGGCAGCAACTCCTGCATCGCCATCCGCCAGTCGGTGCCCTCGCCGGATTGGCCGCCCCCTTCGCCGGGGGTATCGACGAAGTTCAGCTCGGGGCTCATGAACACCGCCTCGGCGACGATCGCGCCCTTCCACAGCGCTCGCCAGCTGACCGAAAGGTCGAGCGCATCGGCGCGGAAGAACGGCACCTGCGTCTCCTCCTCCGCCTTGACGATGGTCAGGCCGTTGATCGTATAGGCGCCACGCCACAGGGCCAGGTCGACGTCCTCGATATGCCCGCGGTAGGCACCCATGTCGGCGAGTTGCTCGTTGAGGTAGTCGCGCACCAGCCCGGGCAGGGCCATGCGCAGCGCGACCAGGCCGACGACCAGCACGACGACGATGACCAGCGGCCAGCGATAGCGTCCCTTCATCTTCGTCTCCTCACGCCTTCCTTGTGAGTCTTGAGTTTAGCGGCTTAGCGCATTGTCGGCCTCAGTCGGCGGCGAGCCGCTCGAGCAACTCCACGGTGGCGAAGCCGTCCGGCGTTTGCCCCAGGCTGCGCTGGTATTCGCGCAGCCCGCGCCGGGTATTCGGCCCGATCACCCCATCCGGCGCACCGACATCGAAGCCATGCGCGTTGAGCAGTTGCTGGAGGCGCTTGACCTGGCTGCGCGACAGCGCCGGTTCCTGACGCGGCCAGTCACCGACCAGTCCCGGCTCGCCGGCCAGCCGCTCGGACAATAGGGCGACCGCCAGCGCATAGCTGGTCGAGGCGTTATAACGCATGATCACCCGAAAGTTGTGCCCCACCAGGAAGGCCGGTCCGTGGGCACCGGCCGGGGCGATGACCGAGGCCTGATCGAGCGCTGGCAGCTGCGCGCCGCGAACGCCACGCACGCCTTGCTCCAGCCACGCCTGAGACGAGCGGCGCACGTCGAGCTCGGTCTGGGCGTAATCGAACCCCTCGGGCAGTCGCACCTCGCTGCCCCACGGCTCGCCCTGGCGCCAGCCGGCGTCGGCCAGGTAATTGGCGGTCGAGGCCATGACATCGGCGATGCTGCCCCAGATGTCACGCCGGCCATCGCCATCGGCGTCGCGGGCGTGATCCTCGAAGCTCGACGGCAGGAACTGAGTGTGGCCCATGGCCCCGGCCCAAGAGCCGCGCATGTGCTCGCGATCGATGTCGCCACGCTGCAGGATGCGCAGCGCCGCGAGCAGCTCGCTGCGCGCGAAGTCGGGACGGCGACCGTCGTAGCCCAGCGTGGCCAGCGCGTCGATGGTCGAGAAGTTGCCGAAGTTGCTGCCGTAATTGCTCTCGATGCCCCAGATCGCCACCAGGATCTCGGCCGGTACGCCATAACGCCGGCTGGCGGCCTGGATCGAGGCTTGATGCTCGGCGAGTTGCGCACGGCCCTGCTCGACCCGGGCCGCCGAAACCGCGGTGTCGAGATAGTCCCAGACCTGGCGGGTGAATTCCGGCTGGGCGCGGTCGAGCTCGATGATACGCGGCAGGTAGCGGACGTCATCGAACGCCGCTGCCAGCGTCACCGCGTTGATGCCCTCGCCCAGCGCCTGGCGACGAAAGTCGGCGACCCAGGCGGCGAAGTCCTGGCGTACCGAACGCGCAACGGGTTCTCCAGCTTCGTGGTCCGCGGCGCCCGTTGCCTGGCCGGCCTCGGGTGCCAGCGTGGCATCGCGGCCCGCTATATCGGTGGTACTGGCGCTGACCTGGCAGCCGGCCAGGGGCATCAACAGTGTCAGGAGCAGCGAAACCGGTAGGCGACGAATCATGAAACTTCCTTGTCAGGCAATGAGCGAGTGACGTACGAAAATGCGCGCCTATCTTCTCGCACGTGAGACCGTGCGGCTAGCGCTTACATCCGATGAATCCCGTCCGGCTGCAGCGGCCTTCGCCGGGTTGCGCTAGATCGACGTCGGGGGGCATGGTAGAGTCGAGGACTGACTCCACGAAGGCGTCAGCCAACCGGCGTTTTATTCCAATAAAAACAGTGATTTAGCTTGATTCAGAGCGAATTTTTTCTTTCATGCCGGGAAGCCACGAGGGAGAAAGACACCATGACGGGCCACCCCCCGCGCGGACCTGCCCGCGCGCGCCGCCATACCGGTGCCGATACTCTGACCATCACGCGTCCGGTCGATCGCACTCCCGCCTGGATGTTGGCACCCCGTGCCGTACGCCTTCCGTTTCTCACCGACCCGCCTCTCGGTTTCGCTTGATGGTCGTTCACGCAACGGCTGAACTGTGACCTAATCGCAACCGCGCGCCACGCGCCGAATCCGCCAGAACGCCAACGACGAGAGCGAGTCGTTCATGCCGCTGTTATTGATTGTGCTGCTGCCCCTGGTGGGTAGCCTGCTGCCCATCATGAGTTCCAACGAGCGCCGTAGCGCCTGCACCGCCTTAGCGGCCGCACCAGTACTCATCGCTCTGGCAGTGGCGCTCTACCATACCGGCGCGGTCCTCGACGGCGAGGTATTCCGTCAGGCCTACAGCTGGATTCCGGCGCTGGACCTGAGCCTCGCCGTGCGTCTGGATGGCCTGTCGTTGCTGTTCGTGCTGCTGATCTTAGGGATAGGCCTGCTGATCATCGTCTATGCCCGCTACTACCTGTTAGCCAGCGATAACGCGCCGCGCTTCTACGCCTTCCTGCTGCTTTTCATGGCGGCGATGCTGGGCATCGTCATGGCCGACAACCTGCTCCTGCTGTGGTTCTTCTGGGAGCTCACCAGCCTGTCGTCGTTCCTGCTGATCGGCTATTGGTATCACCAGAGCGAGGCTCGCAAGGGCGCCCGCATGGCGCTCACCGTGACCGGGGCGGGCGGGTTGGCGCTACTCGCCGGCTTTCTGTTGCTGGGTCATATCGTCGGCAGCTACGACCTGCAGGTGGTGCTCGACAGCCGCGACATGATCCAGGCCGACCCGCGCTACCTGCCGGCGCTGCTGCTGGTGCTTGCCGGCGCCTTCACCAAGTCGGCACAGTTTCCCTTCCAGTTCTGGCTGCCTCACGCGATGGCCGCACCGACGCCGGTATCGGCCTTCCTGCATTCGGCGACCATGGTCAAGGCCGGCGTGTTCCTGCTGGCGCGCATGCATCCGGCCCTGGCCGGCAGCCCCGAATGGCTCTACCTGGTCGGTCTGACCGGTCTGGTTACGCTGCTCTACGGCGCCTATTTCGCGCTGCTCAAATACGATCTCAAGGGCGTGCTGGCCAACTCGACGATCAGTCACCTGGGGCTGATCACGCTGTTGCTGGGGCTGGACAGCGACATGGCCACGATCGCCGCGCTGTTCCACATCCTCAACCACGCCATCTTCAAGGCGGCGCTGTTCATGACCGCGGGGATTCTCGATCATGAGACCGGGACCCGCGACATCCGCAAGTTGCAGGGGCTATGGCGGGTGATGCCGCTGACCGCCGCCGTGGCGGTCATCGCCGGGGCGGCAATGGCCGGAGTGCCCTACTTCAACGGCTTCCTGTCCAAGGAGATGCTGCTCAAGGAGACTCTCGACACACACCTGCTGGGCGGGTTGGCATGGCTGATTCCGACGCTGGCGACGCTGGGCAGCCTGCTGTCGGCGGCCTATGCGGTGCGCCTGGTCTATAACGTGTTCTTCCACGGGCCCCTGCCAGAGTTGCCCAAGACAGCGCATGCACCGCCCAAGCTGATGATCGCCCCCGGGCTGTTGCTCGCCGCGCTGTGCCTGGTCATCGGCATCATGCCGGCGCTGAGCGTGACGGCGCTACTCACCGCGGCGGGCAATGCGGCGCTGGCAGCCGAGACGCCCGAACTGCACCTGACGGTGTGGCATGGTCTCAACCTGCCGCTATTGATGAGCGCTGTCGCGCTGATCGGCGGCGTGGCGCTGTATTGGCAACGCAGGCATCTATTCGCCTTTCAGCGCCAGTTTGGCGCGCGCGACGCGCGGCGGCTGTTCGAGGCCTCGGTCCAGAGTCTGGTGCACGGCACCCAACGACTCATCGATACCCTGGAAAACGGCTCGCTGCAGCGTTACATGCTGTGGCTGGTGATCACCATCCTGTGTCTGGTCGGCGGCACCCTGCTTGGCGCCACCGAACTGCGTGGCCCGCTACCGCTGCAGCCGCTCGACGGGCTGATCATCGCCGGTGCCGGCATGACGATATTCGCCGGCCTGGCCACGGCGCTACTGCATCGGCGACGGCTGATCTCGCTATTGATGCTGTCGATCGTCGGGCTGATGACCTCGCTGGCCTTCGCCCGCTTCTCGGCACCCGACCTGGCGCTGACCCAGCTGGCAGTCGAGGTGGTGACCATGATCCTACTGATGCTGGCGCTGTTCTTCCTGCCCCAGAGGACTCCCAAGGAATCCAGTGCCCCACGGATCCTGCGCGACGTCCTGCTGGCCTCTGCGTTCGGCGGCATCGTCGCCAGCCTCAACTTTGCGGTACTGACTCGACCGCTGGAATCGATCTCGCATTTCTTCATCGCCCAGAGCGTGCCGGGCGGCGGCGGGCACAACGTGGTCAACGTGATCCTGGTCGACTTCCGCGGTTTCGATACCCTGGGCGAGATCACCGTGCTGTGCATCGCCGCGGTGGGCATCTACAAGCTGCTCAACCGGCTGCGGCTGTTCATGCCGTCGAGCGATGCCGAGGGTCGCCCATGGTCGCGCGATCGCCATCCGCTGATCCTGATCAGCGTGTCGCAGACCATCCTGCCGCTGGCCCTGCTGGTGTCGATCTTCATCTTCCTGCGCGGTCACAACGCCCCGGGCGGCGGCTTCATCGCCGGCCTGGTCACCGCGGTGGCGTTGATTCTGCTGTACATCGCCCATGGCGTCGACTGGTGCCAGCAGCGCATGTCGTTCCAGTACCAGCCGCTCGCCGTCGCTGGCGTCGGCGTGGCGGCACTGACCGGCCTGGGCAGTTGGGCATTCGGCTACCCCTTCCTGACCTCGACGTTCGGCCATTTCCACGTCCCGCTGATCGGCGATATCGAGCTGGCCACCGCGCTACTCTTCGATCTCGGCGTCTACCTCACCGTGGTCGGTGCCACGCTAATGATCCTTGCCAATCTCGGCAAGCTGACCACCGCGCATCGTCCCAGCAAGCAAAAGGATAAGGAGAAGGCCTGATGGAAGCGCTGTTCTCGATGACCACCGGTGTGCTCGCCGCCTGCGGGCTGTTCCTGGCGCTGCGTGGCCGGACCTTCCCGGTGGTGGTGGGCCTGACGCTGCTCTCCTATGCCGTCAACCTGTTCCTGTTCTCGATGGGCGGCCTGACCACCGACGGCGCCGTGGTGATCGAAGGGCATGGCAGCGACTACGCCGACCCGCTGCCCCAGGCGCTGGTGCTCACGGCGATCGTCATCGGCTTCGCCATGACCGCTTTCTCGGTGATCCTGGCGATGCGTGCACGGGGCGACCTGGGCAGTGACCACGTCAACGGCAATCGTCTCGACGAGCCGCGGGAGGAGAGCAGTTGATGGATCACTTGATCGCCCTGCCCGTTCTGCTGCCACTGATCGCCGGGCTGGGGCTGCTGCTCAATCGCGAAGGACCGGCTACACCTCGGCGCATCGTTGGTCTCGCCGCCACGTCACTGTTGCTCGTGGTCTGCGCACTACTCCTGGTCCAGAGCGCCGATGGCACGATTCGCTATTACGCGCTGGGCGACTGGCAGCCACCGTTCGGCATCATCCTGGTCGTCGACCGGCTGTCGGCGCTGATGGTCACGCTGACCGCGCTGCTGGCACTCGGCAGTCTGCTCTACGCCAGCGCCGGCAGCGACGAAGAGGGCTCCAACTTCCATGGGCTGTTCCAACTACAGCTGATGGGTATCAATGGCGCCTTCCTGACCGGTGACCTGTTCAATCTGTTCGTGTTCTTCGAGGTGCTGCTGATCGCCTCCTATTCGCTGCTGATGCACGGCGGCGGCAAGGCGCGCATCCACTCGGGATTTCATTACGTGGTGCTCAATCTGGCCGGCTCGGCCCTGTTCCTGATCGGTCTGGGGGTGCTCTACGGCACCATCGGCACACTCAACATGGCCGACATGGCGGCGAAGGTGCCGGGCCTCGACAGCAGCCGGCTGGTGCTCGCCAAGGCCGGCGCCATGCTGCTGTTGGTGGTGTTCGGCCTGAAGTCGGCCATCCTGCCGCTGTACTTCTGGCTGCCGCGCGCCTATGCCTCGGCCCCGGCCCCGGTCGCCGCGCTGTTCGCGATCCTCACCAAGGTCGGCATCTACGCCATCCTGCGGGTCTTCACGCTGATATTCGGCGCCCAGGCCGGGGCGCTGGCCTATCTGGCCCAGCCCTGGGTCTGGTGGCTGTCGCTGGCGACCCTGGCACTGGGCGGGGTGGGTGTGCTCTCGTCACGCGACCTGCGCACCCAGGTCGCCTATCTGATCATCATCTCGGTGGGCACCCTGCTGGCCGGGATCGGCATGAACAGCATCGACGCCAACGCCGCCCTGCTCTACTACATGGTGCATACCACGCTGGTGACCGGCGGGCTGTTCCTGCTGGTCGATATCATCGCCCACCAGCGCGGCAAGGCCGGCGCACGCATCGTCCGCGGCCGGGCCGTCAATCAGGTGGCGCTGCTGGGCACGCTGTTCTTCATCGGCGCGCTGTCGGTGGCCGGGGTTCCGCCGTTTTCCGGCGCGGTCGGCAAGGCGCTGATCCTCAAGGCGGCCACCACCGCCCAACAGGTATGGCTGTGGCCGATATTGCTAATCAGCAGCCTGGCGGCGATCGTCGCCCTGTCGCGCACCGGCTCGACGCTATTCTGGCGGACCTCGGGGAGCGAGCGCCGCCGCGAACGCCACGAGAGCGGTGAACGCGACAAGGAGCACGAGCGCGACAAGGACAGCGAACGCGGCCAGCGCCGAGCCGGGGCGATGCGCACGGCCGGCATCCTGCTGCTGCTCGGCGCCTCGCCCTTGCTGGTGATCTTCGCCGGGCCGCTGACCGCCTTCACCAGCGCCGCGGCCGACCAACTGGCCGACCAGGAAGCGTACATACGCTCGATCGTCGAGCGCGAAACGCCCAGCGATACCACAGGAGGCGAGCCATGATTCCGGTACGACCCTGGTTGCCGATGCCGCTGCTCTCGGTGCTGTTGCTCGCCTTGTGGCTGATGCTGCAGCAGAGCGTATCAGTGGGTCAGTTGCTGCTCGGCGGTTTCCTGGCGCTGGGCATTCCGCTGATCATCCAGCCCTTCTGGGAGAGCCAGCCCACCGTCAAGCGTCCGTGGCTGTTGCTGCGCTACCTGCTGCGCGTACTCGGCGACATCATCGTCGCCAACTACGAGGTCTCCAAGCTGATCCTCAACCCGCGCAGCCGCATGAATCCGGTGTTCATCGAGTACCCACTGGAACTCAAGGAGGCCTTCACCATCACCATCCTCGCCAGCACGATCACGCTGACCCCGGGCACGGTCTCGGCCAACCTGCGTCGCGACCGGCGCACGCTGGTGATCCACGCGCTCGACGCCGAGGATGTGCAAGCCACCATCGACAAGATCCACCGTCGCTACGAGCGCCCGCTCAAGGAGATCTTCGAATGCTAGACATCGCGCTCTGGATCAGCCTGGCACTGTTCACCGCGGCGACGCTGTTGACGCTGTATCGCGCGGCAATCGGCCCCGATCTGCCCGATCGCATCCTGGCGCTGGACACCATGTACGTGAATTCCATCGCGCTGATCGTGCTGTTCGGCGTCTGGCTCAACGACAAGACCTATTTCGAGGCTGCGTTGCTGATCGCCATGCTGGGCTTCATCAGCACCGTGGCGGTCTGCAAGTACCTGCTACGCGGCGACATCATCGAATGAGGAGGGCTGAGAAATGATCGGTTTCTATACCGTGATGGAGGGCGTGATCGCCTTCTTTATGGTGGCCGGCGGCATCTTTGCCTTCATCGGCGCGCTGGGCCTGACCCACCTGCGCGATTTCTACATGCGCCTGCACGGCCCGACCAAGACCACCACGCTGGGCGTGGGCTGCGTGCTGATCGCCTCGATGTGCTACTTCAGCCTGGTCAAGGAGGGCCTGAGCTATCAGGAGCTGCTGATCACCGTCTTCCTGTTCATTACCGCGCCGGTGTCGGCACACCTACTGGCCAAGAGCGCCCTGCATCAGAAGCTCGCCCGTTTCGAGCATACGAAAGACGATATCGCCGAACTCAGGGAGCAAGGCGAGGATGACCAGCCCGAGAGCCCGGGTCGCCAGCCCTGACCCCGCCCGCAGGGGCCGGCAGCGCTAGCACCCGAGCCATCAGCCGGGACTCTATCGACCGGAGCTACCAGCCGCGGCTGTGCTGCTCGACGAGCTGCGCCAGCAGGTCGATATGATCGCGACGATCGTTGAGTGCCGCTATGTAGCGATAGATCTTGCCGCCGGCCGCGGCGAAGTTGTCGCGGTTCTCCACCTCGAGCTCCTCGAGCGTTTCCAGGCAGTCCGCGGCGAACGCCGGGCTGATGATGTCGACGTGCTCGACGCCCTCTTGGCCCCAGGCCTTGAGCGTCATGTCGGTATACGGCTTGAGCCACTCCTCGCGACCGAAGCGCGACTGATAGCTCATCAGCCACTCGTCGTCGGCGAGCCCCAGCTCGGCGGCCAGCAAGCGGCTGGTGGCCTGGCAATGCTGCGGATAGGGATCGCCGGACTCGGCATAGCGCTTGGGGATGCCGTGATAGGAGACCATCAGCCGCCCGCGCTCGCCATCGTGCTTGCGCCAGTGCTCGCGCACGCTTGCCGCCAGCGCGCCGATGTACGCCGGATGATCGTGGTAGTCGCGGACGAAGCGCAGCTCAGGCAGGTGCGGGCAGGGTTTGAGGGCGCGCGCCAGACGGTCGAACACCGCCGCGGTCGTCGAGCGCGAAAACTGCGGGTACAGCGGCAGCACCAGAATGCGCTCGGCCCCGGCATCGCGCAGCGCCTTGCCCGCCGCCTCCATGCTCGGCTGGCCATAGGTCATGGCCAGCTCGACCGGAATCGTCTCGTCGAACCGCTCGGCGAGACGCTTGGCCAGGGCACGCTGCTGGCGCCGGCCGATCGCCAGCAACGGCGACCCGTCCTCCCCCCAGATCGCCGCGTAACCCTTGGCGACCTTGCGCGGCCGGATGCGCAGGATCACTCCATGCAAGATCAGCCACCATAGCGGCCGCGAGACATCGATCACCCGTTCGTCCCACAGGAACTCCCCCAGGTAACGCCGCACCGCCTCGGGAGTCGGTGCATCCGGGGTGCCGAGGTTGGCCAGTAATACACCGAAACGGGCGTTGGGCATGACGGTCTCCTTGCGGGTGCGATTCGGGAATTGTATCAATGAGGCCGGCCGCTACGGGAATTAACTGATGCTATCGGCGACATTTGTAAAAGGTTTGTATAAATAACCAGCCGCCTGTGACTATGCTGCCAGAACGGGTGCATGATGTTGGAATGCCGAGCCTCGCCCGATTCTACGCACTGGTGCGTGCCTCACCGACTGAAGTGAGATCGATCATCGATGACGATACCCAACTCGCCGGCGCACGCCCGTGCGCCGCTGACACTGCTCTATGACGGCGCCTGCCCGATCTGCCAGCGTCAGGTCGCCTGGATCCAGCGCCACCCTCATCGCGAGCGGGTGCGCTGCGTGGACATACGCGCCAGGAATTTTTCCGCGAACGCCTGGGGGCGTAACTGCGAGGAGTTGCTGGGCCGGATGTTTGCCCAGGACGGCGGGGGAAAATGGTTCGCGGGGATGGATGCGGTACGCGCGATGCTCGCCCTGCTCGGCTACCGGCGGCTGGTCTGGCTATCGCACCTGCCGGGACTCAAGCCATTGCTCGACCGGCTCTACCTGACAGTGGCCCGGCATCGCTTTGCGCTGGGACGCTGGCTGCCTCCGCTGCGCTGAGCCAGGTCTGGTAACCAACAATCGCCGAAAAGCCTCAGAAGACCAGCGGCATGCGTGACGCCAACGGCTCCTGATAGTGGGCCTCGCGCCCGACCACCTCATCGTGGGCGACGAACTGCACCAGATAGGCGCGATGAATTCCGGCCCGCTTGAGCTCCAGATAGACGTCATCCAGGGCACGAAACAGCATCGGCTTGCCACGCCGGGTCAGCAGGTGCCTTTCGCCTTCGATATCCTCGATCTCGACCTGATAGCAGCGACTACCGGCGTGGCTGATGACGCGTACTTCGAAATTGACATGATTGCGGACGTACTCTTCGAGCGAATGAATATCCATGCTCCCTCCTTTGTAGTAATGCACGTACGGGGCGTTGGCTTCCTGCCAAGCTAACCGGAGCAGATGACAGCGATGTTGCGCCTGACGCGCCTTTGTCGATGCCGCGTCATGAAGATGTCTCGTTGCGCAAAGGCTATGAGCGCCCGGGCTTTAGACACGCATGGCAACGAAGGCAAGACATCGCATCGCATCGAGTTGATCGATCGGTCAGACCATCGATCGGGAGGGAAGTTCAGCGCTTTAATGGGCGCAAAACACCAGACCCGACAACGCGGGGGCGTGGTCAGGCCTGGTAGAAGGCGCGGAAGCTCGCGCCGAGCACGATTGTCCCGGGTCGTCGGTTCAGTCGCGCTGGA
Organism: Halomonas sp. HP20-15; assembly: GCF_033446685.1. Classification (NCBI taxonomy): domain Bacteria; kingdom Pseudomonadati; phylum Pseudomonadota; class Gammaproteobacteria; order Oceanospirillales; family Halomonadaceae; genus Halomonas; species Halomonas sp. HP20-15. The sequence continues at coordinate 7,954 of NZ_JAWQLY010000018.1, read as the reverse complement.
AGGTCGCGGGATCGATGGCGATGCCCAGCGAATTGCGATCCACCCAGTTGCCGGCCTTGGTCTCCTTGTAGCGGAACACCACGTAGTCGCCCTCGCCGACCGGCAACTCGGCGTCCTCGGTCTGGTAGCTATAGGTCACCCCGTCGACCACCAGCGCGTAGCGGTAAAGGTCCGGCATGCCCAGCCATTCCTTGAACGGCCCCTCGCGCGACACGCTCTCAAGCGTTCCACGCGCCTCAAGCTTAGGGGTCCGGTTACGATTGCCACGACGAAATCCACCCGCCATGCGTATCTCCTTGTCGACTCTATTGGATGGAAACCGTTACTGCCTGACCGCTACTGCCACGGGGGCGGCATTATACGGCTCCCGACGCGCGGCTCAACCGTGCTGGCCGGCCGGCATCATTCGCCGAAGTGCTGGCCGTAGCTATCGGGTGCCAGGTCCTCGAAGCGCGTGTACTTGCCGATGAAGGCCAAATGCACGGTGCCGATCGGCCCGTTACGCTGCTTGCCGATGATCACCTCGGCCAGCCCCTTGTTATCGGGATTGTCCTGATTGTAGACCTCATCGCGGTAGACGAAGGTAATCACGTCGGCGTCCTGCTCGATGGCCCCCGATTCACGCAGATCCGACATCACCGGACGCTTGTTGGGACGTTGCTCCAGCGAGCGGTTGAGCTGCGACAGCGCCACCACCGGGCAGTCGAACTCCTTGGCCAGCCCCTTGAGCGAGCGCGAGATCTCCGAGATCTCGCCGGTACGGTTCTCGGAGAACCCGGGGATCTGCATCAGCTGCAGATAGTCGATCATGATCATGCCCAGGTTGCCGTGCTCGCGGACCACGCGACGGATGCGCGAGCGCATCTCGTTGGGCGACAGCGCCGCCGTATCGTCGATGAATAGCTTCTTGTCCTTGAGCAGATTGACCGCCGAGGTCAGTCGCGGCCAGTCCTCGTCCTCGAGCTGGCCGGTCCGCACGCGGGTCTGGTCGATGCGCCCCAGCGACGACAGCATGCGCAGCATCAGCGACTCGGCGGGCATCTCCATCGAGAACACCATCACCGGCTTGTCGCTGGAGATCACTGCATGCTCGACGATGTTCATTGCGAAGGTGGTCTTTCCCATCGACGGGCGCCCGGCCACGATCACCAGGTCCGAGGGCTGAAAGCCCGAGGTCATGTCATCGAGGTCGCGAAAGCCCGACGACAACCCGGTCATCTGGCCCTGCATGTTGAACAGTTCGTCGATGCGGTCGACGGCCTTGGAGAGCAGCTCGCTCATGCCGATCGGGCCGCCCATCTTGGGCCGCGACTCGCTGATCTGGAACACCAGTCGCTCGGCTTCGTTGACCAGCTCGTCGGAGGGGCGGCCCTGCGGCGCGAACGAACTTTCGGCGATCTGATTGGCAGCCTGGATCAGCTTGCGCAGAGTGGCCCGCTCGCGAACGATGTTGGCATAGGCGCGAATGTTGCTGGCCGAGGGCGTGTTGCGCGCCAGGTCGGCGAGATAGCCCAGGCCGCCCACGGTATCGAGCTGGTCGCGGGACTCCAGGGCTTCGGAGAGCGTCACCACGTCGAGCGGATGGCCACCCTCGGCAAGCGGGATCATGGCGTTGAACACCAGACGGTGTTCGTAGCGGTAGAAATCGTCGGCGACCAGCAACTCGGACACGGTATCCCAAGCCGAGTTGTCGAGCATCAGCCCACCGAGTACCGACTGCTCGGCTTCCAGCGAATGCGGCGGCACCTTGAGGGCGGCGGTTTCCTGATCGAGTTCCAGGGCGTCACTCATGGACGAGACTTCCAACAGTGGAGGAGCGCGGCGGGGCAATGCCCGAACGAGGCCATTCTAACCCAGGGGTCCAGCAATCGCAGGACCGAACATGCCCGGTGCAGTACGTCTGTCGACCCCACAAAATAAAAGCGCGGCAGCCGAAGCTGCCGCGCTCGATCAACAAGGTCCGGCACAGCGACCTTGGGGCCGCGACTTACTCGGCGACGACCACGATACGCACGGTGGCGTCGACTTCCGCATGCAGGTGCAGTTGGATGTCGTACTCGCCGGTGGCACGCAGCGGGCCTTCGGGCATGCGCACTTCGCTCTTGGCGACGTCGATGCCGGCCTGGGCCAGGGCATCGGCCAGGTCGCGCGGACCGATCGAACCGAACAGCTTGCCTTCGTCGCCGGCCTTGGCGACCAGCGACAGCTCGATGTCGTTGAGCTGTTCGGCACGCGCCTCGGCCTCACGCTTACGCTCGACGGCCTGGGCTTCCAGTTCCGCACGCTGCGTTTCGAAGGCTTCGACGTTGTCCTTGGTAGCCGGCACGGCCAGGCCGTAGGGCACCAGGTAGTTACGACCGTAGCCGGGCTTGACGGTGACCTTATCACCCAGAGCACCCAGCTTACCGATATTGTCGAGCAGAATGACTTCCATCTCGTTAACCTCTTGTCATTGGCTGCGGGCCAGGCGTGCGCGGAAGTCCGCGAACGTATCCAGACAACCCAACAGCAGCACAATCAGAATCATGGGCCAGGTGGTCAGCAACAATATGTAGAACGCCACCAGCCATAACCCGTTCATCCCCTTGAGACCCACCAGGCCGTGTACCAGCGCCACACCGCTGACCAACAGCGGTATCCAGCCGAGCATCGGCAACGCCGGTACCGCGAGCAGCGCGCCGATCACCGCCAGGGCGATCAATAGCAGTAGCTCGCGGCCCTGCAGCCGCAGGGCATGGAACTCGGCGCGAAAGCCGCCGGGGTTGTACAACCCCGCCTGCCAGCTACGCGCCAGCGCCAGGCAGACCACCGCGGCCAACGTGACGATCAGCCCGGTGATACCGCCGATCAGCAGTATCGCGAGCTGCTCGGTGGCCACGCCCTGGGCGCTCAGTTGGTCGAGCATGCCGCGAATCTCGGTCGAGCTCTGGCGCAGCTGCTCGAGCAGCGGGCCGGCACCGCCCGGCGGCAGGAAGACCCCGAGCTGAACCAGCACGGCGGCCACCAGCGTGCCGACGATCAGCGCCTCGCTCCAGCGCATTCGCGCGCGCAGCACGACGGCCATCAGCGTCACCAGCAACAGGCTGGCCAGCGGGATGGTATCGCCCTGCACCCACCACCAACCGGTGGGCAGCGCGGCGGCGGCGATCACCGGCAATGCCGGCGCCAGACCGCGACGCAGCGTCACCAGAGCGGCGACGGCGGCACTGAACCAGAACAGCCAAGGCACCAGGGCGGCAAGCGCCGCGGCACCAGCGGCATGCGGCGTGCCACGCATTACCCAGCGGGCCAGGGGCAACATCACTTGCTATCGCTTACTGGTGGCTGTCGGTGTACGGCAGCAGGGCCAGGTAGCGTGCGCGCTTGATCGCCGTGGACAGCTGACGCTGATAGCGTGCCCGCGTGCCAGTGATGCGGCTGGGGACGATCTTGCCGGTTTCGGTGATGTAGGCCTTGAGGGTATCGATATCTTTGTAATCGATGTACTTCACGCCTTCGGCGGTGAAGCGGCAAAACTTACGGCGACGGAAAAAGCGTGCCATGGGTCAACTCCTCCTGGATGGGCGAATCAGTTGGCTTCTTCAGCGGTTTCGGAACGCTCGGCGCGGGGCCTGTCGGACTTCTCTTCACGACGGCGACCCTTGTCCTCGGCCGATTTCATCATCGGTGAGGCTTCCGTAACGGCTTCCTTGCAGCGCACAACCAGGCTACGGATGATGGCATCGTTGAAGCGGAAGATGTTCTCGATCTCGTCGAGCGTCTCGCCGCGGCATTCGATGTTCATCAGCACGTAGTGAGCCTTGTGGATCTTGTTGATCGGGTAGGCCAGGTGACGGCGGCCCCAATCCTCGAGACGATGCACGGTACCGCCATTTTCGGTGACGAGGCTGGTGTAGCGCTCGACCATGGCCGGAACCTGCTCGCTCTGGTCCGGATGGACCATGAACACGATTTCGTAATGACGCATGGTATCTCCTTACGGTTTGACAGCTTCCCAGTGGCGACAGACGACGCTGGCCATGAGGAAGCAAGGAGTCAGTGTGATTAACTGGGTGGGTGTTCGAAGAACCGCATTATTGTAGTGATGACGCCCGCTGCATGCAATAGCGGCCGGCTTTCAGCCGGCCGCTGTCCGCCGGCGCTGGCGAACCGCCTCGTAGAGGCAGATGCCGGTGGCCACCGAGACGTTGAGGCTCGATACGCTACCGGCCATGGGCAGCGTGACCAGGCCGTCGCAGGCTTCGCGGGTCAGACGCCGCAGGCCCTTGCCCTCGGCGCCCATGACCAGCGCGCAGGGTCCGGTAAGATCGATGTCGTACAGGCTCGAGCCGGCCTCGCCGGCGGTGCCGGTGATCCACACACCCGACTCCTTCAGCTTGGCCATGGCGCGCGCCAGGTTGGTGACGCGATAGACCGGCACGGCTTCAGCCGCTCCGCAGGCGACCTTGCGCACGGTGGCGTTGAGCGGCGCGGCCTTGTCCTTGGCGACGACGATGCCGTGGGCACCGGCGGCATCGGCACTGCGCAGGCAGGCGCCGAAGTTGTGCACGTCGGTGACGCCGTCGAGAATCAGCAACAGGGGCGGCTCGGCATGGGGCCAGCCGCCCAGACGGTGCCACAGCTCCTCTTCACTGTGCGCCGCCAGTGGCGGGCAGAAGGCGATCACGCCCTGATGGCTGCCGCCCTGGGCGAGCTCGTCGAGCACTTCGCGCGGCTGCTCGACCAGGCGCGTCCCGGCCTGCCGGGCGGCGGCGAGCAAGTCGTTCAAGCGCTGCTCGGCGGCGCCGGCCTGAAACCACAGCTCGCGGGGCGCCTCGCCGCGTTCGGTCAACGCGGCCACCGCATGCACGCCGAACACGCTGTCCAGCCCCGCGGGGGGCGTGGGCAGGGCGCCGCGCCCACGCCCGGCGCCTTTCTGCTGCGCATTAGCCTGTTGCGGATAACGCGCGCGCGAGGGTTTGTTGCGCGGCCCACCGCTACGACTCATGAACGCTCCCGGGCGGGCTTGTCGGTGCCGCCGCCTCCCGAGCCACCACCGCGCTCCTGCTTGCCGGGGCGCGGCTTACGCCGCCGCGACTTCTTGCGGGCCGGCTTGTCACCCTCGCCGCCGCCACCGGCGGAACTGGTTCCCGGCTTGCGCGGCGGACGCTGGCGTCGCGGCTTGTCGTCGACCAGTTCGAAATCGATCTTGCGATCGTCGAGGTCGACCCGCGCCACCTGCACGGTAACGCCATCGCCGAGACGGTAGGCCATGCCGCTACGCTCGCCCTTGAGACGGTGCTTTTCCGCCTCGTAGTGGTAGTAGTCGGACGGCAGCGAGGTGACGTGCACCAGCCCCTCGACATACACCGCGTCGAGGCGCACGAAGATGCCGAACTGGGTCACCGAGGCGATGGTACCGTCGAACACCTCGCCGATCTTGTCGGACATGAACTCGCACTTGAGCCAGTCGGTGACGTCGCGGGTGGCGTCGTCGGCGCGCCGCTCGGTCATCGAGCAGTGCTCGCCGAGCTCCAGCATCTGCTCGAAGGTGTAGGGTGCCCACTTGCTCGGCGGCTCGACCGGCGCCCCCTCGGCTCGCAACACGGTATTGGTCTGGCGCGGACCGCGGATCACCGAGCGGATGGCGCGGTGCACCAGCAGGTCCGGGTAGCGGCGAATCGGCGAGGTGAAATGGGCGTAGGCCGGATAGGCCAGACCGAAGTGGCCATCGTTCTGCGGCGAGTAGACCGCGCGACTCATCGAACGCAGCATCACCGTCTGGATGACGTCGGTATCGGGACGGCCCTTGATCACCTCGGCCAGGTCGCGGTAATCCTGCGGAGTGGGGTCGTCGCCCCCGCCCAGCGATAGCCCCAGCTCGTTGAGAAACAGCCGCAGCTTGTCGAGGCGCTCCGGTGAAGGCTTCTCGTGAATGCGGTACAGCGCCGGCAGGTCGTGCTTGTCGAGAAAGCGCGCCGTGGCGACGTTGGCGGCCAGCATGCACTCCTCGATGATCTTGTGGGCGTCGTTGCGCGAACGCGGCACGATCGACTCGATCTTGCGCTCGTCGTTGAACAGGATCGCCGTCTCGGTGGTTTCGAAGTCGATCGCGCCCCGCTCCACCCGCGCCTCGCGCAGCAGCGTGTAGAGCGCATGCAGGTTCTTCAGCGACGGCACCAGTTGGCTGTACTGCTCGCGCAGCGCGTCGGCCTCGGCATCCTCGCCATCGAGAATCGCCGCGACCTTGTTGTAGGTCAGCCGCGCATGCGAACGGAATACCCCTTCGTAGAAGCGATAGCGGCTGATCGCCCCGCTCTGCGAGATGTTCATCTCGCAGACCAGCGCCAGCCGGTCGACGTCGGGGTTCAGCGAGCACAACCCGTTGGACAGCAGCTCGGGCAGCATGGGCACCACCTGCCCCGGGAAATACACCGAGTTGCCCCGCGAGATCGCCTCCTGGTCCAGCGCACTGCCGGGACGCACGTAATGCGAGACGTCGGCGATCGCCACCAGCAGCTTCCAACTGCCCGACTTGGTCTTCCAGGCGCACACGGCGTCGTCGAAATCCTTGGCGGACTCGTCGTCGATGGTGACCAAGGGTACGTCGCGCAGGTCGATGCGGTGGTGCTTGTCCTCCTCGGCGACTTCGGCGGACATGCTGGCGATCTCGTCCTGAACGTCGGGCGGGAACTCGGCAGGGATCTCGTAGCTGCGGATGGCGATGTCGATCTCCATCCCCGGATCCATGCGCTCGCCGAGCACCTCGACGATTTCGCCGACCGGCTGGATGCGCGTCTCGGGCTGCTGGGTGATGCGTACCGACACCACCTGGCCGTCCTGGGCGCCGCCGGTGACGCTATTGGGGATGATCACCTCCTGGGCGATACGGGTGTTCTCGGGGATCAGCACGCCGAATTCGTTGGACCGCGCGCGATAGACGCCGACCAGCGTCTGGGTATTGCGCGCCAGCACCTCGACGATGGTCGCCTCGTCGCGCCCGCGGCGGTCGCGGCCGCTGACCCGCACCAGCACGTGATCGCCATGGAATACCCGGCGCATCTGACGCGGCGGAATCACCAGGTCGGGCTTCTTGCCATCGTCACGGAGCAGAAAACCGATGCCGTCGCGATGACCCAGCACCTTGCCCTTGATCAGGTCGAGCTTGTCGATCAGCGCATAGGCGCCGCGACGATTGCGCAGGATCTGACCATCGCGCTCCATGGCGGCCAGCCGCCGGCGCACCGCCTCCTGCTGGTTGTCATCCTCGAGGCCCAGCATGCGGCTCATGTTTTCGTCGGTGATCGGCTTGCCATACTCCTCGAGTCGGGCGAGCAGATATTCGCGGCTGGGAACCGGCTTGTCGTATTTGTCGGCTTCCCGCGCCGCTTGAGGATCGTCGCTTAACGTCCAGTGATTCATACGTGGAGCTTCCTTGAATTGAATTGTTCGGGCGGCAGCGAGCGCGGCAAGCGAGAAAAGACGAGTGCGTATAATGTCATGCGCGCAGTATAGCGCCGCGCGGGATGCGACCCAACCATTGCCGCTACGCCGCCTTGCAAATCCGCTTTTCGCCTCTTGCATTCGGGCACGGAATCGGTATGATTCGTGGCCACTTGCCCAGGTGGCGGAATTGGTAGACGCGCTAGCTTCAGGTGCTAGTATCCTTACGGATGTGGAGGTTCAAGTCCTCTCCTGGGCACCAAAACGACGAAGCCTTGCTTGTTGAGGCGATGTCGGGGTGAAAGTCCCTGATTTGCAGTACCCCGATCGATGGCTGTGTATTCGCCCAGGTGGCGGAATTGGTAGACGCGCTAGCTTCAGGTGCTAGTGTCCTTATGGACGTGGAGGTTCAAGTCCTCTCCTGGGCACCACGCGAATACAGGCCGGCATGATACGCCCAGGTGGCGGAATTGGTAGACGCGCTAGCTTCAGGTGCTAGTATCCTTACGGATGTGGAGGTTCAAGTCCTCTC
>NZ_JAWQLY010000017.1:0-53301 GCF_033446685.1 Halomonas sp. HP20-15 | reverse complement strand
TGGGTCCGTCGTGAGCAGCGGATGCGTACTTTACGGCCCGCGAGCGTCGCTGACAAGCCCCTGGGGCGAAAAAAGTGCGTACGCTTCAGAACGCGCTTATCCACACCCCCAAGCAAACCTTCGCGCGAAACCGGTTGTGGATAACCCAACGCCCGCACAAGGCGGGCGTCGGTGGCGGATCTCGGACAACGATCAGCTCAGCGTGACCCGCGCATAGCGCTTCTTGCCGGCCTGGATCACATAGCTTCTGCCGGTATCGAGCATATGATCGCGCGCGACCACCTCGCCATCGACCTTGACCCGACCATTGCCGAGCATGTCCTTGGCCTGGGCGCTGTTGTTGGCGAGATTGGCACGGTTGAGCACGGCGCCGATCGGCGCCTGGGGGTTGCCTTCAAAATCAACCACCACTTCCGGCAGGTCCTCCGGCAACTCGCCCTCGGCCAGTTGATTGCCGGCCGAGCGATGCGCATTGGCGGCGGCTTCTTCACCATGGTAGCGGCCGATCAATTCACGGGCGAGCTCCATCTTGACGTCGCGCGGGTTGGCCCCGGCCTCGACATCACGACGCAGCGCCTCGAACTCCTCGTTGCTCTTGAGCGAGAGCAGCTCGAAGTAGCGCCACATCAGGCTATCGGGCATCGACACCAGTTTGTTGAACATCGCCCCCGGCGCCTCGTCGAGCCCTACGTAGTTGTTAAGCGACTTGGACATCTTCTGCACGCCGTCGAGCCCTTCGAGCAACGGCATGGTGATCACCACCTGCGGCGGCTGACCGAAGTGCTTCTGAATCTCACGACCCATCAGCAGGTTGAACTTCTGATCGGTACCGCCAAGCTCGACATCCGCCTCGAGCGCCACCGAATCGTAGCCCTGGACCAGCGGATAGAGGAATTCATGGATCGAAATCGACTGATTGGCCTTGTAGCGCTTCTCGAAATCGTCGCGCTCGAGCATGCGAGCCACGGTCGACTGGGCGGCCAGCCCGATCATGTCCGCGGCGGAGAGCTTGTTCATCCAGTCGGCATTGAAGGCGACGATGGTCTTCTCGGGATCGAGGATCTTGAATACCTGCTCGCGGTAGGTCTTGGCATTGGCCTTGACCTCTTCTTCGGTGAGCGGCTTGCGGGTGACGTTCTTGCCGGTGGGATCGCCGATGCGGCCGGTGAAATCGCCGATCAGGAAGATCACCTCGTGGCCCAGCTCCTGGAACTGGCGCATCTTGGTCAGCAGCACGCTGTGCCCCAGGTGCAGGTCGGGCGCGGTGGGGTCGAAGCCGGCCTTGATACGCAGCTTGCGCCCGGAAGCCAGCTTTTGTTCCAGCTCCTCCTCGAGCAGAATCTCGTGGGCGCCGCGCTTGAGCAGCGCCAGCGCATCGGCGACGTCGGTCATCGTGCCCCCTTTCTATTTAAACAGTGGCCTGGCATTAAAACGCTTGCCTGGAAGAATGGGGCAGGATGTTAGCATGTCTTGACTTGGCGGTTGAGCGCCATTAACGCAGAGAGAGGCCCTTATGCCGTTGTTCGTTGGCTTGATGTCCGGGACCAGCCTGGACGGAATCGATGCCGCCCTGGTGCGTTGCGGCGAAGGCCGCCCCGAACTGGTCGATGCGCTGGGCATCGACATGCCCGACAGCCTGCGCCAGGTACTGTTGATGCTCTGCCAGTCGCGCCAGGCGAGCTTCGCCGATCTCGCCTACGCCGAGCATGCGCTCTGCGAGCTGCAGGCCGAGGCCGTCGCCCGGCTGCTTGCCGCCAACGGCTTGAACACCGGGGCCATCACGGCCATCGGCAGCCACGGCCAGACCATCGAGCACGCCCCGCACGGCATATCGCCCTATACTTGGCAGCTCGACAACCCCAGCCTGCTGGCCGAACTCACCGGCTGCCCGGTGGTCGGCGACTTCCGGCGCCGCGACCTGGCCGCCGGTGGACAGGCCGCACCGCTGGCTCCGGCCTTTCATGCCGCGCTGTTTCGTGACACCCGCGAGTGGCGGGTGGTGCTCAACCTCGGCGGCTTCGCCAACCTTACCCTGCTGCCCCCCACCGGGATCGACAAACCGATCATCGGCTTCGACACCGGCCCGGCCAACGCTCTGCTGGATGCCTGGTACGCACGCCACCAAGGCGGCCATTTCGATGCCGATGGGCAATGGGCCGCGACGGGCGAGGTCAACCAGCCGTTGCTGGAGCGCCTGCTCGACGATCGCTTCTTTCATCAACCGCCGCCCAAGAGCACCGGTCGCGAGTACTTTCACCTCGACTGGCTGGCGGAACATGCCAACGGCAGCGAAGCGCCGCAGGACATCCAGGCCACGCTTGCCGAACTGACCGCCGCCAGCGTGGCCCTGGGCATCGAACAAGCACTCGCCCAGCAAGGCGCCAAGGGGTCGCTGTCACTGATTCCCTGCGGTGGCGGCACGCGCAACGATGACTTGCTGGCCCGTCTGCAACGCCGTCTGCCAGCGCTGGCCCTGGCGCGCTGCGAAGATTTCGGCTGGTCGGCCGACTGGCTGGAAGCCGGCGCTTTCGCCTGGTTGGCCTGGTGCCGCCTGGAGGGGCTGCCCGGCAACCTGCCCAGCGTCACCGGCGCCGCTGGAGCGCGGGTCCTCGGCGGCCTCTACAGCGCCTGAAGGGCATCACTTAAGGCAGCCAGGCTCACTCGAAGTCGTCGCTGGCCCGCAGCGATAGCCGGCTCGCGGCGTCCAGCGTCGAGCCGGCCCCCTGGGCACCCTGGCCATACTTGATCATCATGCGCAGGTCGTTGGCGGAATCGGCATGCACCAGCGCGACCTCCTGGCTGATGTCGCCACGCTGATAGAGCTCGAACAGCGCCTGATCGAAGGTCTGCATGCCCAGGTCGCGCGAACGCGCCATCAGCGCCTTGATCTCGCCGGCCTCGCCCTTGCGGATCAGCTCGCTGACCAGCGGCGAGCGCAGCAGCACCTCGATCGCCGGCGCACGCCCCTGGCCGTCCTGACGCGGCAGCAACTGCTGGGCGACGATCGCCTGCAGGTTGAGCGACAGATCGAGCCAGACCTGCTCGTGGCGTTCGCTGGGAAAGAAGTGAATGATCCGATCGAGCGCCTGATTGGCATTGTTGGCGTGCAGCGTCGCCAGGCACAGATGGCCCGTCTCGGCGAAGGTCAGCGCCTGCTCCATGGTCTCGCGGGAACGGATCTCGCCGATCATGATCACGTCGGGCGCCTGACGCAGGGCGTTTCTCAGCGCCACCTCGAAGGATTCGGTATCGATGCCCACCTCGCGCTGGTTGATGATTGCCCGGCGATGCTGGTGGATGTACTCGATGGGATCCTCGATGCAGATGATGTGGCCGCCAGCGTGATCGTTGCGATACTGGATCATCGACGCCAGGGTCGTCGACTTGCCCGCCCCGGTGCCGCCGACTACGAATACCAGGCCGCGCTTGAGCGAGACCAGTTCACCCAGCGTGGCCGGCAGCGACAGCGCCTCCAGTGATGGGATGTCGTAGGCGATACGCCGCACGACCATGGCCATCTGACTGCGCTGATAGAAGGCGCTGATGCGAAAGCGCCCCTTGCCCGGCAGGCTGAGCGCGAAGTTGGCCTCGCGATGGGTCTCGAAACGCTCGCGCGCCCCCTCGGGCAGCGCCGCCAGGACCAGTTCGCGCACCTGATCGACGCTCAACGCCGTATCGCCCAGCGCCACCAGCTTGCCGCTGATCTTCAGCGATGGCGGCGCGTTGGTCGACAACAGCATGTCAGACGCCTGCTTGTCGATCATGATGTCCAGCAGCTGATGCAACCATTCACCCGGTGTCATGCGCCCTCCTATGGCCGATTAGCCGGTTATTGCGCGCTGCCGGCTTCGGGCAGATGGCCCTTGGCCTTGCTCTGGGCTTCTTCGCGGCTGATCACGTGCTGGCTGACCAGCTTGGCGAGTGCCGTATCGAGCGTCTGCATGCCCTGGTTGCCGCCGGTCTGGATCGCCGAATAGATCTGCGCCACCTTGTCCTCGCGGATCAGATTGCGTACCGCCGAGGTCGCCACCAGGATCTCGTGGGCGGCGACCCGCCCGCCGCCGTTGCGCTTGAGCAGGGTCTGCGAGATGACCCCCTGCAGCGACTCCGAGAGCATCGAGCGCACCATCGACTTCTCGTCGCCGGGAAACACGTCGATGATCCGGTCGATGGTCTTGGCCGCCGAGGTGGTGTGCAGGGTGCCGAATACCAGGTGACCGGTCTCCGCCGCGGTCAGCGCCAGGCGAATGGTTTCCAGGTCGCGCAGTTCGCCGACCAGGATCACGTCGGGATCCTCGCGCAAGGCCGAGCGCAACGCCTGAGTGAAGCCCTGGGTATGACGGTGCACTTCACGCTGGTTGATCAGGCTGCGCTTGCTGGCGTGAACGAATTCGATCGGATCCTCGATGGTCAGGATGTGATGATGCTGGGTGTCGTTGATGTAGTCGATCAGCGCCGCCAGGGTCGTCGACTTGCCCGAGCCGGTCGGCCCGGTCACCAGCACCAGCCCACGCGGTAGCGCGGCGAAGCGCCTAAACACATCGCCCAGGTCGAGTTCATCGAGGGTCAGCACGCGTCCGGGAATGGTCCGAAATACCGCCCCGGCACCGCGATCCTGATTGAAGGCGTTGACACGAAAGCGCGCCACCCCTGGCACCTCGAAGGAAAAGTCGGTTTCCAGCTGGGCTTCGTAGTCGCGGCGCTGCCGGTCGCCCATGATGTCGTAGATCATCTTGCGGACGTCGCGGTCGTCCATCGCCGGCACATTGAGGCGGCGGATGTCGCCATCGACACGGATCATCGGCGGCAGCCCGGCGGAAAGGTGCAGGTCTGAAGCGTTCTGCTTTGCCGAAAATGCCAGGAGTTCGGTAATATCCATTCGATTCCCTACTTACATTTCTTATAAGGTCGATGCCAGTATGCCAGACGTTCCGGTCAGCGATGCACTCGCCCATGCGCGCCGCAGGCTGGTCGACGCCCTGGCGCGGGCCGGGCGCGACGGCGAGGCGGCGCAGTTGCTGGCGGTCAGCAAGACCAAACCCGCCGCGTTGATTCGCCAGGCCTACCGGGCCGGGCAGCGCGATTTCGGCGAGAACTATCTGCAGGAAGCGCTCGACAAGCAGGCCGAACTCGCCGACCTGGATGCTATCGTCTGGCATTTCATCGGCCCTTTGCAATCCAACAAGACCCGCGCCGTCGCCGAGCACTTCAACTGGGTACACAGCATCGAGCGCGCCAAGACCGCCCGTCGACTGTCCGAGCAGCGCCCTGCCGCCCTCGGCCCGCTGAACGTCTGCCTGCAGGTCAACGTCAGCGGCGAAGCCAGCAAGTCGGGCGTCAGCCCCGACGAGCTCGAGACGCTGGCCCGCGAGGTCGCCGGGCTGCCCAACCTGCGGCTGCGTGGTCTGATGACGATCCCCGCGCCGGCGGAGGGGCTCGACGCCCAACGTCGGCCACTGGCGGAGTTGCGCCGGCTCAAGGAGCGCCTCGACGCGCAGTTGCCCGAGCTTGCGCTCGACACCCTATCGATGGGCATGAGTGACGATCTGGAAGCCGCGGTACTCGAGGGCGCCACCCTGGTGCGCCTGGGCACGGCGATCTTCGGCGCCCGCGCCGGCCGTCCTTGAGCGCCACGAGAAAGTTCCACATCACGGAGTGCTGCGACTCCGTACACAGCGACAAAGGACACTAGCATGGCAAGCCAAGTCACCTTCATCGGCGCCGGCAACATGGCCAGCGCAATCTTCGGCGGCATGATCGAGGCCGGCTATCCGGCCTCGGCGATCACCGCCACCGCGCGTCGCCGTGAAACGCTCGAGCCGCTCGCGGCGCGCTATGGCCTCAACGTCACCACCGACAACGCCGCCGCGGTGGCCAACGCCGATGTCGTGGTGCTGTCGGTCAAGCCGCAGCTCATGCGCGAAGTCTGCGAGCAACTGCGTGACGCCGTGCAGGCGCGCCGGCCGCTGGTCGTCTCGGTGGCCGCCGGGTTGAGTGCCGAGACGCTGGATGAATGGCTCGGCGGCGGGCTGGCAGTGGTACGCTGCATGCCCAATACGCCGTCGCTGGTCGGCGCCGGTGCCTCGGGGCTGTACGCCAACGCCCGGGTCAGCGACGAGCAGCGCCGGCTCGCCACCGGCCTGCTCGAGCCGGTGGGGCTGGTCGAATGGGTCGACGACGAATCGCTGATCGAGGCCGTCACCGCGGTCTCGGGCAGCGGTCCGGCCTATTTCTTCCTGATCTTCGAGGCGCTCGAGGAAGCCGGCAGGCGGCTCGGCCTGCCCGCCGACAGCGCACGCCGATTGGCCTTGCAGACCGGCTTCGGGGCGGCGAGGATGGCCCAGCAGAGCGAATTCGAGCCGGCCCAACTGCGCCGCAACGTGATGTCGCCGGGCGGCACCACCGAGCGCGCCGTGCATTGCCTGGAGGACGGCGGCCTGCGCGAGCTGTTCGCCGAGGCCACCGAAGCCTGTGCCGCGCGGGCCCGCGAAATGGCCGCCGAGCTCGGCAAGAAAGACTAAATCAAATGCCGCGACACGCCCTGCGCCCAGACCCGGCGTGTGCGCGTGAATCGGCCTGACGGTTCGAATCGACACGGAGGAGTTCCATGGGGAGTCAACTGGGCGGGGCCGGCCTGATGCTGGTCAACATGCTGATCAACATCTACCTGTTTCTGCTGATGCTGCGCTTCTTGCTGCAGGCGTCGCGGGCCGATTACTACAACCCGCTCAGCCAGTCGGTGGTCAAGGTCACCCAGCCGGTGGTCAAGCCGCTGCAGAGCTTCCTGCGCCCGGTCGGCCCGTTCGACCTGGCCACGCTGGCGGCCGGCTTCATCATCAAGGCACTGAGCATCATCCTGATCATGCAGTTGGCGATCGGCGGACTGCCGCCGCTGGTGGGGATCGCCATCGCCTCGCTGGCGGCGCTGGCCAGCGCGATTCTCAAGATCTACTTCTTCGCGCTGATCGGCATGATCATTCTCAGCTGGGTCGCCCCCCAGGCCAGCCACCCCGGCGCAATCCTGATCATGCAGCTGGTCGAGCCGATCATGGCCCCGGTGCGCAAGGTCATACCGCCGCTGGGGATGATAGACCTGTCGCCTATCGTGGTGTTCATCATCATCAACCTGATCGATAGCCTGGTGGTCGGTTCGCTGACCCGCGCCGCCGGCATTTCGGGCATGCTGGTCGGCCTCTAGGTCGCACGCCGACAACTCAATACAAGACGGGGCCGATGAGCCCCGTGCCGGACACTGGACACGACACGCTCGATGACTGAATCGCTTCCCGCCGACTCGGTGGGCCTGGTGACGCCACAGCGCCAGCACTTCGAGGCGCCGCTGCCGCTGGCCTGCGGCAAGACGCTGCCGGCCTACGAGCTGGTCTACGAGACCTACGGCGAACTCAACGCCCAGCGCGACAACGCCGTGCTGATCTGCCACGCCCTGTCGGGGCACCATCACGCCGCCGGCTATCACAGCCTGGAAGAGCGCAAGCCCGGCTGGTGGGACGCGCATATCGGCCCGGGCAAGGCGCTGGATACCAACCGCTTCTTCGTCGTCTCGCTGAACAACCTGGGCGGCTGCCATGGCAGCACCGGGCCGTGCAGCGTCAACCCCGAGACGGGCCGGCCCTGGGGCCCCGACTTTCCGGTGATGACCGTCGCCGACTGGGTGCACAGCCAGGCCCGGCTGGCCGACCGGCTGGGCATCGAGCGCTTCGCCGCGGTGGTCGGCGGCAGCCTCGGCGGCATGCAGGTGCTGCAGTGGGCGCTCGCCTACCCCGAGCGCATCGCCAACGCGGTGGTCATCGCCGCCACGCCGCGGCTGTCGGCGCAGAACATCGCCTTCAACGAGGTCGCCCGTCAGGCAATCCGCTCGGATCCCGACTTCAACGACGGCTGGTACCATCAGCACGGCACGATGCCCAAGCGCGGGCTCAAGCTGGCGCGCATGGTCGGTCACATCACCTATCTGTCCGAGCACTCGATGGGCGCCAAGTTTGGCCGCGACCTGCGCAGCGACGAGCTCAACTTCGGCTACGACGTCGAGTTCCAGGTCGAATCCTATCTGCGCTACCAGGGCGACGCCTTCTCTACCGCCTTCGATGCCAACACCTACCTGCTGATGACCAAGGCGCTCGATTACTTCGATCCCGCCGCGGCGCACAATGGCGATCTCGCCGCCGCCCTGGCGCCGGCCAGTTGCCGTTTCCTGGTGGTCAGCTTCTCCACCGACTGGCGCTTTGCGCCGGAGCGCTCGCGCGAGCTGGTCGACGCGCTGATGCGCGCCGGCAAGCCGGTCAGCTACGCGGAGATCGACTCGCCGTTCGGTCACGACGCCTTCCTGCTGCCCGATACCCGTTACCAGGCGGTATTCGGCGGCTTCATGAAGCGCGTGGCCCACGAACTCGACCTGGAGGGCCATTGATGCGCGCCGACCTCGCACTGATCTACCGCTGGGTGCCCCAGGGCGCCAGGGTGCTCGACCTGGCCTGTGGCGATGGCGAGCTGCTCGACGCGCTGGCCCGCGAAAAGGGAGTGTTCGGCTACGGCCTGGAGATCGCCCCCGAGGGCATCACCGCGTGTCTCGAGCGCGGCGTCAACGTCATCGAGCAGGATCTCGACCAGGGCCTGGCCAATTTCGAGGACGACGCCTGCGACCTGGTGATCATGACCCAGGCGCTGCAGGCGCTGCGCCGCCCCGACATGATGCTCGACGAGATGCTGCGGGTCGGCTGCGAGGCGATCATCACCTTCCCCAACTTCGCCTACTGGCGCCATCGCCTGTATCTCGGCTTCAAGGGTTACATGCCGGTGTCGCGCTCGCTGCCGCACGCCTGGTACGACACCCCCAACATCCACCTGTCGACCTTCAACGATTTCGAGAAGCTGTGCCGCGACAAGGGCTTGGTGATCACCGACCGGGCAGTCGGCACCGGCGAGCACGAGCGCAACCGCGCCAGCCGCATCTGGCCCAACCTGTTCGGCGAGATCGCCATCTTCCGCGTCAGTCGGCGTCGCTAGCCGGCGCCAGCTCACGCTCGAGCGAAACCGGCAGCCGCGCGGCAAGGCTGATCGTTGCCGGCCGGGTCGCCTGGCGCTCCACGCGACAGCCATAGGCCAGCACCTCGACCCCGCACTTCGCCACCCGCCGCAGCGTGGTCGCATAGTGCGCATCAATGTGCGCCGCCGGCGCGACGCTGGTTATTCCGGTGTGCGCCACGCAGAACAGCAGCACCGCCCGCTGGCCGCTAGCGGCCAGCTCGGCCAGCGCTTCCAGGTGACGCGTGCCGCGGGCACTGACCGCATCGGGGAAATAGCCGTGGCCGTCGGTCTCCTGCAAGGTGACCTGCTTGACCTCCACGAACGCCGTACCATGCTGCGGATCGTCGAGTCGGAAGTCGAGCCGCGAGCCAGCGACCTTGGCCTCGCGCTTGAGCTGCGCGTAGCCGGCCAGTTCCGGCACCCGCCCCGCCGCGAGCGCCTCGGCGACGATCGCGTTGGTGCGCCCGGTATGCACCGAGGCGCTCGCCAGCGTGCCGTCGGCCTGGGGCAGCTCGATGAGTTCCCAGGTCCAGGCCAGCTTGCGCGCCGGGTTGCTGCTCGGCGCCAGCCATACCCGGCAGCCGGGCACGTTGACCGCACGCATCGAGCCGGTATTCGGGCAATGCGCCACCACCGTCTCGCCGCTGGCCAGTTCGACGTCCGCGAGAAAGCGCTTGTAGCGCCGCCGTAGAGTGCCCGGCACCAGTTCGGGATAGTCCATGTCAGGCTCCCGCCTGGCGCGTCAGGAAGCGCTCGAGGCGATGCAGCGCCTCTTCGAGCCGGGCGACGTCGTTGGTGAAGGCGATCCGCACATGGTGCTCGCCGCCGCGTACCGCGAAATCGATCCCCGGAGTGATGGCGACGTTTTCCTCTTCCAGCAGTCGCTGGCAGAAGGCCTGGCTGTCGCGGGTATGGCGCGATACATCGAGCCACAGGTAGAACGCCCCCTGCGGTGGCTGCGCTGGCGCCAAGCCCAGCCGCTCGAGCCCCGCCAGCAGCACGTCGCGACGCCGGTGCAGTTCGTGACGACGGCGCTCGAGTTCCACCCGGCATTCCGGCGTGAATGCCGCCAGCGCGGCGTGCTGCGACAGCGTCGGCGCGGCCAGGAACACGTTCTGCGCCAGCCGCGTCAGCGGCTCGATGGCGGTTTCGGGCGCCACCAGCCAGCCCAGTCGCCAGCCGGTCATGCCGAAGTACTTCGAGAAGCTGTTGACGATGAACGCATCGGGGGCGACCGACGCTGCGCTTAGCGGCTCACTGTCGTAGGTCAGCCCCTGGTAGATCTCGTCGACCAGCAATGCCCCGTCGCGTGCCGCGACCACCTCACCCACGGCCTTCAATTGCCCGGCGTCGAGCATGTGCCCGGTAGGGTTGGACGGCGTGGCCAACATCGCCAGCCGCGTGTTCGCCTGCCAGTGTCGCGCGATGAGCGCGGCGTCGAGCTGCCAGCCGCTCTCGGGGCCGACCGGCAGGCAATCGACCTGGGCATCGGCGAGCGCCATGAAGTGGCGATTGCAGGGATAGGTCGGATCGGCCATCAGCACCCGCTCGCCGCGACTCACCAGCAGTTGGCTGGCCAGCAGCAGCGCCCCGGAAGCCCCCGGGGTGACCAGGATCCGCGCCGGATCGATGCGGGTGTCGAAATGCTCGGCATAGTGTCCGGCGATCGCCTCACGCAGCGCCGGAATGCCGCCCGCCGGCGTATAACGGGTCTCGCCCCGGGCCAGCGCCCGTTGGCCGGCCTCGACGACCGGCTGCGGCGTGGCGAAATCCGGCTCGCCGACTTCCAGATGGATGACATCGTGACCCGCCGCTTCGCGGGCCTGGGCCAGCTCCAGCAGATGCATGACACGAAACGGTTGCACCCGGTCGATGCGTTCACTCCAGTGCATTGTTGCTTCCTTTAGTCGCGCCTTTTCGAGCCGTCGGCGACCCGACGGCGGCGGTCAGTTGTCCATGCCCGACGACATGCGTCAAGATTCCTCGGCGCACTGACGTTCAATGGTTGCAATGCCGGCGCTTTTTCGCTAAATAAGCAAGGCTTCGGGTGGGCATGCCATCCGCGGAGCCGCCGATTCGACGTGGCGGGCTCCGAGCGGCCGGGCATCGGCCCCAGTCACTTGAGTAATGAGGCAGCCCCATGCCAGTAGCAGAACAGAAGACGGAAGCGCCAAAGAAATTCACCCCGTACGAGCCGGCACCGGGTGAAGAGTATATGAACGAGCAGCAGCTGGAGCACTTCCGACAGATCCTGCTCGGCTGGAAACAGGATCTCATGGAAGAGGTCGACCGCACCGTGCGTCACCTGCAGGAAGACGCCAACAACTATGCCGATCCAGCCGATCGGGCGACTCAGGAAGAGGGCTTCAGCCTGGAGCTGCGCACCCGCGACCGCGAGCGCAAGCTGCTCAAGAAGATCAACGAAACGATCGAGAAGATCGACGAGGACGATTACGGCTTCTGCGAGGCCTGTGGCGTCGAGATCGGCATCCGCCGGCTCGAAGCCCGCCCCACGGCCACCTTGTGCGTCGACTGCAAGACGCTGGCGGAACTCAAGGAAAAGCAGCTTGGCGGCTGAGTGATCGGTCGGTCGAGACGGGCGCCCCAGTGGCGCCCGTTTGCTTTTTCGGGGCCGGTCGAACTCCCGGCCCCTCCGAGGAGATAGCGATGCCCGGGTATCGTGGACGCTTTGCCCCGACCCCTTCGGGACCTTTGCATTTCGGTTCGCTGGTCGCCGCGCTGGCCAGCTTTCTGGACGCCCGTCGCGTCGGCGGCGAGTGGCTGTTGAGGATCGAGGACGTCGATCCGCCGCGCTGCCCACCAGGCACCGGCGACACCATACGTGATCAGCTCGAGGCCTATGGCCTCACCTGGGACGGTCCGGTGATGACCCAGAGCGAGCGCGACGGGCCTTATCAGGCCGCGCTGGCACGGCTGGCCGAGCAGGGTCTGGCCTACCCCTGCAGCTGCTCACGCAAGGAGTGGCACGACCACCCGATCTACCCCGGCTGGTGCCGCACCGGCCCGCTGCATCCCGAGCGAGCAATGGCCTGGCGGCTACGCAGCGACCTGGGGGCGCGTCCAGTGGGTTGGCACGACCGCCTGTTCGGCGAGCAGCGTTTTGACCCGGCGGCGCTGGGCGATGTGGTGCTCAAGCGCAAGGAGGGCTTGTGGTCCTATCAACTGGCGGTGGTGGTCGACGACGCCGAACAGGGCATCAGCGATGTGGTGCGCGGCGCCGACCTGCTCGACAACACGCCCTGGCAGCTCCAGTTGCAGGCGGCATTGGACCATCCGCAACCTCGTTACCTGCACCTGCCGCTGATCGTCGCCGCCAACGGCCAGAAACTCTCCAAGCAGAATCGGGCCGCCGCGCTGCCGGTCGAAGGCGATGCCCCGCGTGACTATCTGCACCAGGCGCTCGTCGCGCTAGACCAGGCGCCGCCCCGCGAGCTGGCCACGGCGCCGGTCGCGGACCAGCTCAGCGAGGCGATCGCCGCCTGGGATCCTGCTCGCCTGCATAGCGAGGCCAAGCGCCAGACGCCAGACCCGGCCTGACGCCGTCGGCCATCGCCGCGAATACGACTCAGGTCGGGTTGAGTACCCGGTCGGGATGTCCCTACACTCGCTCTTTCCCTTCTAGTCGGCGCGCCTTGCACCAGAACGGGCCCGACACGGCCGGGGACTTGATCGCTGCCGCCCGGGCGGGTCAGGATACCGTCAGGCCGGCCAGCGCCGCGACACGCGCATCGTCCCTGTGGCCCGACCCACCCGAACCGAGGATGGTTGAAACACGATGCCCCAGATTCTGATCGTCGACGATGAAGCCACCTCTCGACTGGCGCTGCTCCGTCTGCTCGAGCGCGGGGGCCACCGCGTCAGCGAGGCTACGTCGGTCATCGAAGCCCACCAACTGGATCTGACGCGATTCGACCTGATCATCAGCGCCCTGCAATTGTCGGACGAGCCGGGTACCGCACTGATCGACGCCGCCGATTCGGTGCCGGTACTGATCACGACCCGTCACGCCAGCGTCCGTTCGGCGGTCGAGGCGCTCAAGCAGGGTGCGGTGGACTTCGTCACCCAGCCCTTCGATCCCGAAGAATTGCTCGCATGCGTGGCCCGGGCGCTCGACGAGCACGCTCCCCGGCACACCGACAGGCTCGATGCGCAGCGCGGCGACGTCACCCCCCTGGGAATGGTCGGTCACTGCCCCGGCATGCGCACGGTATATACACGGATTCGCAAGACCGCGCCCGCGGACGTGACGGTGCTCATCCAGGGCGAGTCGGGCACCGGCAAGGAGCTCGTGGCGCGCGCCATCCATCGTCAGAGCCGTCGCGTCAAGGCGCCGCTGATCTGCGTCAACTGCGCAGCGATCCCCGAGACGCTGATCGAGTCCGAGCTGTTCGGCCATGAGAAAGGTGCCTTCACCGGCGCCAGCGCCGCCCGCACCGGGCTGGTCGAGGCTGCCGACGGCGGCACGCTGTTCCTCGACGAGATCGGCGAGTTGCCGCTCGATGCCCAGGCCCGGCTGTTGCGCGTGTTGCAGGAGGGCGAGATCCGCAAGATCGGCTCGGTCGAGACTCGCCATGTCGACGTCCGCCTGATCGCCGCGACCCACCGCGATCTCAATGCGCTCTCCAAGAGCGGCGGGTTCCGCCTCGATCTCTACTACCGGCTCAATGTCATGCAGATCGACCTGCCGCCACTGCGCGAGCGCGAGGACGACATTCTCGAGATCGCCGACGTGCTGCTTGCCGCCGCTTGTCGCCGCCATGCGCGTGGCGGCCTCAAGCTATCGCGCACCGCGCGCCGCGACATCCGCGACTACCCCTGGCCCGGGAACGTCCGCGAGTTGGAAAACGCCCTCGAACGCGGGGTGATTCTCGCCGAGGGCAATCTCATCCATCCCGACGACCTGGGTCTCGGCCCGGTCATTGCTCGCCCCGCCCCGGCGCGCAGCGCCAGCGCCGTAGCGGCCGGCGCCAGCCGCCCCGACAGCGCCACCACCGAGGAAGAGGACCTGTCCCTCGAGGATTATTTCCAGCATTTCGTCCTCGAGCATCAGGACCAGATGAGTGAAACCGAGCTCGCTCGCAAGCTGGGAATCAGTCGCAAGTGCCTGTGGGAACGTCGTCAGCGCTTGGGAATTCCTCGCAAGAAGAGCCCGCGGAGCCGCTCGGCGTAATCCTTTCGCAGAATTCGCGACCATGGTCTAACAGCAAGCGGCAGCGCTTGTATGGATGATGGGGCCAGTTCGAGACGGCCTGAACGCACCATTTGTTACTGCTCCACCCACACGCTTCACCTTTGTGGCGCACCGGCGGTAACAGACGGACCGAAGAAAACTTCGGCCCAGGAGCTCAGGAACCGTAAGGGATTGATAGGAAATAAAAAACCAGTAAGTGGCATGGTCACTGCAACTTACTAGGGCAAGAAAAACAACAACTGCGGCGGCACATAACAACAATAGGATCGCCGCGGTCAGAGGCTGCCAACAATAAAGACAACACAGCCGAGGCAGAGTTTCCGGGCCCAACAACAAAAAAGCCCAATTAGAAGCACCGACGACAACAAGCACAACAGCGTCGGACAATCCGGTGTCAGTATCGGGACGCGACACTTCGCGCACAGGCTCAACAACAACAATAGGCCTGTCTGAGGAGTACCCTTGGCAACAATAACAAAACGCCGAGGGGAGGCAGACACCTGCCGTCGTGGTTGGATTATTGTTTTGAATACGAGACGGTCGCCATCAGGAAGAGACCCAAGAACAACAATATTACGCTTGCCTGATGATTGGATTGGTGACTGTGGTGCGTATTCAAGGCGATGCGCCATCACGAAGAAGAATCAACAGCACGGATGCTGTCAGACTGCTTAAAAGGGAAGGCCATCGGCCTTCCCTTTCTACTTTCCGCTCAACCGCTTTCTCCCTTCCGACCGCGTCTGCGCTTTTCAGGGCTCGGCGCGTATCGGCATGCGGCCGGCTCGAAATCACGCCTCGTAGCCCTTCATCAGCCGACGCTTTTCTCGGCGACGCTTTGCAAGCCGGAGGGGCTCGGCTACACTGGGCGCTTTCCCTCAGACTGCGAGCACTATCGCGGCATGTTCAAAGGATTTACCCGCTTTCTCCAACGCCCCGGTGAACGTTTGAAGACTCTGTTCGGCAATCACGAGGGGGCCGGCGAACCCTCCGGTCTTCGCATCCTGCCCCGGGAAGAGCACAGCATTTCCCGGCAGCTATTCAGCGCCAGCGCGCTCAAGGTTCTCTACCGCTTGCACAATGCCGGTTTCGAGGCCTATCTGGTCGGTGGCTGCCTGCGCGATGCGCTGCTCGGCAAGGCCCCCAAGGATTTCGACGTAGCGACCAACGCCACGCCCGAGGAGCTTCGCGACCTGTTTCGCAATTCGCGGATCATCGGCCGGCGCTTTCGCATCGTGCACGTGCGCTTCGGCCGGGAAGTCATCGAAGTCACCACCTTCCGTGGCCGCCCCGGCGACGACCACGGCGAACATATCGCCCACCAGTCCGAGGATGGCTTGCTGTTGCGCGACAATGTCTGGGGCAATATCGAGGAAGACGCCCTGCGCCGCGACTTCACCGTCAATGCGCTGTACTACAACATCGCCGATTTCTCGCTGCACGACTGGGCGGGCGGCCTCGCCGACATCGACGATCGGGTGCTACGCCTGATCGGCGACCCGGCAACCCGCTATCGGGAAGACCCGGTGCGCATGCTGCGCGCGATGCGCTTCGCAGCCAAGCTGGACTTCACTCTGGCGCCGGACACCGAAGCGCCGATTCGCGAACTCGCCCCGCTACTGCTGCAGATACCCCCGGCGCGCCTCTTCGACGAAGTGCTCAAGCTGTTCATGTCGGGCCACGGCGTCCAGAGCTTTCATCGGCTGCGCGAGTATGGGCTGTTCGCCATGCTGTTCCCCGAGGCCGACGAGGCCATGGCCGAGCTCGAGTGGGCCGAGCCGCTACTCCTGCAGGCACTGGCCAACACCGACGAGCGGATACTCAACGAGCGCCCGGTCACCCCGGCCTTCCTGTTCGGGGCTCTGCTCTGGCCCAGCGTGCAATGGCGCTCGCAGCGCCTCAGGGCCGAAGGCATGCCGCCGATCCCAGCCCAGCAGAACGCCGCCCAGCAGGTCATCTCGCGCCAGCTTCAGCATACCTCGATCCCCAAGCGCTTCAGCCTGCCGATGCGAGACATCTGGGATCTTCAGGAGCGCCTGCCCAAGCGACGCGGCAAACGCGCCTTCCAGACGCTCGAGCACCCGCGCTTTCGCGCCGCGTACGATTTCCTGCTGTTGCGTGAACACGCCGGCGAAGTGGCACCCGGTCTCGGCGATTGGTGGAGCGCCTTTCAGGATGGCGACGAGCATGAACAGCGCCGCCTGCTGAACAAGGTCGACGCCGATCCGGCGGGTAGCGCGGGACCGCGCAAGCGCCGCCCGCGCAAGCGTCGCGGCGGCCGCCGCCAGGGCAGCAACCCCGGCGACGGCACCGACTGAGCGCATGGCGGCAGCGCAGCACACGGCCTATATCGGCCTGGGCAGCAACCTCGCCGATCCCGTCAGGCAGATCGAGCAGGCCCTGGATGAGCTGGATGAGCTGCCGCTCACCCGACTAACGGCGCGCTCGCCGCTGTATTGCAGCCGCCCCCTCGGCCCCCAGGACCAGCCCGATTTCGTCAACGCCGTAGCCGGTATCGTCACCCGCCTTTCGCCACTCGCCCTGCTCGATCAGCTACAGGCTCTCGAGCAGCGTCATCGCCGGGTGCGCCAGCGCCATTGGGGGCCCCGCACCCTGGATCTCGACCTGTTGCTGTTCGCCGACCGCCACTGGGTGTCAGCGCGCCTGACGTTACCGCACCCCGCCCTGCTCGAGCGCGCTTTCGTCATGATCCCGCTGGCCGACATCGCTCCCGGGCTCGTGCTGGATGGCGCCCGCGCGGCACAACGCGCCAAAGGCTTCGATGGCAGCGATCTTCGGCCGCTGACGCCGCCGAGTCGCTGATCTTCGCCAAAGTCGAGTTGCAGCGCGGTTGTTACCATTCCACACTTTCGCCCCTGCATGGGTAACAACCTTCGCAATACACGCCAGTTCCGGGCATAGCCGTATGCCGCGGAGCGTAATATGAGAAATGCACGTCATGAAAACCGTCACCGTGAGTACGCTGCAGGCGGCCAAGCGCGCCGGCGAACCGTTCAGTTGCCTGACCGCCTACGACGCCTCCTTCGCGCATGCCGCCAGTCAGGCCGGAATCGAAGTTCTGCTGGTCGGCGACTCGCTGGGCATGGTCCTGCAGGGCCATGCCAGCACGCTGCCGGTCACCCTCGCCGACATCTGCTACCACACCCGCTGCGTGGCGCGCAGCAAGGGCGCCAGCCTGCTGATGGTCGACCTGCCGTTCATGAGCAACTCGAGCCAGGAGCGCCTGCTCCAGGATGCCGGCGAGCTGATGCGCGCCGGGGCCGAGCTGGTCAAGATCGAGGGCGAGGCGTGGATGGCCGATGGCGTTCGGGAACTGACACGGCGCGGCGTGCCGGTCTGCGCCCATCTCGGGCTGACCCCGCAGACCGTCTACCAGTTGGGCGGCTACAAGGTGCAGGGACGCGATGCCGCGCACGCCGAACGCCTGATCGACGATGCCCGCGCGCTGGTCGACGCCGGCGCCTCGGTGATCCTGCTCGAGTGCGTGCCGGCGAGCCTCGGCCAGGCCATGCAGCAGACGCTCGAGGTCCCCGTGATCGGCATCGGCGCCGGGGCCGACACCGACGGCCAGATACTGGTCATGCACGACGTGCTGGGCGTCAGCCAAGGACGCACGCCGCGTTTCGTGAAGAACTTCATGAGCGAGGCCGACTCGATCCAGGGCGCCTTCGCGGCCTATCATGAGGCCGTGAAGACACGTCGCTTTCCGGCCAAGGAGAATTGCTTCTGATGCACACCGTGACCGACATCGCCACGCTGCGCGAAAGACTCGGCGAGGCGCGTCGCCAGGGCCTGCGCATCGGCCTGGTGCCGACCATGGGCAACCTGCATGACGGCCACCTGGCGCTGGTCGCCGCCGCCCGCGAGCGGGCCGACTACGTGGTGGCGAGCATCTTCGTCAACCCGCTGCAGTTCGGCGCCGGCGAGGACTTCGCCAGCTACCCGCGCACGCTGGACGAGGATCGCGCATGCCTCGAAGATGCCGGCTGCGACCTGCTGTTCGCGCCCAGTCACGAAACCCTCTACCCGCAGGGCACGACGGCGCAGACGACGGTCCGGGTGCCCAAGGTCTCGGAGGGCCTGTGCGGCGCCAACCGGCCGGGGCACTTCGATGGCGTGGCGACCGTGGTCAGCCTGCTGTTCAACCTGTTCCAGCCCGACCTGGCCTGCTTCGGCAGCAAGGATTTCCAACAGCTCGCGGTGATCCGCAAGCTGGTCGCCGACCTGCACATTCCGGTCGAGATCGTCGGCGTGCCGATCGTGCGCGCCGCCGATGGCCTGGCCCTGTCGTCGCGCAACGGCTACCTCAGCGACGCGCAACGGGCCCGGGCGCCGCGCCTGCATGCCACGCTGTGCCATGTCCGCGACGCGCTGGAGCAGGGCACCGCTCGCGAAGAGGCCTTGCGCCAAGGGCTCGCCCGGCTGGTCGAAGACGGCTTCAAGCCCGATTACCTGGAGCTGCGCCGATACGACGACCTGGGTGCGGTCACCGACGATACCCGCGATGCGGTGCTACTCGGCGCCGCCCATCTGGGACCGGCGCGATTGATCGACAATCTCGCGGTGACGCTGCCGCGCTGAGCGGGTTGCCGAACCCGGGCCCGCTCACTCGAGAGTCGATGTGCTCGCGCCCGCCATCGATTTCGCCTGCTTGACGATTGTCGTCACGCGCTCGGGTCTCCTATGCTGAACAGGTACCCGTTCGCCTCGTATCAAGGAGTCTCACATGCAAGACGTGGTCATTGTCGCGGCGCGCCGCACCGCTATCGGCACTTTCGGCGGCTCGCTCGCCGGCATTCCTGCCACCGAGCTGGGCGTCAAAGTGATTCAGGATATTCTGGCGAATACCGGCGTCGCCCCCGAGCAGGTCGACGAAGTCCTGCTCGGCCAGGTCCTCACCGCGGGCTGCGGGCAGAACCCCGCCCGTCAGACATCGATCCGTGCAGGCCTGCCCGAAGGCGTGCCGGCGATGACGATCAACAAGGTCTGCGGCTCGGGGCTCAAGGCGCTGCATCTGGCAACCCAGGCGATCCGCTGCGGCGATGCCGAGCTGATTCTCGCCGGCGGTCAGGAGAACATGTCGCTGGCGCCTCACCTGTTGCCGCATTCACGCATCGGCCAGCGCATGGGCGACTGGAAGGCCATCGACTCGATGGTGCACGATGGCCTGTGGGATGCCTTCAATGATTATCATATGGGCATCACCGCCGAGAATCTCGCCGAGAAATACGGCATCACCCGCGAGCAGATGGACGAATTTGCCGCCCAATCCCAGCAGAACGCCAGCGCCGCCATCGAATCGGGGCGCTTCGACAGCCAGATCGTGCCGATCGAGATCCCTCAGCGCAAAGGCGATCCGGTCAGCTTCGCCACCGACGAGGGGCCGCGTGCCGGCATCACCGCCGAGAAACTCGGCACCATGAAGCCCGCCTTCAAGAAGGATGGCAGGGTCACCGCCGGCAACGCCTCGTCGATCAACGACGGCGCCGCGGTGGCGATGATCTGCTCCGCCGACAAGGCCCGCGAACTGGGCCTGGAACCGCTGGCCCACATCAAGGCGTACGCCAACGCCGGCGTCGACCCGGCGATCATGGGCCTCGGTCCGGCACCCGCCACGCGGCGCTGCCTGGAAAAAGCCGGCTGGAGCATCGACGATCTCGACCTGGTCGAAGCCAACGAAGCCTTCGCCGCCCAGGCCATGGCGGTCAACAAGGAGCTCGGCTGGGACGTCAGCAAGATCAACGTCAATGGCGGCGCGATCGCGCTGGGCCATCCGATCGGCGCCTCGGGCTGTCGCGTGCTGGTGTCGCTGCTCCACGAGATGATCGCCCGCGATGCCAAGAAGGGTCTGGCGACGCTGTGCATCGGTGGCGGGCAAGGGGTGGCGCTGGCCATCGAGCGCTAACGCCGAAGCGGTAACTTCAGCAGAACGACGCCAGCGGCCCAGGCCGCTGGCGTCGTCGTTTCTGGCGGATAGCGTCGCGCTTTCCGATCAGCCGGCGCCCTGGGCAAACAGCATCGCCAGCACGATCGGCATGACCACCAGGCTGCCGAGATTGCCGATCAGCACCAGCGAGGCGACCGTATGCGGCTCCTGGCGGTACTGCTCGGCCACCAGGTAGTTGAGCACCGCCGGCGGCAGTGCCGCGAAGACCCATAGCGTCGCCGCCTGCAGGCCCGACAGGTCGAGCCAGGCGAGCAACGGCCAGGCCAGCAACAAACCGCTCGCCGGGCAGGCCACGGCGCCCAGCACGCCCATCCGCCAGTCACTGAAGTCGACATCGAGCATGCGCACCCCGAGCGCGAACAGCATCAGCGGAATGCTCACGCCGCCGAGCATGTCGAGCGCCTCGAGCAGCCAGCCCGGCAAGTGGATACCGCTCAGGTTGACCGCCAACCCGGCCAGGCTGGCGAGCACGATCGGCATTCGCAACAGGCGCCACCAGGGGGTGCGCGGGTCGAGCATGTACAGCCCTACCGAGAAATGCAGCAGCATCTCGACGATGAACACTACCACCGCCGCGGGCAGCGCGGCCTCGCCAAACGCCAGCACCAGCAGCGGGATGCCCATGTTGCCGGTATTGTTGAACATCATCGGCGGCAGGAAGGTACGCCGGTTGAGCTTGAGCAGCGTCGCCAGCGGCCACAGCAATAGCCCAGAGCCGAGCACGATCAGCCCCGCGGCCAGCGCCAAGCTGGCGTACTCCTCGAGGGGTGCCTGGCGATCGGCCAGCACCGCAAACACCAGCATGGGCACGAACAGCTCCATGTTGAGTGTGTTGAGGCTGCGAATGTCGGGGGTCCGAAAGCGCCCGTAGAGCGTCCCGCAGCCGGCGATCAGGAACACCGGCAGCAGGGTCGACAGAATCTTGGCCAGCATGCTCATGACTCGGCAGACAAAGAGTGGCAGCCTAGCATGCCGCGGCTTGCGCGGCTCGCCCCGGCGCGTCACCATGACCAAAGCACCATCTCGACCGAAGCACCATTTCGAGCAACACCTCGAGACAACCAACTTGAAGCACTGTTGCGAAGCGTGCGCTCGAAGCAGCATCTCGAAGCGCTACCCGACTCCTTAGTGATCACGATATCGAGACACCATGAGCAAGTTCTGGAGCCCGGAAGTCCGCGAGCTGACGCCGTACGTCCCCGGGGAGCAGCCACGTGAACGGCTGGTCAAGCTCAACACCAACGAGAATCCCTACCCGCCGGCCCCAGCCGTGGAGCGGGTGCTGCGCGAGTTCCCCGCCGATCATCTGCGCCTTTATCCCGACCCCGAATCGCGGGCCCTGCGCGAGGCACTGGCCCGCGAGCAGGGCCTCGAGGTCGAGCAGGTCTTCGTCGGCAACGGCTCCGACGAAGTCCTGGCGCTGGCCTTCCAGGCCTTCTTCCGCCAGTCGCGGCCGCTGCTGATGCCGGCCATCAGCTACAGCTTCTATCCGGTCTACTGCCGGCTCTATGACATTCGCTACCGGACGCTGGCGCTCGACGATCACTGGCAGGTGCCACTCGCTGCCCTGGCCGCCGACAGCGGCGGGGTGGTCTTCGCCAATCCCAACGCCCCCACCGGCCATGGCCACCCGCGGGCGGCCATTGCCCGGCTGCTCGAGCAGGTCGGCGATCGCGTGGTGCTGGTCGACGAGGCCTATGTGGACTTCGGCGGCGAGAGTGCGGTCCCGCTGATCGAAGCGCACCCCAACCTGCTGGTGATCGGCACATTTTCCAAGTCGCGCAGTCTGGCCGGCTTGCGACTGGGCTATGCGTTCGGTTCGCGCGAATTGATCGAGGGCCTCGAGCGGGTCAAGGACTCCTTCAACTCCTATCCCATCGACAGCCTGGCCAGCGCCGTGGGCATCGCGGCACTGGCCGATCGCGAGCACTTCGAGGCCTGCCGCGAACGGGTGATCGCCACCCGCGAGCGCACCCGGCGCCAGCTCGATGGGCTGGGGTTCGAAGTGCTACCGTCGCAGACCAACTTCCTGCTTGCTCGGCACCGGCGCCTCGACGCTGGCGAAATGTTCGGCGGACTGCGTGAGCGCGGCATCCTGGTGCGTCATTTCAATAGCGAGGCACTGCGCGACTTTTTGCGCATCAGCGTCGGCACCGATGATGAGATGGACAGCCTGATCGAGGCGCTCGAGACGCTGTGCCGCTGACAGGCACGCACTCGTTCCCGGGTCGACGCGGCGGGCGATAAAAAACGGCCCATCCGCTTGGCGGATGGGCCGTTTCATTGCCCGTCTGACGAGCCTGGCCGGATTGCTCCGGCCCAGGCTTGGCCGGCGCGTTACTCGGCCTCGGCCAGGCTCGCCTCGAAGGCTTCCTTCTCTTCGGTGGTGATCTCCTTGATCGACAGCTTCACGCGGTTGCGGTTGTCGATGTCGAGCACCTTGACGATGACTTCGTCGCCTTCGTTCATGAAATCGCGCACGTCGTTGACCCGCTCGGGCACGATCTGCGAGATATGCACCAGCCCATCGGTGCCCGGCATGAAGTTGACGAACGCCCCGAAGTCGGCGATCCGCACCACCTTGCCCTTGTAGAGCTTGCCGATTTCCGCTTCGGCGGTGATCCCCAGCACGGTGTCGATGGCACGCTTGGCGGCCGCCTTGTCCTCGGCGTAGATGCGCACGGTACCGTCATCGTCGAGATCGATGGACGCGCCGGTGTCGTCGCAGATCTTGCGGATCGTCGCCCCGCCCTTGCCGATCACGTCGCGGATCTTGTCCGGCGAGATCTTGATGGTCGCCATCGACGGCGCGTTGGCCGAGACCTCCTCGCGGCTCTGCGAGATCACCCGGTTCATTTCGCCGAGGATATGCTGGCGCGCT
Organism: Halomonas sp. HP20-15; assembly: GCF_033446685.1. NCBI lineage: Bacteria > Pseudomonadati > Pseudomonadota > Gammaproteobacteria > Oceanospirillales > Halomonadaceae > Halomonas > Halomonas sp. HP20-15. The sequence goes on along the minus strand of NZ_JAWQLY010000017.1, from coordinate 30,198 downwards.
TCGTGCGCCTGCTGCAGGGCGGTCTCCATGATCTCTTCGTTGATGCCCTCGATCTTGATGTCCATCTGCAGCGCGGTGACGCCTTCCGCCGAACCAGCCACCTTGAAGTCCATGTCGCCGAGGTGGTCCTCGTCGCCAAGAATGTCGGTGAGCACGGCGAATCTGTCTTCATCCTTGACCAGGCCCATGGCGATGCCCGCCACCGGCGCCTTGAGCGGCACCCCGGCGTCCATCAGCGCGAGCGACGAGCCGCAGACCGAGGCCATCGAGCTCGAGCCGTTGGATTCGGTGATCTCGGACACCACGCGAATGGTGTAGGGGAACTCCTCGTCGCTCGGCAGCATCGCCTGGACGCCGCGCCGGGCGAGACGGCCATGACCGATCTCGCGCCGCTTGGGCCCGCCCATGAAGCCGGCTTCGCCGACGCTGTACGGCGGGAAATTGTAGTGCAGCAGGAAGCGATCCTTGCGCTCGCCTTCCAGCGACTCGATCAGTTGGGCGTCGCGCAGCGTGCCCAGCGTGGCGATGACTATCGCCTGGGTCTCGCCGCGGGTGAACAGTGCCGAGCCGTGGGTGCGCGGCAGCACGCCGACCTCGATGTCCAGCGGGCGCACGGTCTTGTGGTCGCGGCCGTCGATGCGCGGCTCACCGTCGATCACCCGGCGGCGCACCACGCGCTTCTCGAGACTGGCGAAGGCGCCGCCCACCTCGTCGGCATCAAACTGACCTTCGCCATCGCCGGCCAGCTGCTCCACCGCCTGACGCTTGAGTTCGCCGAGCGCATCCTGGCGCGCCATCTTGTCGGTGATCCGGTAGGCTTCGCCGACCTTGCTCTCGAAGCCGCTGGCCAGCACCTCCTTGAGCGCGGCGTTTTCCGTCGCCGGCTGCCAGTCCCACTTGGGCTTGCCCGCCTCGGCGACGAACTCGTTGATCGCGCTTATCGCCACCTGCATTTCCTGGTGACCGTAGAGCACCGCGCCGAGCATCTCGTCCTCGAGCAGCTCCTTGGCCTCGGATTCCACCATCAGCACGGCCTTGTCGGTGCCGGCGACGACCATGTCGAGCTCGGATACCGCCAGTTCCTCGACGCTGGGGTTGAGGAAGTAGCCGCGATCCTCGGTGAAGGCCACGCGTGCGGCGCCGATCGGCCCGCTGAACGGCACGCCGGAGATTGCCAGCGCCGCCGAGGTGCCGAGCATCGCGGCGATGTCCGGGTCCTGGTTACGGTCGGCGGACAGCACGGTGCAGACGACCTGGACTTCATTCATGAAGCCCTTGGGGAACAGCGGACGAATCGGCCGGTCGATCAGCCGCGAGGTCAGCGTTTCCTTCTCGGTCGGGCGGCCTTCGCGCTTGAAGAAGCCACCGGGGATCTTGCCCACCGAGTAGGTCTTTTCCTGATAGAACACCGCCAGCGGGAAGAAGTCCTGCCCGGGCTTGATGTCCTTCTTGGCGACCACGGTGCACAGCACCACCGCGCCGTCCATGGTGACCTGCACGGCGCCGGTGGCCTGACGGGCGACACGCCCGGTTTCGAGGGTAACGGTGCTCTGACCGTACTGGAATGTCTTTTTGACCGGATTCACGGTGACTTCCTTCAACTTGTCTGTTTCATGTTTGGGTCTTTTTGACTCGGCGACCATTTTAGGAGTTCACAGGGTCAAGGGCTACCGCACCCCCATAAAAGAACAAGCAACCCCGTGGGGTTGCTTGTTCAGTAATCATCCGCGGGCAGGCCTTGCTTAGCGGCGCAGGCCCAGACGCTGGATCAGCGACTGATAGCGCTCCAAGTCCTTGCGCTTGAGGTAGTCGAGCAGCTTGCGGCGCTGGTTGACCATGCGGATCAGACCACGACGCGAGTGGTGGTCCTGCTTGTTGGTCTTGAAGTGCGACTGCAGGCCATCGATGTTGGCACTCAGCAGCGCCACCTGAACCTCGGGGGAACCGGTGTCGTTGTCACCACGGCCGTATTCGTTGACGATCTCGGCCTTCTTTTCAGCGGTCAAAGCCATCTGTCTCTCCAGTAAGCAATATGCCTGAGCATTGAATGTCGGAGACCACGCATATTTGCAGTCTCCAGGGTCGCGCCACTGAAGCCCAGTGGCGAGAGCCGCCAGCCGCGGTTAGGCGGTGGCGACCAGGCGGCGCGGGGCGATCTCCCCTGCCGCCGTTACCGCGACCAGACCCAGAAAGGCCGCGTCGCGATAGAGTCTAACCAGGCTGTCGTTGGCCAGCCCGATGGTATCAAGCTGCGCCCGCTGACCGTGGAGCACGCGCTGCGCGGTGGCGTCATCGACGTCCAGGCGCGGCAGGTGCGCAACCAGCACGTCCATCGGCAACAGTGCTTGCTCGCGCTCGGCGGTTGCCGACTCGCCGTCCAGCGCCGCGAAATCGAACATGTCGGCGGCCTGGAAAGGGCCGGTCCTGAGCCGGCGCAGCGAACTGATATGCGCCCCGCAGCCCAGCGCCGCACCGATGTCCTCGGCCAGCGTGCGAATGTAGGTGCCCTTGCTGCAGGCAACTTCCAGTTCGAAACCCGCCGGCTCACAGCCGACCAGCCGCGTATCGTAAACCGTCACGCGGCGCGGCGCACGCGTAATCGTCTTGCCTTCGCGGGCCAGTTGATAAAGCGGCTTGCCCTGATGCTTGAGCGCCGAATGCATCGGTGGAACCTGCTCGATCTCGCCACGGAAGTCGACCAGCACCCGCTCGATGTCGGCCGCCTCGAGCACCGGTACCTGACGCCGCTCGATCACCTCGCCGTCGGCATCGCCGGTGTCGGTGATCTCACCGAGGCGCACGTAGGTGCGATAGACCTTGTCGGCCTCGAGCAGATACGACGAGAACTTGGTCGCTTCGCCGAAGCACACCGGCAACAGCCCGGTGGCCATCGGGTCGAGCGTACCGGTGTGCCCCGCCTTCTGCGCCTGGAACAGCCGGCGCACACGCTGCAGGGCATGGTTGCTGGAAACGCCCGGAGGCTTGTCCAGCAACAGCACGCCGTCGATCGGCAAGCCGCGGCGACGACGCGCCATCAGCGTTCGCTGCCCCGCTCGTCATCGTCGCTGTGACGCGCCCGGTCGGTCTCGACCGCCTCGTCGATCAGCGACGACAGCCGGTGTCCGCGAACCACGCTCTCATCGAAGTGAAAGCGCAGTTCCGGCACGTGGCGCAGCTTGATGCGCCGCGCGATCTGGCTGCGCAGAAAACCGCCGGCACGCTTGAGTACCGCGAGGTTCTCCTTGATCCGCTCGGCATCGTCGTCGCCCAACAGGGTGACGTAGACGTCGGCGTAGCCCAGGTCACGACTGACGGTCACGCCACTGACGGTGACCATGCCCAGTCGCGGATCCTTGATCTCGCGCTGGATGAGCACCGCCAACTCCTGCTGGAGCTGGTCGGCCACCCGGTCGGTACGCTTGAACTCGCGCATCGGCTCACACTCCTCGCTGCGTCACGGACTTCGCCACAACGTTCGTCACAGGCTGCGCTCGACCTTGACCTGATCGAAGACCTCGATCTTGTCGCCGACCTGGACGTCGTTGTAGTTCTTGACGCCGATACCGCACTCCATGCCGTTACGCACTTCGCTGACGTCATCCTTGAAGCGGCGCAGCGATTCCAGCTCGCCTTCGTAGATGACCACGTTGTCGCGCAACACGCGGATCTTCTTGTGGCGATGGACGCTGCCCTCGATGACCATGCAGCCGGCCACCGAGCCGATCTTGGGCGCGCGGAAGACGTCGCGGACCTCGGCGATACCGACGATCTCTTCCTTCCACTCCGGCGCCAGCATGCCGCTCATCGCCTGCTTGACCTCATCCACCAACTGGTAGATGACGCTGTAGTAGCGCAGGTCCAGCCCTTCGCGCTCGACGATCTCGCGAGCGGCGGCGTCGGCACGCACGTTGAAGCCGACCAGGATGGCGTCGGAAGCCAGCGCCAGGTTGGCGTCGGTGCCGGTGATGCCACCGACTCCCGAGGACACCACGGCGACTTCGACCTCGCCGGTGGAAAGCTCCTCGAGCGCCCCACGGATCGCCTCCAGCGAACCCTGCACGTCGACCTTGAGAACGATGTTGACCTTGGCCACCTCGTCCTGGCCCATCTGCGAGAACATGTTCTCGAGCTTGGCCTTCTGCTGACGTGCCAGGCGCACCTCGCGGTACTTGCCCTGACGGAAGTTGGCGACTTCGCGGGCCTTCTTGTCGTCGGCCAGGACCATGAAGTCCTCGCCGGCTTCGGGCGTGCCGTCCAGGCCCTGGATCTCGACCGGCATCGCCGGGCCGGCTTCGTCGACCTGCTTGCCGAGCTCGTTGGTCAAGGCGCGGACGCGGCCGTAGTGCAGGCCGGCCAGCACGATGTCGCCCTTCTTCAGGGTGCCATTCTGAACCAGCACGGTGGCCACCGGACCGCGTCCCTTGTCGAGCCGCGACTCGACCACCACGCCCTTGCCGGGCGCCGCGGGAACGGCCTTGAGCTCGAGCACTTCGGAGACCAGCAGTACCGCCTCGAGCAGTGCATCAATGCCTTCGCCGGTCTTGGCCGAGACGTGCACGAACTGGGTATCGCCGCCCCACTCCTCGGAGATCACCCCATGCTGCGACAGCTCGTTCTTGACCCGATCGGGATCGGCGCCCTGCTTGTCGATCTTGTTGACCGCGACCACCAGCGGCACTTCGGCCGCCTTGGCGTGCTCGACCGCCTCGATGGTCTGCGGCATCACGCCGTCGTCGGCCGCAACCACCAGGATGACCACGTCGGTCGCCTGGGCGCCGCGGGCACGCATGGCGGTAAACGCCGCGTGGCCCGGGGTGTCGAGGAACGTCACGCCGCCGTGCTGGTCCTCGACGTGATAGGCGCCGATATGCTGGGTGATGCCGCCGGCCTCGCCGGTGGCGACCTTGGTACGGCGGATGTAGTCGAGCAGCGAGGTCTTGCCGTGATCGACGTGGCCCATCACCGTGACCACCGGCGAACGCGTGATCTCCTCGCCCTCGTAGGAGATACCCTCGAGGACTTCGGTCTCCAGCGCGTCGTCCTTGACCAGCTTGGGCTTGTGGCCCATCTCCTCGACGACGATCGCCGCGGTGTCCTGGTCGATGGTCTGGTTGATGGTCACCGCCGCGCCCATGGTGAACATGGCCTTGATGACCTCGTTGGCCTTGATCGCCATCTTGTCGGCCAGATCGGCGACGCTGATCGACTCGGGGATCGCCACTTCGCGCACGATCGGCTGGGTCGGGCGCTGGAAGCTGTGCTTGCCACCGCCGCCACCGCCGCTGTCGCGGCCGCCACGCCGGCTGCCGCGCCGCTCGGCACGCTTGACCTTCTTGCCGCCGCCGCGACGGCGCTCGGCGCGCTCCTCACGATCCTCGTCACGACTGGTGTCGCGATCCTTCTTGGCGGCCGCCTTCTTGGGATTGGCGCGGCGGTTGTCGCTGCGCGGCTCCTTGGGCGGCGCCTCGACGATCGGCTCCGCGGGCGGCTCGCCAGCGGCCAGGCCCTGTTCGGAGCGGATCTCGTCGGCGGCCGGCGCGGTGGTTTCCGCCTGGGCGCTGTTATCGGGCGTTGCCGGCACTTCGGCGCCCGAAGTTTCCGACTGAGCCTCGGCGGCCTTGGCCTGCGCTTCGCGTTCCGCCTGCTCGCGCGCCTGTGAGGCATCGGCCATGTCGCCGACCAGCTGACGCGGGCCCTGTTCGGGCGTCTGCGCCGCCGGCTCCTCGGTTTCCTCGCGCTTGACGTAGGTACGCTTCTTGCGAACGGAAACCTCGATGGACTTGCCGCGACCGTCGCCCGAGCGAATGCGGCTCTTGGTCTTGCGCGTCAGGGTGACGCGATTCTTCGGTGCCTGGCCGCCGCCATGGCTCTGGGTAAGGTGATCGAGCAGGCGCTGCTTGTCCTCTTCGGACACCGCATCGCCTTCCGCCTTGTGGGGAAGCCCGGCTTCCTGCATCTGTTCCAGCAGGCGGGGCGCTTCACGCCCCACCTTGGCTGCAAAATCCTTAACTGTCATCTCTGCCATTACGACCCTCCTGAGCCCGTGACCTAGTTACTCTTGACTCTCGAACCAGGGCGCACGGGCGGTCATGATCAGTGCCGCGGCGCGCTCTTCGTTTACATCCTCGATGTCCTTGAGGTCATCGACAGATTGTTCGGCAAGATCTTCCATGGTGACGATGCCACGACTGGCCAGAGTGAAAGCCAGGTGACGATCCATGCCGTCCATCTCGAGGAGGTCCTCGGCGGGCTGAGCGCCGTCGAGTGCCTCTTCGGAAGCGATTGCCAGGTTCAACAGCTCGTCTTTAGCGCGTGCGCGCAACTCTTCTACCAGGTCCTCGTCGAATTCTTCGATCTCCAGCATTTCCTCGAGCGGCACGTAGGCGATCTCCTCGAGCGAGGTGAAACCCTCGTCGACCAGGATCCGAGCCAGCTCATCATCGATCTCGAGATGATTGATGAAGTACTCGACCAGCGTGTCGACTTCCTGCTCACGCTTGCCTTCGGCCTCGTCTTCGGTCATCACGTTGAGTGCCCAGCCGGTCAGCTCGCTGGCCAGGCGAACATTCTGCCCGCTACGGCCGATAGCCTGGGCCAGATTGTCCTCGGCGACGGCGACGTCCATGGCATGGGTGTCCTCGTCGACGAGAATCGAGGCCACATCCGCCGGCGCCATGGCATTGATCACCAGCTGGGCCGGGTTGTCGTCCCAGAGGATGATGTCCACGCGCTCGTTGCGCAGCTCGTTGGATACGGCCTGGACACGCGAACCGCGCATCCCGACGCAGGCACCGACGGGATCGATGCGCTTGTCGTTGGTCTTGACCGCGATCTTGGCCCGTGAGCCCGGGTCGCGAGCCGCGCCCTTGATCTCGATGAGCTGCTCGGCGATTTCCGGCACCTCGATCTTGAACAGCTCGATGATCAGCTCGGGGCGCGTGCGAGTCAGGATCAACTGCGAGCCGCGGGCTTCGGCGTCGACCTTCCACAGCAGCGCGCGGACCCGTTCGTTGAGCCGGTAACGCTCACCGGGGATCATCTCGCTGCGCGGCAGGAAGCCCTCGGCGTTGTCGCCCAGGTCGATGATCAGCCCATCGCGGGTGGTCTTCTTGACGATCCCGGCGATCAGCTCGCCTTCGCGTTCAGCGTAGTGCCGCACGATCTCGGAGCGCTCGGCCTCGCGGACCTTCTGCACGATGACCTGCTTGGCGGTCTGCGCCGCGATGCGTCCGAAGGCCGCGTTCTCGATGCGCTCCTCGACCACATCGCCGAGCGTCAGCGGCGGATCGCGCCGCTCGGCGTACGATTGCTTGATTTCGGCATCGGGATTCTCGAATTCGTCGTCCTCGATCACCACCCAGCGACGAAACGTCTCATAGTCGCCGGTGGCACGATCGATCTGCACGCGTACACTCGCTTCCTGACCTTCGAAACGCTTGCGTGATGCGCTGGCCAATGCCGCCTCGACCGCGCCGAAGATTACGTCGCGGGGTACACCCTTTTCGTTCGAGATCGCATCAACGACCAGCAGAATCTCTTTGCTCATGCCTTAAGCCTCGCCAGAAAACCAGTCCTCATGCACCGAACTGCGGCACGATCCGCGCCTGTTCAATGCCATCGATGGGAAAGCAGTACTCCTCGCCGTCGAGCTGCAGCAGCACCTCGTCATTCTCGACGCCCGCCAGCAATCCCTTGAACTTGCGGCGCCCTTCGAAGGGCGCCCGCAAGCGCAGGGATACCATATGTCCCTTGAAGCGCGCGAACTGCTCAAGATCAAACAAGGGACGGTCCATCCCGGGTGACGACACCTCGAGCTGGTACTTGCCGGGAACCGGATCCTCGACATCGAGCACCCCGCTGATCTGACGACTGACGTCGGCACAGTGATCGACCGTGATACCCGCCGGGCTGTCGATGTACACCACCAGCCGGGATTGCTTGCCCTGGGGCAACAGTTCGATCCCCCAAAGCTCAAAGCCCATGGCCGTGACCACTGGCTCGATGAGTGCGTTCAACGCAGCGTGCTTGTTTGCCACAGATGAAGGCTCCTACAGCAGTTGCATCAGGCACCTGACCCAGGAGTAAAGAGGAAAGCTAGGTGGCTGATTGGCGTTAGTGTCAACAACTCAGATGGCCAAAATCAGGCTGCTAACAAAAAGCCCCTTCATAAGGAAGGGGCCTTTCACAAGAAACTTGGTAGCGGGGGCCGGATTTGAACCGACGACCTTCGGGTTATGAGCCCGACGAGCTACCAGACTGCTCCACCCCGCATCATAGGTTGGCGATTATAGGAACTCGCTCACTGTCCGGTCAAGGAAGCGAGCAGATCGCCATGTCCAGCCAATCGTGCTTCTGAGCGACCGCTTCGAGCGGTGTCCAGATGGTGCCGAAGGGGGGACTTGAACCCCCACGACCATAAGGTCACTACCCCCTCAAGATAGCGTGTCTACCAATTCCACCACTTCGGCATCAGGGGCGAACAAGAGGCAGAAAATAATCCTGCAACTGCCTTCCGTTCAAGGCCAAGCGACTCATTTTCCGCGATTTCGCTTGGCTTATTACTGCTACTCGAGCATCAGGGGCACAGCTATCACTGCCCTTCTTCCTCGAGCGCTGGCGCAGCATTATGCTGCTGATCGCTGCTGTCGTCAAGGGTTGGCACCGATTTCTGCTGCTCGACCACCTCGGCGTCGGGTATTCCCACGTCCGGCGCGCTATCGGCTTGCGAAGAAGCCAGATAGGCCAGCCCCAGCGAGGTCACGAAGAAGGCCGCGGCCAGCACCCCGGTGAGCGTGGCCAGGAAGCTGCTGCTGCCGCGCGAGCCGAAGACGGTCTGCGAGGCGCCGCCACCGAAGGAAGCGCCGGCCTCGGCGCCCTTGCCCTGCTGCAGCAGAATGAGCGCGACCAGCGCAATGGCTAGCGCCACGTGAATCATGAGAATGATGGCTTGCATGGTTAACCTGCTGACTTACAGATGGCTATAAAATCGTCGACCTTGAGCGAAGCTCCGCCCACCAGGCCGCCGTCGATATCGGGTTGCGACAACAACTCGGCCGCGTTGCCGGCATTCATGCTGCCGCCATAGAGCAGGCGCAGGCCGGCCGCCAAATCGCGATCGAAGCCGGCCTGGTACTCGCGAATCGCCGCCATGACCTCCTGGGCCTGCTCGGGAGTGGCGGTGCGACCAGTGCCGATGGCCCACACCGGCTCGTAGGCGATCGTCACCCGGGCGCGCTGTTGCGGCTCCAGCCTCGCCATGACATGACCGACCTGGCGCAGCACGACATCGCGGGTGCGGCCGGCATCGCGCTCTTCGAGCGTCTCACCGACGCACAGGACGGGGCGGATATCCGCGCTGAGCGCCGCAAGCAGACGATCATAGACCGCCTCGTCGTCCTCGCGGTACAGCTGGCGTCGCTCGGAGTGGCCAACCAGCGCGTACTCGACCCCGAACTCCTTGAGCATCCCGCCACTGACTTCACCCGTATGCGCGCCGGAACTCTGCGGATTGAGCGTCTGCGCGCCGAGCACGACCGGCGTCGCGCCGAGTGCCTCCTGCGCGGCCGGCAGGTAGGGGAACGGCGGCAACAGAGCCACCTCCACTGAGGGCGATAATCCGGCCACCGCGAAGGCCTCGCCGAACTGCTCGATCAGTGTCAGGGATCCGTTCATCTTCCAATTGCCGGCGATCAGCGGCATGCGCATGGTGAGCCCCTTTCTCGGAGTGGTGCAAGATGGTATAGGAGCGGCCCGGTCAAGACAACCGGCATCGCGCCTCAGGCCATGAGCGTCTCGACGTCCGCGGCGATGCGCTGCGCCAAGGCCGCGACATCGAAGCGCGGACGCCCTTCGACCATCACCCGGATCAGCGGCTCGGTCCCCGAGGCGCGCAGCAATACCCGTCCTGAATCACCTAGTTCGCCCTCCACCGCGGCCACTGAGCGGCGCAATGCTTCGCTCTCGAGCAGCGCCTGCTTGTCGGTGCCCTCGGTGAGTCGCACGTTGACCAGCGCCTGCGGCGCCTTCTCGAAGCCATCGAGCAGCGCGGTCAGCGAGCAGCCGCGGGAGACCATGATCGCCAACACCTGCAACGCCGACACGATGCCGTCGCCGGTGCTCTGCACGTGGCCGCAGACGATGTGGCCGGAAGACTCGCCGCCCAGCTGCCAGTCATTGGCCATCAGGCACTCCATGACATAACGATCGCCGACCTTGGCCCGCTCGAAGGGAATGTCCAGCGACTCCATGGCCGCGGCGAGGCCGAAATTGCTCATCAACGTACCGACCACGCCGCCGCCCAGCACGCCGCGCTCGTGGCGATCGCGGGCAATGATGTAGAGGATGTCGTCACCGTCGATCTCGCGACCGTCGGCATCGACCAGGACCACCCGGTCGCCGTCGCCGTCGAAGGCCACGCCGATATCGGCGCCTCGCTCGATCACCGCCGCGCGCAGCGACGCCGGATGCGTCGAGCCTACCTGCTGGTTGATATTGAGTCCGTCGGGACTGACGCCCAGCAGACTGACCTCGGCGCCCAGTTCTCGAAACACGCTGGGGGCGATGTGGTAGGTCGCTCCATGGGCGCAATCGAGCACGACCTTGAGCCCCGTCAGGCTCAGCCGCTTGGGCACCGTCGACTTGCAGAACTCGATGTAGCGGCCCGCCGCATCACTGATGCGCACGGCCTTGCCCAGGCGGTCCGCCGACACCGTCTCGAGGGATTTCTCGAGTTCATCCTCGATACGCGCCTCGATGGCATCGGGCAACTTGGTGCCCTCGGCCGAAAAGAACTTGATGCCATTGTCCTGAAAGGCGTTGTGCGAGGCCGAGATGACGATGCCGGCGTCGGCGCGAAAGGTCCGGGTCAGGTAGGCAATCCCCGGGGTCGGCATCGGTCCGAGCAGCGCGACGTCGACCCCGGCAGCCGAAAGGCCGGCCTCCAGCGCCGACTCGAACATGTAACCGGAAATACGCGTGTCCTTGCCGATCAGTACCTTGGCATTGCGGTTCTTGCGCTCCAGCACGCGCCCCATGGCCCAGCCCAACTTGAGCATGAAGTCGGCGGTGATCGGGTACTCACCGACGGTGCCACGAATACCGTCGGTCCCGAAGTAGCGTCGCGTCATCGGTCAGCATCTTCCTGTAGCACGGCCCAAGTCATGTTGATGGCATCCACGCTGGGCCCTACATCGTGGACGCGCAGCAGCCGAGCGCCACGCTCGACCGCCAAGGAAGCCAGGGCCAGGCCGCCCGGCAGGCGCTCCTCGACCGGACGATCGAGGACCTTGCCGATCATGCTCTTGCGCGACATCCCGGCAAGCAACGGCAAGCCGAAGTCGCTGAGCACATCCAGCCTGTTGAGCAACCGCAGATTCTGGCCAACGGTCTTGGCGAAGCCGAAGCCCGGGTCGAGGATCAGCCGCTCACGTCGAATGCCGGCCCGCTCGCATTCGGCAACCCGTGCCTCGAGAAAATTGGCGACGGCCTGCTCGATAGGCTCAGCATAGTCAGTAGCCGTTTGCATGTCGCCCGGTTCGCCGACCATATGCATCAGACATATCGGCAAGCCGCTGGCCGCCGCCACTTCGAGCGCTCCCGGGCGGCGCAACGACCGCACGTCGTTGATCATGCCCGCACCATGGCCGATCACCTCGCGCATCACCGCCGGACTGCTGGTATCCACCGAGACCAGCGCGTCGAGTTCGCGTACCAGCGCTTCCACGACTGGCACGACCCGATCCAGCTCCTGCTGCTCCGATACCGCCGCTGCGCCGGGACGCGTCGACTCGCCGCCGATATCGATGACCGCCGCGCCCTGGGCGAGCATCGTTTCGGCGTGGGCAAGGGCGGCATCGAGCACATCGAAATTGCCACCGTCGGAGAACGAATCCGGGGTAACGTTGAGGATGCCCATTACCCGCGGGTAGGAGATATCGAGGCGGTGACGACCGCACGACAGCACGGCATTCCGATCGTGGCTCTTCATGGAGGAGCTCATGGCAGGGCCTCGTCGACAAAACAAACACTGTAATGACCCGCTTTAAACGGTGCAAGGCGCCACGTTGGGCGCCTTGCACAGAACATCTTGCTGGCAGACCGAGCGAACTCAGTGTCCGGCCGGACCACCCAGCGGATCGGAGGGCTTGCGGCTCGGTCGCTCATCCTCGTCTTCACCGCTGCCGTCGTCGGCCTCGGGCCGAGCATCGGCTACCGGCGAGCCGCTACCCGAATCGTCGCTGTCGCCCCAGTCCTTGGGCGGACGCGGCTGGCGCCCCTCGATGATGTCCTTGAGCTGATCGGCGTCGATGGTCTCGTACTGCATCAGCGCCTCGGCCATGATGTCGAGCTTGTCGCGGTTGTCCTCGAGCAGCTGCTTGGCCTGGGCGTAGCACTCGTCGATGATCCGCCGCACCTCCTTGTCGAGCCGGGTCGTGGTCTCTCCGGACTTGAGCTTGCCGCCGCCCTGGCCCGGGCCGCCGAGGAACTGGTGCGACTCGTCCTCGTCGTACATGATCGGCCCCATCTCGGCAGACAGGCCCCACTTGGCGACCATGTTGTGCGCCAGCTCGGTGGCCCGCTTGATGTCGTTGGAGGCCCCCGTCGTCACCCCGTTCGGCCCCAGCGTCATCTCTTCGGCGAGGCGCCCGCCGAAAAGCGAGCAGATCTGACTGATGATCTGCTGCCGGGACAGGCTGTAGCGATCTTCCTCCGGCAGGAACATGGTGACGCCCAACGCCCGGCCACGCGGAATGATGGTGACCTTGTAGACGGGGTCGTGCTCGGGCATCAACAGGCCGATGATCGCGTGCCCCGCCTCGTGATAGGCGGTGTTGAGCTTTTCCTTCTCGGTCATGACCATGGATTTGCGCTCGGCGCCCATCATGATCTTGTCCTTGGCCAGCTCGAGCTCTTCCATGCCGACCAGCCGACGATTGCGCCGCGCCGCGAACAGCGCCGCCTCGTTGACCAGGTTGGCCAGATCGGCCCCGGAGAATCCCGGCGTACCGCGCGCGATGACGCTCGGCTTGACGTCTTCACCGAGCGGCACCTTGCGCAGATGCACGCCCAGGATATGCTCGCGGCCGCGGATGTCCGGCAGTCCCACGACCACCTGGCGATCGAAGCGCCCCGGGCGCGTCAGCGCCGGGTCGAGCACGTCGGGCCGGTTGGTGGCGGCGATCACGATGATGCCTTCATTGGCTTCGAAGCCATCCATCTCCACCAGCAACTGGTTGAGCGTCTGCTCGCGCTCGTCGTTGCCGCCGCCCATGCCGGCACCGCGCGAGCGGCCCACGGCATCGATCTCATCGATGAAGATGATGCATGGCGCTTGCTTCTTGGCCTGCTCGAACATGTCGCGCACACGCGAGGCGCCGACGCCCACAAACATCTCGACGAAATCGGAGCCCGAGATCGAGAAGAACGGCACCTTGGCTTCGCCGGCGATCGACTTGGCCAGCAGCGTCTTGCCGGTGCCCGGAGGTCCGACCATCAGCACGCCACGCGGAATCTGTCCGCCCAGGCGCTGGAACTTGCTCGGGTCCTTGAGAAAGTCGACGAGTTCCTCGACCTCCTCCTTGGCCTCGTCGCAACCGGCGACATCGGCAAACGTGGTCTTGATCTGATCGTTACTCAGCAGCTTGGCCTTGGACTTGCCGAAGCTCATCGGCCCGCCCTTGCCACCGGCGCCACCCTGCATCTGACGCATGAAGAACAGGAAGATCGCCAGGATGATCAGGATCGGGAAGCTGGCTATCAGCAGCCGCGTCCACAGGCTTTGCTCCTCGGGCTGCTTGCCGGTCACGCTGACGTCGTTGGCCAGCAGGTCGTCCATCAGCTTGGGATCCTGCGCGGCAGGACGGATGGTCTGGAACTGCGAGCCGTCGGAACGCTCACCGGAAATGGTATAGCCATCGATGGTGACCGCGCGGATCTGCCCCTCCTGCACCTGCTCGACGAACTGGGAGTAGTTCATCGTCTGCGGGGAACTGTCGACACTGAAATTGTTGAATACCGTCAGCAGGACTGCCGCGATGATCAACCATAAGATCAGGTTCTTCGCCATATCGTTCAAGGGAATACCCTCATTGAATCAATCTGTCTGCCAAGCATGCCCATAGCTGACTCTACACCACAAATGGGGGCGTACCACCAGCTTTGCAAGCTCAGCGCTTGAATCCATCCGCCAGGAGGTACACTTCGCGCGAACGAGCGCGCGAGGCCTCCGGCTTGCGGGTCATCACCCGGGCGAAGCTGCCACGCAGGTCATTGAGGAAGTCATCGAAGCCTTCACCCTGAAAGACCTTGGTCAGCAGCCGTCCGCCGGGGCTCAGTGTCTGACGGGCCAGATCGAGTGCCAGCTCGACCAGATACATCGCCTTGGGCTGGTCGATGGCGGCCATGCCACTCATGTTGGGCGCCATATCGGAAATGATCAAATCCACCGGACGCTCGCCCAGTTCACCGAGTATCGCCTCGAGCACCGACTCCTCGGTGAAGTCACCCTGGATGAACGTGACGTCGGCCAACGCATCCATCTCGAGGATGTCGGAGGCGATCACCACGCCCCCCGGCATCACTTTCTCGGCCGCCACCTGGCTCCAGCCGCCTGGCGCGGCGCCCAGGTCGATCACCGTCATGCCGGGTTTGAAGAGACGATCCTTGGCATCGAGCTCGAGCAGCTTGTAGCTGGCTCGCGAACGGTAACCGTCCTGCCACGAACGCTGCACGTACTGATCGTCGAAATGTTCCTTGAGCCAACCGGCCTTGCTCTTGCCGGTCGCGCCCTTGCTTGAGGGGCTCTTGCCGGGAGCGCTTTTGCTAGAAGTGCTTCGGGCCACACAATCACCTGGGTCATCCATCCGACGGATGGATCGTTCGAAAGCGGGGGATCTGGCTGCGAGGGACCAACGAGTGGGGTAATCCGGCTCAAGCGCTTTGCATCGCCTGTCTTTCGCCTTACCATGGCGCGTTCAGTGGCCGCGACACGGACGAACCGTCGCCGACCGCACCAGCCGCCCCTACGCACGCCAACCGGAACGATCACGATACCATGAGCTTGTCACAGGCACAAAAGAAAGCATTCCGCAGCATCGGCCATCATCTTTCGCCCCTGGTGACGGTCGCCGACAACGGCATCACGGAAGGCGTGGTGGGCGAGCTCAAACGCGCGCTGAACGATCACGAACTGGTCAAGGTCAAGATCGCCGTCGGCGAACGCGACACCCGCAACGCGCTCGCCGAGCAACTGGCCAGCGATAGCGGTGCCGAGCTGGTCCAGACGATCGGCAAGATGGCGCTGTTGTATCGCCACAATCCCAAGGCCAACCCCAAGCTCTCGAACATCACCCGCTTCGAGGAGCATCACGGGCGGCGCTGAGCCGCGAGCCGCGAGCCGCGAGCCGCGAAAAGCAGGATCCCCAAAATAAAAAACGCCAGCGCAGGTCGCTGGCGTTTTTTGCTCGTAGCTCGTAGCTCGTAGCTCGTAGCTCGTAGCTCGTAGCTCGTAGCTCGTAGCTCGTAGCTCGTAGCTCGTAGCTCAGAGATGCTCAACGCTCGAAATCTCGTACTCGACGTCGCCGCGCGGCGTCCGGACGCCCACCACGTCGCCCTCTTCCTTGCCGATCAGCGCGCGCGCGATCGGCGAGGTCACCGAGACCTTGCCGGCCTTGATGTCGGCTTCGTCCTCGCCGACGATCTGGTAACGCACCTCTTCGTCGTTATCCAGATTGATCAATTCGACGGTGACGCCGAAGATCACCTTGCCGGTCCTGGGCATCTTGGTGACGTCGATCACCTGCGAGGCGGACAGCTTGGACTCGATCTCCTGGATGCGCCCCTCGATGAAGCCCTGCTGCTCACGCGCGGCGTGATATTCGGCGTTTTCCTTGAGGTCGCCATGTTCGCGCGCCTCGGCGATGGCATTGATCACCCGAGGACGCTCCACTCCCTTGAGCTGATTGAGCTCTTCACGCAGGCGCTGCTCGCCTGCGACGGTCATCGGGACCTTGTTCATGTGCTTGCTCCTGCATGCAGTTCCTGAAGCCGCCGCACGGTAATCTCGTTGCCATACTCGAGCGCCATGCAAACGGCTCGCGCCCCGGCCAGCGTGGTGGCGTAGGGGACCTTGTGGGCAAGTGCGGTGCGACGGATCACGGAGGAATCGTTGATCGCCTGACGGCCTTCGGTGGTATTGACGATGTAGGCCACGTCGTCGTTCTTGATCATGTCGACGATATGCGGACGCCCCTCGAAGACCTTGTTGACGGCCGTGACCGGCAAGCCGGCCTCGTCGAGCGCCTGGGCGGTACCGCGGGTAGCGATCAGATCAAATCCCAATGCTAGCAGAGATTGCGCGACCTCGATAACGCCGACCTTGTCCGGGTTACGCACCGACAGGAACGCCGTGCGCTCGCCCTCGAGCGGCGGGATCGCCTCGCCGGCACCCAGCTGCGCCTTGTAGAAGGCCTCGGCGAAGGTCGCGCCCGAGCCCATCACCTCGCCGGTGGACTTCATCTCCGGCGACAGGATCGGGTCGACGCTGGGGAACTTGTTGAACGGAAAGACCGCTTCCTTGACGCTGTAATAGCCGGGAATCAGTTCTCGGGTGAAGCCCTGCTCGGCGAGCGTCGTGCCCGCCATGCAGCGCGCCGCGATCTGCGCCAGCGAGGTGCCGATGCACTTGGAGACGAACGGCACGGTGCGCGAGGCACGCGGATTGACCTCGATGACGTAGATCTCGCCGTCCTGCCACGCCAGCTGGACGTTCATCAGGCCGACCACGTTGAGTTCGATGGCCATGCGCTTGACCTGATCGCGCATCTCGTCCTGCACGTCCTTGGGCAGTGAATAGGGCGGCAGCGAACAGGCCGAGTCGCCGGAGTGCACGCCGGCCTGCTCGATGTGCTGCATGATGCCGCCGATCACCACCTGCTGGCCGTCGGAGACCGCATCGATGTCGATCTCGATCGCCGCGTTGAGGAAGTGATCGAGCAGCACCGGCGAGTCGTTGGAGACCTTGACCGCGTGGGTCATGTAGTTCTCGAGCTCGGAGGCGTCGTAAACGATCTCCATGGCCCGGCCACCGAGCACGTAGCTCGGCCGCACCACCAACGGATAGCCGATCCGCTCGGCCTTGGCGAAGGCGTCCTCGAAGCTGCGCGCGGTGGCGTTGGGCGGCTGCTTGAGTCCCAGCTTGTCGATCATCTGCTGGAAGCGCTCGCGGTCCTCGGCACGATCGATGGCGTCCGGCGTGGTGCCGATGATCGGCACCCCGGCGGCCTCGAGTTCGCGGGCCAGCTTGAGCGGCGTCTGGCCGCCGAACTGCACGATCACCCCGACCGGCCGCTCCTTGTCGGCGATCTCCAGCACGTCCTCGAGGGTCACCGGCTCGAAGTAGAGACGGTCGGAGGTATCGTAGTCGGTGGAGACGGTTTCCGGGTTGCAGTTGACCATGATGGTCTCGTAGCCGTCCTCGCGCATCGCCAGCGCCGCGTGCACGCAGCAGTAGTCGAACTCGATGCCCTGGCCGATACGGTTGGGCCCGCCGCCCAGCACCATGATCTTGCGACGATCGCTGGGCTCGGACTCGCACTCCTCCTCGTAGGTGGAGTACATGTAGGCGGTATGCGAGGCGAACTCCGCCGCGCAGGTATCGACGCGCTTGTAGACCGGCCGGATGCCGGCCTTCTGGCGGGTCTTGCGGAACTCCTTCTCGGAAACGCCGAGCAGCCTGGAAAGCCGCGCGTCGGAGAAGCCCTTGCGCTTCAGGCGGAACAGCGCGGGGCCGTCCAGCTCGCCCAGCGAACGCCTGCCCAGCGATTGCTCGGTGCGCACCAGATCCTCGAGCTGGACCAGGAACCAGCGGTCGATGTTGGTCAGCGCGAAGATCTCGTCGACGCTCATCCCCGCGCGCATGGCGTCGGCGATGAAGAAGATGCGCTCGGCGCCGGCGGCCTGCAGCTCGCCCTTGATCAGCGCCAGGTTGGCGTCGCTGAATTCGATGATCTTGGGGTCGAGCCCGTCGTTGCCGGTTTCCAGGCCGCGCAGCGCCTTCTGCAGCGACTCCTGAAAGGTTCGGCCGATCGCCATCACCTCGCCCACCGACTTCATCTGGGTGGTCAGGCGGTCGTTGGCCTGGGGGAACTTCTCGAAGGTGAAGCGCGGAATCTTGGTGACCACGTAGTCGATCGCCGGCTCGAACGAGGCCGGGGTCTTGCCGCCGGTGATGTCGTTCTGCAATTCGTCGAGTGTATAGCCCACCGCCAGCTTGGCGGCGATCTTGGCGATCGGGAAGCCGGTGGCCTTGGAGGCCAGCGCCGACGAGCGCGATACCCGCGGGTTCATCTCGATCACCACCATCCGCCCGGTGTCCGGGTCGATGCCGAACTGAACGTTGGAGCCGCCGGTCTCGACGCCGATCTCGCGCAGCACCGCCAGCGAGGCGTCGCGCATGATCTGGTATTCCTTGTCGGTCAGCGTCTGCGCCGGGGCCACGGTGATCGAGTCGCCGGTATGGATGCCCATCGGATCGAAGTTCTCGATCGCGCAGATGATGATGCAGTTGTCGTTCTTGTCGCGAACGACCTCCATCTCGTACTCCTTCCAACCCAGCAGCGACTCGTCGATCAGCAGCTCGTGGTTGTTGGAGAGTTCGAAGCCGCGCGTGCAGATCTCCTCGAACTCCTCCTTGTTGTAGGCCACGCCGCCACCGGAGCCGCCCATGGTATAGGAGGGGCGGATGATCACCGGGAAGCCGAGCTCGCCCTGGATCGCCCAGGCCTCGTCCATGGCATGGGCCACCTGGGCCTTGGGACAGGCCAGGCCGATGCGCTTCATCGCCTGGTCGAACAGATCGCGATCCTCGGCCTTGTTGATGGCATCGGCGTTGGCGCCGATCATCTCCACGCCGTACTTGGCCAGCACGCCATGCTTGTCAAGGTCCAGGGCGCAGTTCAAGGCGGTCTGGCCGCCCATGGTGGGCAACACGGCGTCGGGGCGCTCGGCCTCGATGATCTTCTCCACCGCCTGCCAGGTGATCGGCTCGATATAGGTGGCATCGGCCATCACCGGGTCGGTCATGATGGTCGCCGGGTTGGAATTGACCAGAATGACCCGGTAGCCCTCCTCGCGCAGCGCCTTGCAGGCCTGCGCGCCGGAGTAGTCGAACTCGCACGCCTGGCCGATGACGATGGGGCCGGCGCCGATGATCAGGATGCTCTGGATGTCGGTACGTTTGGGCATGACGATTCCCGCTAGAAAAGTGACAGACGGCGACGCAGATACAGTGGGCGCGGCTCAGCGACGTTCGCGCATGACCCGCACGAAGCGATCGAACAGCGGCGACACGTCGCGCGGCCCGGGGCTCGCCTCGGGGTGACCCTGGAAGCTGAACGCCGCCCGGTCGGTACGCTCGATACCCTGCAGGGTGCCGTCGAACAGCGAACGGTGGGTGGTGCGCAGCGTCGCCGGCAGGCTGGTCTCGTCGACCGCGAAGCCGTGGTTCTGACTGGTGATCATCACCCGACCGCTGTCGAGATCCTGAACCGGATGGTTGGCGCCGTGGTGGCCATGATTCATCTTCACCGTGCGCGCCCCCGAGGCCAGCGCCAGCAGTTGATGGCCCAGGCAGATGCCGAACACCGGGGTATCGGTCTCGAGGATCTCGGCGATCGCCTTGATCGCATAGTCGCAGGGCTCGGGGTCGCCCGGGCCATTGGCCAGAAACACCCCGTCGGGATTCATCGCCAGCACCTCGGCGGCCGGCGTCTGCGCCGGCACCACGGTCAACCGGCAGCCGCGCGCGGCGAGCAGGCGCAGGATGTTGTGCTTGCAGCCGTAATCGTAGGCGACCACGTGGAAGGGCCGCTCGCCGGCGGCGGTATCGGCGTAGCCCTCGCCCAGCGTCCAGTCGCCCTGGCTCCATTCGTAGGCGCTGGCGCAGCTCGCCTCCTTGGCCAGGTCCATGCCCTTGAGGCCGGGGAACTCGCGCGCCACCGCCAGCGCACGCTCGACGGCATCGTCGCCGGAAGCCGCTGGGCCGGCGAGAATCGCTCCGTCCTGGGCGCCCTTGTCGCGCAGGATACGCGTCAGCCGGCGCGTGTCGATGTCGGCGATGCCCAGCACATTCTGACTCTTGAGGTAGTCGTCCAGGGTCCGCTGGCTGCGAAAACTGCTGGCCATCAGCGGTAGATCGCGGATCACCAGCCCCGCCGCACAGATGCGCGCGGACTCGACATCCTCTTCGTTGATGCCGGTATTGCCGATATGCGGATAGGTGAGCGTGACGATCTGTCGAGTGTAGGAGGGGTCGGTAAGGATTTCCTGATAGCCGGTCATGGCCGTGTTGAAAACCACCTCGCCGCTGGTCTGTCCATCGGCGCCGATGGCGCTGCCATGAAATACGCTGCCATCTGCCAGGGCCAGTATCGCGGGTCTAGTCAACGCAACGTCCTCCAGTGCTCACTTCGCCAGGCGGCACGGCGTGCCGCCCCATCGTTTCTCCGCGTATCCGTGAAGCGCTCACGGACACTCAGGTCGTAAAAAAGCGGGACGAAACCCGAAGAAGACCGGTTCCATCCCGCTTGTTGTTGTCCGCATTTTCACATCGGCGGCCTTGCCAATCGCCTGGTTGCCACACCGGCCAAGCGCTCGAGTCGCCCCTTGGCCAGGCCAAATTGACGGGATTCTACCGGAATCCGCATGCAGGGGCCAGTCCAGCGAGCGGCGAGTGCTTCGCGAAGGCCTCAGTTCAGCCCCAGCACGTCCTGAATGTCGTAGCGGCCCGCCTCGCGCCCGGCGATCCAGCGGGCCGCGCGCACCGCGCCGCGTGCGAAGGTCATGCGGCTCGAGGCCTTGTGGGTGATCTCGATGCGCTCGCCCTCGGTGGCGAACATCACCGTGTGCTCGCCGACGATATCGCCGGCCCGCACGGTGGCAAAGCCGATCTCCTTGTCGCTGCGCGGCCCGCACTGCCCTTCACGGGCGAACACCCCATGCTCCTTGAGGCTGCGGCCCAGCGATTCGGCGACCACCTCGCCCATCTTCAACGCGGTGCCGGACGGTGCATCGACCTTGTGGCGATGATGGGCCTCGATCACCTCGATGTCGTAGCCCTCGTCGCCCAGCGCCATCGCAGCGGTCTTGAGCAGATTGAGGGTCAGGTTGACCCCGACGCTCATGTTGGGGGCGAAGACCATCGGCACGCGATCGCGATAGCCGTCGAGCTCGGCCAGTTGGGCGTCGTCAAGACCGGTGGTGCCGATCACGATGCGCTTGCCGTGCTCGGCGCAGAACGCCAGATTGGCCAGCGTGGTCTCAGGGTTGGTGAAATCGATCAGCACGTCGAACTCATCCTTGACCGCCTCCAGCGAAGCCGCGGCAGCCACGCCCAGCTTGCCGAGGCCGGCCAGCTCGCCCAGGTCGGCGCCCACCAGCGAACTGCCGTCGGCGACGATGCCGGCCGCCAGGCTGGCATCGGGCTGCTGCTCGACGGCAGCGACCAGGGTGCGGCCCATGCGGCCGGCGGCACCGACGATGGCGATGCGGGGGCTAGCGGACATGCGAAACTCCTTGCGCGACAGCGGGTTGATCCGACGACCATTATACCAATGCGGGCCGATGGCGTCTGTCCTGCAAGCCGCCCCGTCATGCTAGGCTCGTGATTACAGCCAGTCCGTCGCACATTGCAGGAGCCGCCATGCCTCATCGTCACTTACGCTGGTACTTGCGCTGGGCGATGCCCTTGCTGGCCGTCGGCCTGCTGGCCGGCTGCGCCCGCGAGGCGCGCCAGACCCAGCTGATGACCGGCAACGTCAAGCAGCCGGCCGCGGCGATCGAGTGGTGCGGCAGCCTGGCGCTGCCCGGCAAGTGGCAGGACGATACCCCGGTCGGCGGCCTTTCCGACCTGGCCTGGGACGCCGACGAGTCATTGCTCTATCTCGTCTCGGATCGCGGCTGGCTGCATCGCGTGAGACCGCGCTTTCGCGAGGGCGAGCTGATCGCCCTCGACCCGCTCAAGACCTATGTGCTGCGCGATGATGACGGCGATGCCTTCGAGGCGCGCACCGCCGATGCCGAGTCGCTGATCCTGCAGCGCGCCGACAATGGCAAGCGTGGCGACACCGTGCTGCTGATCGGCTTCGAGGGCGATACGCGCCTGCAGCGCTTCTATCCCAACGGCCGCGCCGCCGGCGAGGCGCTCTATCCCGGCGGACTGCGCGGCGCCGGGCCCAACAGCGGACCCGAGGCGATGGCCCGCCACCCGCGCGAGGGCGTTATCATCGGTCTGGAGAGCCCTCCGACGGGCAGCGAAGCCGGCGTGACCCGGCTGTTCGCGCTCGACTCCGGCGCCGAATGGCGCTACCCCCTGGCCGACGAGGCCGGCAGTGCGCTGACCGCGCTGGCCCCCTATGGCGACGGCCTGCTGGCGCTGGAGCGCGCGTTCGCCCCGCCGGCACCGCTGGTGATCAGCCTGCGTCAGGTAAGTCTGGCCAGCAACGCCCGGCTCGAGGTCAAGACCCTGGCGCGGCTGTCGTCCGGCGAGGGCTGGCGGCTCGATAACTTCGAAGGGCTTACGGCGCTTTCCGACAGGCGCTTTCTGATGATCAGCGACGACAACTTCAGCCTCGCCCAGGAGACGCTGTTGAGTTGTTTCGAGCTGCCGCCGCCCGACGCTGAGTGACGTCGCGCCTTAGCAGCAGCGCGATCGCCAGGATGACCAGCAGGCTGCCCGGCAACCATGTCCAGTCCAGTTGCTGCGGCTCGCGGACGAACAGCAGCAGCATAGACACGAACGGCACCAGGTAGCTGTAGGCGGTCACCGCGCCCGGCGTCAGCACGGCGGTGGCGCGCTGCTGCAACCAGAAGGTCAGACCGCTGGAAAACAGCCCGAGATAGACCAGCACCAGCGCATCGCCCAGGGTCAGCCGCGCCAGCTCCGCGGCGCCACCGCGTGCCAGCCCCGCCAGCGCGATCAGCGCCCCGCCCAACGCCAGGCTCCAGAAGGTCCTCACCCCGGCCGAGGCGGACAGCCAGCCACGCTCGAGCCCCCACTTGCTGAGCACCGGATACAGCGCCGAGGCGATGCAACCGACGAAGAACACCGCCTCGCCGCGGCCGAAGCGCAATGCCGCCCAGTCGCCGCCGGATTCCGCCCAGGCCAGCGCCAGGGCACCCAGCGCGCCGAGCAGCAGGATCGACGGCAGCCGCCAGGCCAACCGCTCGACGCGCAGCGCCAAGCCCAGGCAGTAAGCCAGGAGCGGCACGCTGACGAACAGCGTCGCCATCGACACCGCCGAGGCGCGATGCGCCGCCCAGAACATCGCTCCGAAGAAGCCGGTCAGGCATAACCCCATCAGCGCATAGAGCAGCAGCCCTGCCCTGCCGGGGCGCAGCGACGGCGCGTGGCGGACCAGCGGCCACAGCGCCAACGCAGCGATCATGAAGCGGATCGCGGTCAGCAGCAACGGCGGCAACCCCTCGCTCATCAGCCCTACGGCGGGGAACGATAGCCCGACCAGCAGCGCCCACAACAGCATGCCGGCGTGGGCGCGCGCGCCACCGAGCTCAGACATCATCGTTCGCCTCCAGCGGCAGCAGCAATTCGCGCAACAGTCCGCCCAGGGCGCGGCGCTGCGCTGCATCGAGCGGAGCCTGCAAACGCTGCAGGCAGGCCAGGTAGTCGTCGAGCAGCGCCTCGAGAAGTGCCGCCCCGGCAGCGGTGAGCCGAACACGCACGCTACGCCGATCTTCGGGATTGGGAACGCGACGGATGTAACCGGCGCTTTCCAGCCGATCCAGGCGATGGGTCATCGCGCCCGAGGTCAGCACCGCCGCGGCACGCAGGGCGTTGGGCGTCAGGCCTTGCGGCTCGCCGCTGCGATACAGCGTCGCCAGCAGGTCGAACTCGCCTTCGTGCAGGCCATGCTCGCGAAAGACCGCCGCCACCGCCCGGTCGACATACTTGAACAACCGGTAGAGCCGCGTGAAGGTCGCCATCGGCGAGGCGTCGCGTTGCGGGGCCGCGCGCTGCCATTGGTCGAGTACGGTGTCGACATGATCGTGTCGCTCGGCCATCGACTTCTCTCCAGATAAAGAATCTTTATATAAAGATACTTTAATCGCAAACGGTATGCCAGGAGCGCTGCCGGCTAGCGCCACGACGTTCCGGGCACAAAAAAGCCCCGCCGCGTCGCCACGCCGGGGCCTTTTCAGGCACATCACGCCAAGTGCCGTTACGGCTTCATGTCCTCGAAGAACTTCTTGACGCCATCGAAGAAGCTCGACTTCTTGGGCGAGTGGTGACTGTTACTGCCGTCCAGGCTGTCCTGGAATTTGCGCAGCAGGTTCTTCTGCTCGTCGTTGAGCTTGACCGGGGTCTCCACCAGCACCTTGCACAGTAGATCGCCCGCCGGGCCGCCACGTACCGGCTTGACGCCCTTGCCGCGCAACCGGAACAGCTTGCCGGTCTGGGTCTCCGGCGGAATCTTGAGCTTGACCCGGCCTTCCAGCGTCGGCACCTCGAGCTCGCCGCCCAGCGCCGCATCGACGAAGTTGATCGGCACCTCGCAGTGCAGGTGGCGGCCGTCGCGCTCGAAGATCGGGTGCGGCTTGATCGCCACCTGAACGTAGAGATCGCCCTCGGGGCCGCCATTGGCGCCGGCCTCGCCCTCGCTGTTGAGGCGGATGCGATCGCCGGTGTCGACACCGGCGGGGATCTTCACCGACAGCGTGCGCGTCTCGCGAACCCGGCCGTCGCCGTGGCATTCGCGACACGGTACCTTGATGCTCTCTCCGGCCCCATGGCAGGTCGGGCAGGTTTGCTGCACGGCAAAGAAGCCCTGCTGCATGCGCACCTGACCCATGCCGTGGCAGGTCGGGCAGGTCTCCTTGCTGGAGCCCGGCTCGGCGCCGCTGGCGTTGCAATGCCCGCAGGGCACGTGTCGCGGCACGCGGATGTCGACGGTGGTTCCGGTTACCGCATCCTCGAGATCGAGCTCGAGGTTGTAGCGCAGGTCGGCGCCACGCTGCGGCGCATTGGGATTGCGCCGGCCACCGCCCCCACCGAAGATGTCGCCGAACACGTCGCCGAAGATGTCGCTGAAGCCACCGGCCCCGGCACCACCGCCGAAGCCGCCGCCTGCCTGGCCATCGACGCCGGCATGGCCGAACTGATCGTAGGCGGCACGCTTCTCGTCGTCGGCCAGCACTTCGTACGCTTCGGAGACCTCGCGGAACTTTTCTTCCGCGGAGTCGTCATCCGGGTTGCGGTCCGGATGGTATTTCTGGGCGAGCCGTCGGTAGGCCTTCTTGATCTCTTTCTGATCGGCCCCGCGCTCGATGCCCAGTACCTCGTAATAATCGCGCTTGGACATGGATCTAGTCCGCCTCCGTGTCGGTCACGGAAACAGCGACGCGGGAGTCATGCCCCCGCGCCGCCGTGGTCCGTAGTGTCAGACGTGGTTACTGCTTCTTCTGATCGTCGTTGACTTCTTCATACTCGGCGTCGACCACGTCGTCTTCCGGCTTCTTGGCGCCGCCTTCGGCCTGTTCGCCCTGGTCCGCTTCGGACTGCTCGGCGTACATCTTCTGGGCCAGACCGCCGGAGGCTTCGGTGAGCGCGTCCAGCTTGGCCTGGATGGCCTCCTGGTCGTCGCCCTTGAGCGCCTCCTCGAGTTCGCTGATCGCGCTCTCGATCTTCTCCTTCTCCTCGGCGCTCGCCTTGTCGCCGGCTTCGTCGAGGGTCTTGCGCGCGGCGTGGATCATGCCGTCCGCCTGGTTGCGCAGCTGGACCAGTTCCTCGAACTTCTTGTCCTCGGCGGCGTGCGCCTCGGCGTCCTGAACCATCTTTTCGATCTCTTCGTCGGTCAGGCCGCTGGAGGCCTTGATGACGATTGACTGTTCCTTGCCGGTGGCCTTGTCCTTGGCGGACACGTTGAGGATGCCGTTGGCGTCGAGATCGAAGGCGACCTCGATCTGCGGCACGCCACGCGGCGCCGGCGGAATGTCGGCCAGGTCGAAGCGGCCCAGCGACTTGTTCTGGCCGGACTGCTTGCGCTCGCCCTGCAGCACGTGAATGGTCACCGCCGTCTGGTTGTCATCCGCGGTCGAGAAGGTTTGGGTCTTCTTGGTCGGGATGGTGGTGTTCTTCTCGATCAGCGGGGTCATCACGCCACCCAGCGTCTCGATGCCCAGCGTCAGCGGGGTCACGTCGAGCAGCAGCACGTCCTTGACGTTACCGCCGAGCACGCCGCCTTGGATCGCCGCGCCCACGGCCACGGCCTCGTCCGGGTTGACGTCCTTGCGGGCGTCCTTGCCGAAGAACTCGGCGACCTTGGCCTGGACCATCGGCATGCGCGTCTGGCCGCCGACCAGGATCACGTCATCTATCTCGGAATTGGACAGCCCGGCGTCGGCCAGCGCGGTCTTGCACGGCCCCAGCGACTGCTTGACCAGATCCTCGACCAGCGACTCGAGCTTGGCCCGAGTGATCTTGACGTTGAGGTGCTTCGGCCCGGTGTTGTCGGCGGTGATGTACGGCAGATTGACTTCGGTCTGCTGCGCGGCCGAGAGTTCGATCTTGGCCTTCTCGGCGGCTTCCTTGAGACGCTGCATGGCGAGGTTGTCGCCGGACAGGTCGATGCCGCTGTCGGCCTTGAACTGATCGACCAGGTAGTTGATCAGCTTGAGGTCGAAATCCTCACCGCCCAGGAAGGTGTCGCCGTTGGTGGCCAGCACCTCGAACTGGGTCTCGCCGTCGACGTCGGCCACTTCGATGATCGAGATATCGAAGGTACCGCCACCTAGGTCATAGACGGCGATGGTCTTGTCGCCACGCGCCTTGTCCATGCCGTAGGCCAGCGCGGCCGCGGTCGGCTCGTTGATGATGCGCTTGACCTCGAGCCCGGCGATGCGTCCGGCGTCCTTGGTCGCCTGACGCTGGGAATCGTTGAAGTAGGCCGGCACGGTGATCACCGCTTCGGTTACTTCCTCACCGAGATAGTCCTCGGCGGTCTTCTTCATCTTCTTCAGCACCTCGGCGCTGACCTGCGGCGGGGCCAGCTTCTTGCCGTTGACCTCGACCCACGCGTCGCCATTGTCGGCCTCGGCGATCTTGTAGGGCACCATCTTGATGTCCTTCTGGACCACGTCGTCCTTGAAGCGACGACCGATCAGACGTTTGATGGCGTACAGCGTGTTGTTCGGGTTGGTCACCGCCTGGCGCTTGGCGGCCTGTCCGACCAGCGTCTCGCCGTCATCGGTATAGGCGATGATCGACGGCGTGGTACGCGCGCCTTCCGCGTTCTCGATGACTTTGGGCTTGTCGCCGTCGAGCACGGCGACACAAGAGTTGGTGGTCCCCAGGTCAATACCTATGATGCGTCCCATGTAAAACACCTCGAAGAATCGTTGCTTGCCAATCCGTGCGGCAGCGATGCCGCGTCTTTGTCGTCTATGTGGGGGCTCGACCGCGCCTTTCAAGGGCTAGCGGCGATTCACCCCCCGTTGGCCGCCTGGCTGACCACTACCATGGCCGGGCGAACCAGGCGGCCATTGAGCAGATAACCCTTCTGCATCACTTCGATGACCGAGTTCGGCTCGACGTCGGGGTTGGGCACCATGGCCATGGCTTCGTGGTACTGCGGATCGAACGGCTCGCCCTGCGGCTCGATCGCCTCGACGCCGAACTTGCCCAGCGTGTCGAGCTGCAGCTTGAGGGTCATCGAGACCCCTTCGCGATGCACTTCGCTGGCGTCTTCGCCCATCGACTCGAGCGCCTTCTCCAGGCTGTCGACCACCGGCAGCAGTTCCTTGACGAATTTCTCGAGGGCGAACTTGCGCGCCTTGTCGATATCCTGCTCGGCGCGGCGGCGTACGTTCTGCGCCTCGGCGGCCTCGCGCAGCGCCTGATCCTTGGCTTCGGTCAGCGCCTGTTCGAGCTCCTCTACCTTGGCCGCCAGCACCTCGGCTTCGGGGTCGGCCATGACCTCGGCATCGGTCGCCGCCTCGTCGGCCATGGCTGCCTCACCGGCCTCCGCCTCGTCGAGCTGACCCTCGAGCGTCTCCCGCTGAGGTTCGGCGTCCTGCTCGGCACGTTCGAGTTCTTCATCCAGCGGCGTCTGGGGATCTTTGGCCATGTCGCTCTCCTGAAATCGACCCACGGCGCAACGGCCGCGGGCATTGTCGGTTTGCTCACCTATATGGGGATGTCGCGGACGATCTCAAGGCATGCAAGACACTCGGCCGAGGATTGCAGTTTCATCGTGGGCTACTGTATAAACACACAGACTCTTTCATCTACGCGGCGAACCCCACCCGGAGGTGGCCATGCTGGTACAACTCGCCATTCGTGACTTCGCCATCGTCGATACGCTCGATCTCGACCTGCACGCCGGCATGACCGCCATAACCGGCGAGACCGGGGCGGGCAAGTCGATCCTGCTCGACGCCCTGGGGCTGTGCCTCGGCGAACGCGCCGACGCCGGCAGCGTGCGCCATGGCGCCAAGCGTGCCGACCTCAGCGCGCGTTTCGATATCGCCCGCCTGCCGGAAGCACAGGCCTGGCTCGAGGAGCGCGAGCTGCCCGGCGAGGATTGCCTGCTGCGCCGAGTGGTCACCGCCAGCGGCCGTTCCAAGGCCTGGATCAACGGCCAGCCCTGCACCATCGGCGATCTCAAGGCACTCGGCGATCACCTGATCGAGATCCATGGCCAGCATGCCCATCAGGCGCTGTTGCGCGAGGACACGCATCGCCGCCTGCTCGATGATTTCGCGGGGCTGGCCGAAGCGGTTGGCGAACTGGGCGTCATCTACCGTCACTGGCAGGAGCTGCGTCGTCGGCTCAAGCGTCTGGCCGACACCAGCGACGAACTGCAGGCGCGTCGGCAGCTACTGCGCTATCAGGTCGAGGAGCTCGACCAACTGGCCCTGGCGGAAGACGAGCTGCAGACTCTGGAACGCGACCAGGAAGAACTCGCCCATGCCGAACAGACGTTGAGCGACACTCAGTTCGCCGTCGATTGCTGCGACAACGACGAGGGCGGCGCCCTGCACCTGCTTCATCAGGCGCTGGCGCGCCTCGACGCCCTGCCAGGTGCCGAGCGTGGCACATTGGCCGAGGCCCGCGGCATGCTCGGTGAAGCGCGTATCCAGATCGAGGAAGCCGCCCGTGAGCTGCGCCACTTCGCCGACAACACGGAACTCGACCCCGAGCGCCTGGCGCATGTCGAGCAACGCCTTGGCGAAGTCCATCGTATCGCTCGCAAGCATCATGTGATGCCCGACGAGCTGACCGCCCTGCATGCCGGCCTGCGCGACGAGCTGGCTACGCTGGAAGGGGGCGATCATGACCTGGACGCCTTGACCACCGAAGTGGCCGAGGCGCGCGATCGGTATCGCGCCCAGGCTCGCGCCATCGGCGACGCTCGCCGTCAGGCAGCGACGGCCTTTGCCGAAGAGGTTCAGGCACAGTTGGGCTTCCTGGCGATGGGCAAGGCGCATTTCGCGGCAGAGGTCAGTGCCCGGGAAACGCCGCAACCCGACGGCATGGAGACGGTGCGCTTCCTGATCAGCGCCAATCCCGGGCAGCCGCCGCGGCCGCTCGCCAAGGTCGCCTCGGGGGGCGAGCTGTCGCGCATCAGCCTGGCGATTCAGGTGGTCGCCGCCAGTCACAGCACCATCCCCTCGCTGATCTTCGACGAAGTGGATGTCGGCGTGTCCGGGGCCACCGCCGAAATCGTCGGCCAGTTGCTGCGTCGATTGGGCGAAAATGGTCAGGTGATGACCGTCACCCACCTGCCGCAGGTCGCCGCCCAGGCACATCATCATCTGCATATCGAGAAGCAGGCCGAGGAAGATACCACCCAGACCCAGATGGTATTGCTCGACAGCGCCGGTCGCGTTCGCGAACTGGCGCGCATGCTGGGGGGCGTCAAGCTCTCCGATCGCACCCTCGCCCACGCGCGCGAGATGCTCGACGCCAGCCAGCGAGCCCACCATTAGGGTTACGGCTCGCTGTTGATTGTCTCGCTTCCATCACATCACGCCGGTGGCTGTTTCCAGCCCCGGCGTTTTCATGAGTAGCTGTTGATGAGCGAGGCCAGCGCCCGTTTCCCTCAGGCATAAAAAAGCCCCCGGGTGTCCGGGGGCCTTTTCGTGAAGCTGCCTGACGATGGTCGGGGCGGCCACCCGCCGGGCGGC